>DGSY01000058.1 GCA_002394125.1 Ruminococcus sp. UBA4350
CCGATGACGATCGGACCCGATCCGATGACAAGCACCTTATGAATATCACGATTCAGCGGCATTTCCGCACCTCCATCATCTGCACAAATTCATCAAAAATGAACGCGGTATCCTGCGGGCCGGCGCAGGCCTCCGGATGAAACTGCACCGAGATCGCCGGAAAATTCCGGTAGCGGAGTCCCTCGCAGGTGTTGTCATTGAGGTTGATATAGAGCAGATCCGCTGTCTCGCGGCAATGCGGATCATTTGTATTATATTGCACTTGATAACCGTGATTCTGCGTCGTGACCGCCATGCGCTTCGTTTCCGAATTCAGCACCGGCTGATTCGCACCGCGGTGTCCGAATTTCAGCTTTGCGGTCGGGATGCCGTTCGCAAGTGCCAGCAGCTGATGACCGAGACAGATCGCCATGACCGGAATGCCGAGCGTGATGATCTTTTTCAGCTCTGCGATGATCTCCGGATTGTCTGCCGGATCGCCCGCGCCGTTGGAGAGCATGATGCCGTCCGGATGCAGATTCGCAATATCCTCACATTTCGTATATGCCGGCACAACCGTAACGCGGCAGCCGCGCGCTGCAAGTGACCTTGCGATATTTGCCTTCGCACCGAAATCCAGCAGCACCACATGATATTCTGCATTCGCATTGCCGAGCGAATATGCCTTTGCACAGGTCGTATGCTTCACGGCATCCGTGACACGATATTCGCGTATCTGCGAAATATCCGCCTGCTCCGGCGTATCGCAGATCATTCCGTTCATCGTGCCGTGATCGCGCAGCACTCTGGTCAGCATCCGTGTATCCACACCCGTGAGAACGGGAATATCCTGCTCCGTCAGCCAGTCCGCAAGCTGTCCCCCGCTCCGGAAATTTGAAGGATCCGTGCAGATCTCCGAAGCAATATAGGCCGATAAATATGCCCTGCCGGATTCAAAATCTTCGGGGATCACGCCGTAGTTTCCGATCAGCGGAAAGGTCTGCACGACCGCCTGCCCGTAATAGCTCGGATCGGTCAGCGTCTCCAGATACCCGTTCATGCCGGTCGCAAAGACGATCTCGGCCGTGACATTCCGCCCTGCGCCGAGCCGTTTCCCGCGGAATACCATGCCGTTTTCCAATACAAGACAGCCCTCATTTGCATCCATGTTTCATTTCCTCACTTCCGATATTTACACGGCAAGCCGCACTGCTTTTTTTGCAATGCGGCACCGCAATATGATTATAATTACACACTGTAAAGCAGGTCTGCATAGGTCGGGAAGGGCTGATATTTCTTTGCGGTCAGCGGTTCAAGCTGGTCGGCAGCGGCGCGCAGCTCGTTCATTGCGGGGATGATCGTGTCGCGGCAGTAGTAAGACGGATGCTCGTTGTCATAAAGCCCGATCATCACATTCTCAAGTGCTTCGGTCTTGGCCGTGATCTCATCGGTCAGCGCACTCACGCGGCGCAGCAGATCGGTTTCGGCCAGTCCCTGCACACCGAGCTCCTTTTTCTTCATCGCATAATCTGCGAGCGCTTCGCCGTAGCGGAAGCCCGCCGGAATGATCTGCGTCCGCGCCATGTCGATCATCGTATTCGCCTCGATCACAATGAGCTTCGTGTAATTATCAAGGAGAATGTCCTTGCGGGAAACGACCTCGCTGTGATTGTAAACGCCGAACCGCTTGAACAGCGCAACATTCTTTTCCGTCGCAAATGCGTGCATCGCATCGGCGGTTGTGCGGAGATTGAGCAGGCCGCGGCGCTCTGCCTCTGCGACCCATTCCTGCGAATAATTGTTGCCGTTGAAGATGATGCGGCCGTGTGCCTTCAGCGTATCTGCGAGGATTTTCTGCACTGCCTTTGCAATGTCATCCGCGCCCTCCAGCTGCTCCGCAAAATTGCAGAGCGCTTCTGCAAAGATTGTATTCAGCGCAATATTTGTATCAGCGATCGAGTTCTCCGAGCCGAGCATACGGAATTCAAACTTGTTGCCGGTGAACGCCATCGGCGAGGTGCGGTTGCGGTCGGAGGTATCCTTTTTGAAATCAGGGAGGACATGAACGCCGGTCGTCAGCATTTCGCGGTGCTTCTGCTCATCGCGTCCCTCCGCGGCGGCCTCAAGCTGGAGCTGGAGATCATCGCCGAGATAGACCGAAACGATCGCGGGCGGCGCTTCATTCGCGCCGAGACGGTGATCGTTGCCGGCGGACGCGACCGACATTCTCAGCAGATCCTGATGCTCATCGACGGCTGCGACGACTGCCGCGACCATCAGCAGGAACAGTCTCTTTCGCTCCGGCGTTTTGCCCGGCGCAAAGAGGTTGATGCCGGTATCGGTCGAGAGCGACCAGTTATTGTGCTTGCCGCTGCCGTTGACGCCTGCAAACGGCTTTTCGTGCAGAAGGCACATCAGACCGTGCCGCTCCGCGACCTTCTTCATGATCTCCATTGTGAGCTGATTGTGGTCGCAGGCGAGGTTCATTGTAGTGTAAACCGGCGCAAGCTCATGCTGTGCGGGAGCGACCTCGTTATGCTCGGTTTTTGCGTAGATGCCGAGCTTCCAGAGCTCCTCGTTCAGATCCTTCATGAACGCCTGCACACGCGGCCGGATCACGCCGAAATAGTGATCCTCCATCTCCTGCCCCTTCGGTGCCTTTGCGCCGAACAGCGTTCTGCCGGTGAAGATGATATCCTTGCGCTGCTTTGCCATTTCGCGGTCGATGAGGAAATATTCCTGCTCCGGGCCGACCGTTCCGCTGACGCGCTGCACATCGTCAAATCCAAGCAGATGCAGCACCTTGACGGCCTGCTCGCTGACGGCTTCCATCGAGCGCAGCAGCGGCGTTTTCTTGTCGAGTGCTTCGCCGCTGTAGGAATAAAATGCGGTCGGGATGCACAGGCTGTTTTCCTTGATGAATGCATAGGAGGTCGGGTCCCATGCCGTATAGCCGCGGGCTTCAAAGGTTGCGCGGAGACCGCCCGACGGGAACGAGGATGCATCCGGTTCACCCTTGATGAGCTCCTTGCCGGAGAATTCGAGAATCGCGCCGCCGTTTCCGTCCGGAGAGAGGAAGCTGTCGTGCTTTTCAGCGGTAATGCCGGTCATCGGCTGGAACCAGTGCGTGTAATGCGTTGCGCCGTTCTCCACAGCCCATTCGCGCATCGCGCTTGCGACCACATCCGCAACGGTCGGGTCAATATCCTTGCCGTTTGCAATGGTCTCGTGCAGGGACTTGTAGACCGCCTTCGGCAGGCGCTCCTGCATCACGGCGTCATTGAACACAAGGCTTCCGAATACATCAGTCGGTTTCATAATCTTTCATCCTTTCTGTATTTTGCATCCGTCCGGACTGCCGCCGTGTGTGCGGTTGAAGCGGCAATCCGGCAGATAAACAAAAAACAGCAACGGCACTTCGGGAATCTCCCGAAACAGCGCCGTTGCTGTTTTCTGTATCACATCATAGCATATTTTTCCGCATTTGTCAATCACCTGACAGAAATTTCACAAAGTTTTACAATCTGCCCATGAATCCTCAATGATTCTCATAGGTTTTTAGGATATTTTCCGCAGCCGTCCGTTTGGAAATGCGCTGATTCATCGCCTGCTGCTCGATATATTTATGCGCCTGCTCCTCGGTCATGCCGAGATACTGAATGAGCGCATATTTCGCACGGTTGACGATTCGCAGGTCGATCAGCTTGATCTGCAAACGCTGATTCTCCTGCGAGACGATCTGAAGTCTTGCATATGCCGAGGCCGCATCGTAGAGTGCCTGATGAAACGCCGTGTGCGGAAACGGCCGTCCGAGGACAAAAATGCCCGTCGGCTCCAGCGACTGCCGGAATTCCGTTTCCTGCTCATTCTTCACCACGGCAATGACCGATGATGTCGTATTCTCCGCGAGATCGCTTGCAAGCTCTGTGCCGCATTCGTCCGCGAGCGGGATGTTGATGATGACGACCGCACAGCGATTGCCCATCATTTTTTGGCGTGCTTCCGTACAGGAGACCGCACCGCCGGAGACCGTGAAGTCGCCGTCCGGCAGATTGTCCCGTACATAGCGGTGAAAATTCTCGTTCGAGGAAATGACGAAAACCTCTTTCTGCTCAAAGCGCGTCAGCATGGCTCTGTCACTCCGTATAAGCCGCAAACAGATGTGCCGGCAGGGATTCCCGCATGAATGCGCTCTCCGCCATCATTTTCCGCGCAGCTGCGAGATTTTCCGGCAGCGCTGCATATTGCGCAGCGACCTCTGCGGGCGCATCCAGCAGATTGACATTGCAGGACGGCGGCGGCGTCAGGCCGCGGAGAATGCCGTCAAGTCCCGCCCGCATGACCAGTGCAAATGCGAGATACGGATTGCAGGATGCATCGGGCGAGCGCAGCTCCATGCGCTGATGCGAGATATCTGCTGCGGGAATGCGGATGAGCTGCGAGCGGTTGCTCGGCGACCACGAAACACGGTTCGGCGCTTTGTCCCTGCCGAGCCGCGCATAGGAGCCTTCCAGCGGATTCAGCACCGCCGTCATCTCCGGCGTATGCGCCAGAACGCCCGCCATAAACGACTGAAACAGCGACTCATTCACATCTGCGCGGATGTCTGCCTTTGCGATCGAGCAGTTGATATGGAATCCGTTTCCGGCTTCGTTTTCGATCGGCTTCGGCGCGAACGATGCCCAGAGCCCGTTCCGTGCAGCGACCGTGCTGACGACCTGCTTGAACGTCACGACATGATCCGCAGCGCTGCGCGCACTGCTGTACCGGAAATCAATTTCATTCTGTCCGGGGCCCTGTTCATGATGCGAGCGCTCCGGCTGGATGCCCATTGTTTCAAGCGTCTGACAGATCTCCCTGCGGACATTCTCGCCGCAGTCCGCCGGCGCGATATCGAAATAGCCTGCGCGGTCAAGCGGGGTATCCGTAGGATTGCCGTGCTCGTCGAGCTTGAACAGATAGAATTCGCATTCCGCGCCGATATCGCAGCGCAGACCGTGCGCCGCGAGCAGCCGTTCGGTATCGGCAAGATAGCGGCGGCAGTCCGCAGAAAACGGCGTGCCGTCCGGATTGCGGATCTCACAGAAAAAACGCGCAACACCGCCGCGGGAGGGTCTCCACGGCAGCAGCGTCATCGTTGCCGGATCGGGGAACAGAAAGAGATCGGAGTGCGAGGGATCACGGAAGCCGTCGATCGAGGACGCATCGAACGCAATGCCCTGCGTAAAGGCGCGTTCGATTTCAGATGCCTGCACTGAGATATTTTTCTGCACACCGAATACATCGCAGAATGCAAGCCGCACAAATTTGATATCGCTGCTTTCGATCAGCTCGGCGGCTTCGCGCTGCGAAACACTCATCATAAAATCACATCCTTTATTTTGGAGCCTTCGGACTGTATTTTTCCGAAAGCGCATTCAGGTATTCTATGCAATAGCTGCCGCTTGCCGGTTTATAGAAAAACATACTGTCTCTTGCCCGGTCGCTGCCAATGACAGAAAACGTCCTGACGAGACTGTCGCCCTTAAAAATATGGAGCTGATAGACCCAGCCCATTCTGCCGAACGAGATGCCGGCCCGCTTTGCTTTGCACTGATACAGATTTTCTGCGACACGAAGCGTCTCCTCCGCATCGAGCGTCACAGTTCCCGCGCCCGGAAAACCCGTCGCCGTGATCCGGGTGATCTCCTCCGGCTCACATCCGCGCAGCGGACGAACGGGGATCAGCCACCATACCGTGACCGCAGTCAGAAGCAGCAGGATCACGGCTGCCGTGCGGATCAGCTTTTTCTGTTTCAATGCTTTGAGATCAGCCATATAAACAATCCTTTTCTCCGGTATGAACAGGCAGACGCGGGTTCATCCCTTATTTTGCTTATCATACCATACAGGACTGTTTTTGTCAACGGTGAATTTTCCGCTCAAAGCGGTCTTTTGCTTCGTCCTGCTCAACGGCTGTCGGATAATCGCCGGTGAAGCAGGCGGTACAGATCCCGTCAGAGCCTGCAAGCGCCGGCAGCGCGTCCAATGGCAGAAATCCGAGCGAATCCGCCCCGATGATCTCTGCAATTTCCCCGACGGTATGATGATTGGCGATCAGGTTCTCCTCGGAATCAATATCCGTGCCGTAATAGCAGGGATGCAGGAACGGCGGCGCGGATATGCGCATATGGATTTCCGCTGCACCGGCCTGACGCAGCAGATTCACGATCCGGCGGCTGGTCGTGCCGCGCACAATGGAATCGTCGATCAGCACAATGCGTTTCCCCGCGACCGTCTCACGGATCGCACTCAGCTTGAGCTGTACGCCGCTGTCGCGCTCAGACTGCGACGGCGCAATAAATGTCCGTCCGATGTATTTGTTTTTGATGAGGCCGATGCCGTAGGGAATGCCGGATGCCTCCGCAAATCCGAGCGCGGCATCCAGTCCCGAATCCGGCACGCCGATGACAGCATCCGCATTCACCGGATGCGCCGCGGCGAGCAGTGCGCCCGCCTTTTTCCGTGCCGCATGAACGGAAACGCCGTCCAGAACCGAATCCGGACGCGCAAAATAGATATACTCAAAAATACAGGTGCGCTTCGGCGCAGTTCCGCAGTATCTCCGGTCGGACTGCATCTTCCCGTCCGGCGTCAGCACGATCATTTCTCCGGGTTCGAGATCGCGCAGGAATTCCGCGCCGACTGCGGAAAGCGCACAGCTCTCCGATGCGGTCACATAGCCGCCCTGCGGCAGTCTGCCGATGCAGAGCGGCCGGAATCCGTGCGGATCGCGGACGGCGATCAGCTTCTGCGCGGACATCAGGATCAGCGAAAATGCGCCCTCCAGCTGCGGGACGGCAAGCCGGACGGCATCTTCGATCGAATCGGTTTGCAGCCGCGCCTGTGTGATGAGATACGCAATGATCTCGGTATCGCTCGTCGTGTGGAAGATTGCACCGCGCTGTTCAAGCACGCTGCGCAGTCTGCCCGCATTGCTGAGATTGCCGTTGTGGACAAGCGCCATTTTGCCCTTATGATGATTGACCTCCATCGGCTGACAGTTCCGCCGCTGACTGCCGCCGGTCGTGCCGTAGCGCGTATGACCGACCGCGATTCTGCCCTGCGGAAAGCTGCTGAGGATCTGCGGCGGAAAGACATGACCGACGAGGCCGAGATCCTTATGCGTCGTGAATACGCCGTCATCATTGACAGAGATCCCCGCGCCCTCCTGCCCGCGGTGCTGTAACGCGAACAGGCCGCAGTATGTGAGATGCGCGAGATTTTCCGGCTGCGGTGTCAGGATGCCGAACACACCGCATTCTTCATGTATTTCATGCATAGGCATCACCGATCGCTGCGCGAACCAGTCCGGCGAACAGCGGATGCGGCTTGTTCGGACGGCTCTTGAATTCCGGATGATACTGCACGCCGACATAGAACGGCAGCGCCGTCAGCTCGACGGTCTCAACAAGATTGCCGTCCGGCGAGGTGCCGCTGATGCACAGTCCCGCACCGGTCAGCACATCGCGGAACGCATTGCTGAATTCATAGCGGTGACGGTGCCGCTCCGCAATGTGCGGTTGATTGTAGCAGCGCATCATTGTCGTATCCGGCGCGATCACGCAGGGATAGCTGCCGAGCCGGAGCGTGCCGCCCTTGTCGATGCTGTCCGACTGTCCGTCCATGAAATCAATGACCTTATGTGCGCAGTCCGGCGCAAATTCTCCGGAATGCGCATCGGGCAGACCGGCCATGTGCCGTGCATATTCGATGACCGCGATCTGCATTCCGAGACAGATGCCGAGGAACGGCTTTTTCTCTGTCCGCGCATATTCCGCTGCCGCGATCATGCCCTCGATCCCGCGCTGACCGAAGCCGCCGGGGATCAGGATGCCGTCGGCATCTCCGAGGATTTCTGCGGCGTTCTCCAGCGTGATTTGTTCGGAGTCGATCCAGTCGATCTGCACATCCGCACCGAGCTGATAGCCCGCATGATGAAGCGCCTCCGCGACCGATAAATATGCATCGTGCAGCTGCACATATTTGCCGACCAGCGCGATCGTGACGCTTCTCCGCGGAAAACGGATGCGTTCGCAGAGCGCCTCCCATTCGGCCAGATCCGGCGGCGGCGTCTGCAAGCTGAGCTCGCGGCAGACGATCTCGGAAAGATGCGCTTTTTCGAGCATCAGCGGCGCTTCATAGAGACTTTGCAGCGTGAGATTTTCAATCACGCAGTCCGGCTTGACATTGCAGAAATGTGCGATCTTTGTGAAGATGCTGCGGTCTGTGATCGGCTCATCCGACCGCAGAACGATGATATCCGGCGAGATGCCGAAGCCCTGCAATTCCTTGACGGAATGCTGTGTCGGCTTGGATTTATGCTCGCCGGAGGCCTTGAGATACGGCACCAGCGTCACATGGATATAGAGCGTATTTTCGCGCCCGACCTCCGAGCGGAACTGCCGGATTGCCTCCAGAAACGGCTGGCTCTCGATGTCGCCGGTCGTGCCGCCGATCTCCGTGATGACCACATCCGCATTGCCCTTTTCGCCGACGCTGTATATGAAACGCTTGATCTCATCGGTGATGTGCGGGATAATCTGCACTGTGCGTCCGAGATATTCGCCGCGGCGCTCCTTTTGCAGCACATTTGCGTAGACCTTGCCCGTTGTCAGATTGGAAAAGCGGTTCAGATCCT
>DGSY01000100.1 GCA_002394125.1 Ruminococcus sp. UBA4350
GATTTAATTGGTACATCAATAATATTCCTCCCCGATTCAACCGTTAGTATAATCCCCGCAAAACCTTGATTTTTTGCCGCATTTGTGCTATAATAAATTGAAAAACTATAATGTAACGAAAGGAATCGGAACCTATGCCGAAGAATCACGATCAGAAACCGTTTGAGATCCCGCGCCCGGAATTCCCGAAGCGCGCTGTTGTTACGGGCGGAATGCCCTACGGAAATAAGGAGCTGCATTTCGGTCATGTCGGCGGAATGCTGGTCTTTGCGGATACCTATGCGCGCTTCCTGCGCGACCGCATCGGCAGCGAAAATGTCATCTTCGTCAGCGGCACGGACTGCTACGGCTCGCCGATCGCCGAGGGCTGGCGCAAAAAGGTTGAGGCAGGCGAATTTGAAGGCTCGCTGGAGGATTTCGTCCGCCGCAATCACGAGAAGCAGAAGGCTACACTGAAGGCCTACGGCATCTCCCCGAATCTGTTCGGCGCCTCCGGTCTCGGCAGAACAAAGGAGATCCACGCGGAATTTACGCTTGAATTTTTGCAGTCGCTCTATGATAAGGGGCAGCTTGACCGCATCACGACCATGCAGTTCTTCGATGAGAAGGCAGGCGTATTTCTCAACGGCCGGCAGGTCATCGGAAAATGTCCGGTCGAGGGCTGCACCTCCGAAAAGGGCTATGCCGACGAATGCGACCTCGGACATCAGTATATGCCGGAGAATCTGCTGAATCCGGTCTCGGCGCTGACCGGCGAAACACCGTCGATGCGCCCTGTCACAAACTGGTATTTCAGGCTGCGCGATTATGAGGCGCTGATGAAGGAATGGGTCGGTTCGATGCAGAAGGATAAGCGCATCCGGCCGGTCGTCTGCAAGACGATCTCGGAATTCCTCAAGCCGCCGGTCATTTATATCAAGCGCGAATTTGAAGAAAAATACCGTTCGCTCTGCGGACAGATGCCTGCGCATACCTATCTGGAGGAGCCGAAGAAGCCCTCCTTTACGATCGAATTTACAAATCTGCCGGACTGTGACACGGCCTGCCGCATCCTGACCGAAAACGGCATCCGCTACCGCACCGGCAAGACGCTCGTGCCGTTCCGTCTGACCGGCAATATCGAATGGGGCGTTCCGGCACCGGTGCTGGAGGGCGCAGAAGGTCTGACCGTCTGGGTCTGGCCGGAGTCGCTCTGGGCGCCGATCTCGTTCACGCAGGCTTATCTCGAATCCGAAGGCCATGACCGCGCAGAGTGGAAGGATTACTGGTGCAGCAAGGATTCGACTGTCTATCAGTTCATCGGACAGGATAATATTTATTTCTACGGCATTGCAGAGCCGGCCATGTGGATGGCGCAGCAGGCCGCAGAGACCAAAACCTCCGATCCCGCAGAGGGCGAATTGCAGATGCCGGTCATCGTTGCGAACCACCATATCCTGTTCCTTGATAAGAAAGCATCCAGCTCCGGCGCCGTCAAGCCGCCGATGGCGGATGATCTGCTCTCGCACTATACGCCGGAGCAGCTCCGTATGCACTGGCTCGGTCTCGGACTCGGCCAGCGCTCGGTCAGCTTCATGCCGAAGCCCTATAATCCCGATGCAGATCCGAACGAGCAGGATCCCGTCATCAAGGACGGCCTGCTGCTCTCGAATGTTTATAACCGCATCATCCGCACAGCGTTCTATACCGCGCAGAAGGTGACGGACGGCATCCTGCCCGATATCGCGCCGGAGGAGAAATTCCTCGCGGAAGCGAAAAAGGCGGTGCTGGAATATGAGCGGCATATGTCGAAATTCGCATTCCACCAGTGTACCTATGTACTGGACGGCTATATCCGGAATGCAAGCAAATACATGGCAAAGGCGCTGAAGCCCGATGAGCAGAGCCGTGAGGAGACAGAGCAGGTTCTGAGCAATCTGTTCTATATGATCCGGATCGCGGGTGTGCTGCTGCATCCGATGGCGCCGTTCGGCACGGAGAAGCTGCGCGAATATCTGGATACGGACGAGCGCATCTGGTCGTGGGATACGATCTTTGAGCCGGTGAATTACTTTACCGGTTCCGGCCACAAGCTGAAATTCCTGCCGCCGCGCACGGATTTCTTTACGCGGCATGAATCGCAGTTTGCCGAAGCGGACGAAGCATGACACAGATCATACAGAGTCTTGTGAAGCTGGGGATCACGGCATATCTGCTCTTTGGCGGATATATCCTGTTCTGCGGCTTTCTGGAAAAGAACAAGAAGAAAAAGATCGCAGGAGCGCTGATTCTGATTATTCCGACGATCGCGCTGGTCGTGACGCTGGTATTGCTTTACCGGAAATATGGCGTCTGACCGGCAGTGCCGGCGGGCAGTGCCCGCTGCCAATTCCTAAAGTTCTCCGGATGCTTATAATACTTCGGCATCTATAATCTATAATATCGGTTTTTTCGCTGTTTCAGAAAAGAGGTATCAGCTTCGCGGATGCTATTCGGAATGGGGAAAGCAGCCCTACGGGGTACTTTCCCCAAGCCCCAATCTTCCCCTTATGAAACGCTAGGGGAGTTTCGCCCTCTGCGGAGGGCGACCAGAGGCTCTGCCTCTGGACTCCGCGAGCTTTTTGAAAAAAGCTCGACCAAAAACTTTGGATGACATCGCCGGAAGCAAAATGAGATTCCGCCAGACCGTAAATCAGGCGCGAACAGCGCCGTAACAGCGACGCATCTGATATGGTCCGCAAAACCATGCCGGAGGAAAACGGCAGCGGGCACTGCCCGCCGCAGGCAGATTGACACACTATAAACAAAAAGCACCCCGCAAAGCGGAGCGCTTTCAAAAATGGTACGCCTGATGCGATTCGAACGCACGACCTTCAGAGTCGGAGTCTGACACTCTATCCAGCTGAGCTACAGGCGCATTTGAACCGGTACATCCTATTATAACAGATTTTAGAAAAATTTGCAACCCCTTTTTTCAAATTTGTGCCGGAAATTCCCTTTCCGGCCGGTGAAACCAGTGAGGAACGCAGACTATGACAACAATAACGCATAAAAAACGATCCGTCTATGTGGTCGTTACCAGAACAGGAACCGGCGTTGCAAAGATCATACGCGTCATATCCCGTATGCCCTATTCCCATGTCTCCCTTTCCGCCGATCCTGCGCTGCATGAGCTTTACAGCTTCTGCCGCAACTATAAGCCCATCCCCCTCCCCGCAACCTTCAATACCGAAGTCATCGGCGAGGGTACGCTCGGAAAATTTGCGAATATCCCCTGCGAGATCTACGAAGTCCCCCTGACAGCGGAGCAGTATCATCATTTCCAATGTCTCATTGAGCATTTTACCGCCTACCGGAAACGGTATTCCTACAGCATCATCGGACTTATCCGCGTCAAGCTCCAGATACGCAGTGAGCTGCATAAGAAATTTGTCTGCTCGCAGTTCGTCGCCTATGTGCTGAATGAATGCGGCGTCAAGCTCGATAAGCCGCCCTGTCTCTATTCGCCCGATGATCTGCGCTATCTCCCCGATGCAAAGCTCATCTACCGCGGCGAGCTGAACCGCTATTACCGCGAGTGCATCGACAATCAGATTCTCTATGCGCCGCTGATGCATTCGGCAGTTTGATCCGCGGCACTGTCCGCGAGAATAAAAAGACGCAGAAGCAGCTTTCCGGCGGAGGGCGGCAGCTTTTCCGCTGCCGCCAGTACCGCTTCGGTCTCCGGCTGCGGCAGGGTCAGAGCCCATTCGCCGCCGCCGAGCAGAAGCGTTTCCGGCTGATTATCGGCATCTGCCGGACGGCTGAGCTGTGCAAGCGCCGGCGTTCCGCCGTAGAGCGTCCGGCGCGTTTGCTGTGCCGTCCGGAGCATCCCCATGCCCAGCATCATAAATGCACAATATCCCGTCACCGCGATCCACGCGGCTTTTTTTATGCGCTTTTTCATTGTGTACCCCTTTCTGCAAGTTCCGTGATAACGGCGCTGAGCGCCTTTCCGGTCAGCTCGCCTGCGAATCGGACCTCCTCCAGCGTATTGCCCTGTGAGCCGACCTCGATCAGCAGACTGCCCTGCGTCAGATCCTGATTGTATTTCCGGTAATCAAAGAGGATCGGCCTTGTGAAGCCGGGGAACATACGCTCTGCGGTCTGCTGCAATTTGCTCGCAAAATGAAAATTCTTCCGGTATTCCGGTATTCCCATTGTGCCGTCATCGCAGCCGGAGATGATCATGATCTGCGCCGACTGCTTTCCGCTGATATCCGCGACCGGCGCGGCGACCGCATCTCCCTCGCCGAGCGCATCGCGGTGGATATCCAGCGCAATGCAGATGCTCGGATACTCCGCGAGAATGCTGCGGACGGTCGCGGCGCTGTTGTCGTAGCTGCCGCTCCATACCGGAAAATCGTGGATCTCCCGCGCATGAACAACGCCGATGCCCGCCGCCGCGAGCTGCTCTGCAATCGCATCGCCGACCATGACCATATTTTTATCCGGTTCGGTCGTGCGGAAATTGAAGCCGTCGGTATAGGTTCCTGTTTTCTCGGAGACAAAGCTCTCGGTCGTGTGGGTATGATAGATCAGCACCATCGGCGTGCCGTCGGTTTTGAGATCAAGCTCCGGCTCAATGCGGCTTTCGGCGAGCAGATCGGCATTGCTCCAGAAGGTCGTATTCCGGACCTGTCCGCCGCCGTCAAGCGAAAAGAACAGATTGCCGGGCTGGACGCCGAAATGCCGGTCAACGATCGTTCCGCCCGCGCCGGAATTGTCCTGCTGATAGAGCTGTGAATAGTGCATGGCCTTTGAGCCCTCGGATTCGATGTTGATAATGTTGGGGGTTTCCGCCGGCGGATCGGCCGGCGCCTGAAGCTCCGGTGTCGTGACCGGTGCGGTCTCCGTCTGCGGCGTGTCGGTCACGGCAGAGGGCTGCGGGCTTTCTGCGGGGGCAGTCTCCTGCCGGACGGCTTCCGGCTGGACAGATTCCGGCAGGACGGCCGTGCCGATCGCGGTCTGCTCCATGAGCGGGACGGCGTGCCGGCCTGCGAGCAGAACAGAACCGGTCAGGCTGAGCAGAAGAAGCTGTCTGAGGGATTGTTTCATATGCATCGCTCCTTTAGTATGTGCATTTCGGTAATGCTTATGCGGAAAGGCGGGAAATCATGCCTGCCCGCAGTTGACAAAAGGACGCATCGGCCTTATAAAAATATATTGCGGGACTGGGATTTTTGTGCTATAATAATACTGATAGATAATCTCGCAAAAGGAGCAGCCATAGATGAAACGATATTCCCTGCATACGGAATGGGAGCTTGCGGCGGATCCCGTTCCCTGTCAGCATGATGCGCCGCCCGCCGGATATCCGCTGAAAATGCAGCTGCCCGGCACGACGGCACAGCAGCAGATCGGCCATTTCAACACCGCCCGCGAGGATGGCTTTCTCACCGAAAAATATCCGTTCTGCGGTCAGATCTGGCTGCGGCGCGTCATCCGGCTGAGCACAGATAAGCTGCAAATGCCGCACTGCATCCTGCATCTGGAGCGCACGCGCATGACGCGGCTCTGGATCAACGGTCAGCCCGCCGGAAGCGAAAACAGTCTCTGTACGCCGCATGATTACGATATCTCCGGACTTCTGACGCCGGAGACCGAGATCGTTCTCTGCATCAAAAATACGGATTATCCCGTTCCCGGCGGACACATGACCTCGCAGGATACGCAGACGAACTGGATCGGCGTGACGGGCGGATTATATCTCGAATTTCACGAAAATACATATCTTTCCGATTTGCAGGCCTATCCGGATGCTGCGGCGCGGCGCGTGACGGTGAAGGGCATTCTGCACGGCGCAGAGCAGGTCACCGCAAAGCTCAGCGTATCGCAGTCGCCTTATCCCGGAACGGGCGGCGTAAGCTATGCCGTGCCGGAGGAGGTCACGCTCAGCGGGGATGCGGAGGGGCGCTTTTCGTTCACAATTTCTCTGCCGGAAAATGCGCCGCTCTGGACGGAATATGAGCCGGCAATGATCGCGCTCTGGCTGAAGCTCCCGAACGGCGAGGATGAGCCTGTCAGATTCGGCCTGCGGGATTTCAAAGCCTGCGGCGACCACTTCGAGCTGAACGGCGTTCCGGTGATGCTCCGCGGGCGGCATGACGGCATGGCATTTCCGCTGACGGGAGCCGCGCCGACGGATATTGATGCGTGGCTGGATGTGCTTCAGCGCGCAAAGGACTGGGGGCTCAATCATATCCGCTTCCACACCTGCTGTCCGCCGGAGGCCGCTTTTGACGCGGCAGATACACTCGGCATTTTCATGGAGCCGGAGCTGCCGTTCTGGGGGACGGTCGATGCACCCGGCGGCGAGAAATACGATCCAGAAGGACAGGCGTATCTGATCCGCGAGGGACTGCGCATTTGCAGGGCATTCGGCAATCATCCCTCATTCTGTATGTTTTCGCTCGGCAATGAGCTTTGGGGCAGCAAGGAGCGGCTCGGCGGGATCATTGAAATTCTCCGCGCAGCCGATCCGCGCCCGCTCTATACGCAGGGCAGCAACAATTTTCAGCATATGCCGCTCCAGCTTCCGCAGGAGGATTTCTGGACGGGCGTCCGCACCGGAAAGGGCAGACTGATCCGCGGCTCCTTTGCGGACTGCGATGCGCCGATCGGCCGGATGCAGACACACGCGCCCGCCGCCGACTGGGATTATGAATCGTATCTCGCGCCGCAGGAAACAGATCGCGCCGCAGAGGGCGCGGGCGGCACAGCCGAGATCGAGATCCAGTACGGAACCGGCGTCCGGCGCGTGAAAGCGGAGAAGCAGGAAAAGGTTCTGGTGCCGACGGTGCCGGCGATCTCACACGAGGTCGGGCAGTATAACTGCTATCCGGATTATGACGAAATAGCGCATTATACCGGCGTGGTCGAAGCGCGGAATTTTGAAATCTTCCGCGAGCGGCTGGAGAATGCCGGAATGGGAATGCAGGCGCGGGAATTCTTTGAATGCGCCGGTGCGTTTTCGCGGGAATGCTATAAGCTGGAGATCGAGGCGGCGATGCGTTCACCGCATCTCGCGGGATTCCAGCTGCTCGATTTGCAGGATTTCCCCGGACAGGGAACGGCGCTTGTCGGAATGCTCAATGCACTCGGCGAAAACAAGGGCTTCATCCGGCCGGAGGAGTGGCGGAGCTTCTGCGGTGATCTGGTGCCGCTGGCGCGGTTTGATTCCTTTGTGTATGCGGCGGGCGATGCATTCACGCTGACGCTTGCGCTGCGCATCAGCCGGCCGTCGGTCACGCAGCAGCCCTACCGCGTTACGCTGACCTGCGGCGATGTGCAGATCACGGCGCTGACCGGAACGGTTCCCGCATCCGGCCCCGGCTATCTGACGCTGCGGCAGGAGACGGTTCAGATCCCGCCGGACTGCATCGGCACGGCAGAGCTGACATTTGAGCTGCCGGATTCCGGCATCACGAATCACTGGACGCTGACGCTGTTCCCGCCGGTCTCGCCGGTGCCGGAGATCTGCACGGCGCACAGCTTTACCGAAGCGGAGCCGTATCTTGCAAAGGGGGAGCGCGTTCTGCTGCTGCCGGAGCATATCTCGGAAACCGTGCGCGGCTTTTACTGTGCGGATTTCTGGAATTATCATATGTTCCGGATCATTTCGCAGAATATGGGCAAGCGTGAGCCTGCCGGCACAATGGGACTCTGCATCGACAATACACATCCGGTCGCAGGGGCGATGTTCAGCGAACGCTTCAGCACGCCGCAGTGGTACAGCGCCGTGACGCATTCGGACTGTGCCGTTCTCGATGCGGCGCCCGCCGGATACCGTCCGGCCGTACAGCCGATCGACAATGTGGAGCGCAATCACCGGCTCGGCATGATCTTTGAGACAGCCGCAGGCGGCGGCAGGCTGCTGATCTGCACGGTGCGCTTTGATGAAGCACCGGCGGATCTCTGTCTGAACCGGCTGCATCATGCGCTCGCGGATTATCTGCAAAGCGATGCCTTTGATCCGGCGCCGGCGCTGCCCGCAGAGATGCTGCGGCAGCTGTTCGGCTGAGGGGGATGTGCGATGGAATCTGTAAAGAAAACTGAAAACCGTTACCGCCGGATCTCCGGCAGCTGGCTCAAGCTGATCGCGCTGGTGACGATGCTGATTGACCATATCGGGCTGCATCTGCTGGCAAATTACGAACCGGCGCTGAAAGCATTTCTGACAGTCGGCTCGCACAGCCTGACGCTGTATTCCGTCAGCCGGACGATCGGCCGGACGGCCTTCCCGATCTACTGCTTTCTGATCTCGGAGGGCTATCTGCATACACGGGACAAAAAGCGCTACGGCATCCGGCTGCTGCTCTTTGCACTGGTTTCGGAGATCCCGTGGAATCTGGTGCATAACGGAACGCTGCGCTATGAGAAGCAGAATGTGTTTTTCACGCTGTTTCTCGGATATTGCTGCATCGCGGCCTATGAGCGGTTCCGGGACGACCGAAAGCGGCTGCTGCTCTCGCTGTCCGGACTGCTGATCGTATCGCTGCTGCTTCATGCGGATTACGGCATCCGCGGAATGGCACTGATCCTCGTGCTGCATCTGGTGCGGGAGGAGCGGATTTTGCAGGGCGTACTCGGCTGCTGCATTCTGAATGAGGGCGCGGCAACGATCCCCGCATTCGTTCTGACCGGACTTTATAACGGCGAGCGCGGGTTTATCAGGGGCAAAATCCTGAAATATCTGTTTTATGCATTTTACCCGCTGCATCTGTTCATTTTGTATTATCTGAAGATGCATTACTTCGGAGGCTGAGGAGGCTAAAAATATGGAACCGAAATACTGTGAAAACATCATCGTCGGCGTGATCTTCAAAAAGAAATTTCAGTGGTACTGCACCGAAAAGAGCATCTGGAAGCTCGATTACCGCGCACTCTATGCGGATTATCAGAACACCTTCCGGATGCGCGGGCTCGGACTTGCCGAATTCACAAAGCAGGTCGGCTCGTTCAGCGAATTCCTGAGCAGCCGCTTCCGGATCCCGGTCGTGGATAAGGATACCGCAAAGGCCTTCCTGGAGCAGATCATGCTGAACCAGATCTCGGCAGGCGAGATGATGTACGAATCGTCGAGGGCGGAAACGGATGAGCAGCGCAAGGCGCTCGTGCCGTCGCTCTTTGTCGATTTTGACGGCAGGCGCTTCTATTCCCAGTATCCGGAGAAGGACGAGAAATTCGAGAAATATGCGCCGTCCGGCTGGGAGAGCCGCTATGCCGACTTCACGCGCTTCATCCCGCGGGAGGAGCAATACTGGCTGGATATCTGAATATTCTAACATAAACAAAAGTGCGGGCGTTCTATCCGCACTTTTTGTGTGCTTGTCAGCCGTGCCAAAATCGTCAGCGCAGAATCATGATTTTTATTCTGCTTTGCTCTTGCTTTTTTTCGCCGTATAGAGTATAATATATAGTGTATGATTATGCGAATTTGCGGCTGATATGAAGTGCCGCAGACAGGAGGAAGCTGTCTTGGAAGAGAAAAAGCTGATATCGGTGATCGTCCCCTGCTATAACGAGCAGGAGGTTCTGCCGATGTTCTATAAGGAGATCACAAAGGTTTCTGCGGAAATGCAGGAAAAGCATCCGGAACTGGAATTTGAATATCTGTTCATCGACGACGGCTCGAAGGACCGCACACTGCGCACGCTGCGCGTCATGGCGAAATATGACAAGCGAGTGCGCTATATCTCTTTCTCGCGCAATTTCGGCAAGGAGTCCGGTATCTACGCAGGACTGCAAAACGCAAAGGGCGACTACTGCGTTGTCATGGATGCCGATTTGCAGCATCCGCCGGCGTTCCTGCCGAAGATGTATGAGGCAGTCGCGAGCGGGCTTTATGACTGCGCCACAACGCGCAGAGTCAGCCGCGCCGGTGAATCGAAGATCCGCTCCTGGTTTGCGCGGAAGTTCTATAAGATCATGAATCTGATCTCGCAGACCGAGATCGTGGACGGCGCACAGGATTTCCGCTTTATGACAAGACAGATGGTCGATGCCGTTCTGTCAATGACCGAATACAACCGCTTCTCGAAGGGGATTTTCTCGTGGGTCGGCTTCCGCGTCAAGTATTTTGAGTATGAAAATGTTGAGCGCGCAGGCGGCCAGACGAAATGGAGCTTCTTCAGTCTGTTCCGGTATTCGCTGGAGGGCATCATCGGATTCTCGACCGCACCGCTTTCGATCTCTGCGATCATCGGACTGATCTCCTGTCTGCTCGGCATTATCATGCTGATCGTCACGGTCATCAAAAAGCTGGCCTTCGGCGATCCGGTCGCGGGCTATCCGACGATCATCTGCACCTTTTTGCTGTTCGGCGGATTGCAGCTTTTCTGCACCGGTATTCTGGGACTCTATCTCGGCAAGACGTATCTGGAGGTCAAGAAGCGTCCGGTTTATCTGACGCGTGAGACCGAAAAGGATGCGGAGCGGATGCTGGATCTGACGGATTCCGTGAACAATGCGGCGATTGAAGCGGCGGAGGAAACGGAGGAGGATACCGAACCGGCACCGCTGATCCAGAGCCGCGATGTTGAAACGGAAGATGCGGAATTTGATGCGATCGCAGCCGCGGCATTTGCAGAGGCAGAAGCGGAGCACGCATTGCAGGAGCAGGCGGATGCACAGGAAAAGGAATCTGCTGAACGCGCAGCCCGTGAGCAGGAAGCTGCCGAGCGCGCAGCCCGCGAGCAGGAAGCCGCCGAGCGTGCAGCCCGCGAGCAGGAAGCCGCCGAACGTGCAGCCCGTGAGCAGGAAGCTGCCGAGCGCGCAGCCCGCGAGCAGGAGGCCGCCGAACGTGCAGCCCGCGAGCAGGAAGCTGCCAAGCGTGCAGCCCGCGAACAGGAGGCCGCCGAGCGTGCAGCCCGTGAGCGTGAGACTGCCGAGCGTGCAGCCCGTGAGCGGGAGACTGCCGAGGATGGTTCTGCGGAGCCTGCACCTGCCGCAAAGCCGAAATTCGAGGTCAAGATTGACTACGATAAAAATAATTATGATGACGAATACGACGATGAAGATTATGACGATGAAGACTACGACGACGAATACGACGATTATGATGACGAATATGATGATGACTATGACGATTACGATGATGAATATGACGATGAGCCGGAGGATGTTCCGCCGTCTCTGATCGTCAGTTTTGCAGACCGCGTTTCGGAAATGTGGGCGAACTTCAAAAAGAAGATCAAAGATTCGTGGGAAAAGCTCGCCGCAGAGCGTGAAGCTGCCATGCGCGAGGAGGCGGAGCAGGCTGCCGCAGAGGAAGCGGAGCGCGCTGCTGCCGAGGCTGCCGGAAAAGCGGCGGAGCCGGAGGATGCGGATGCATCCGGCGAAGCAGAGCCCGAAGACACTGCCGGTGCGGAGCATGAAAGCAGCAGCGATGATGATGACGCAAGCGGCGGCGGCACCTATCACGGTGCGCACTTCTGAATGATGCATCACCGGGGAAAGGAGCGCTGCCTATGAACCGCAGGCTCAGGCTGCTGGTCATCATTCTGCTGGCGGCGGTGCTGTTTCTGAGCGCAGCGATCATCAGCTTCCGGCTTTCGGGCAGTCAGCCCATGACGGAGAATACCGGCGCGGCGCCCTCGGCCGGACACAGTGCCGTGATCCTCTTTGAAGGATCGAACGGCATGAAGGGTGCGCGCACGGCGAACGGCAGAGTGCTGATCGAGCCGACATGGTATTATCTGCGGACAATGAGCGACAGTGTTCTCATTGCGCGGCGCGGCAGCGATAAAACCGACCACTACGGGCTCATTGCGACGAACGGTGAGCTGCTCGTGCCGTTCCTCTACCGCTCGTTTTATCCGGCAGATTCCGCCGGCGGAGACCTCTGGCTCGCGAGCTTCGAGGAGGACGGAAAGCTGTATTATCACCTCTACCACGCGGACGGTACACGCTGGACAGATGCGGCGTGGGATGAATGCGAATATGAGGACGGTGTGCTTTCGATCGGCTCCGGCGCGAACAAATGGAAGGCCGTTCCGGAAAACGGACAGCTTCGTCCGGTGCAGTGGCATACCGAAATGCCTGTCGGTCTGCATCAGCTTGTGACCGATCTGGATGAAGCGCATCTCCGGCGGCTGCCCCCTGCCGATGTCATCATGCAGCTCAGCGAGACCGCAGCGAATTATCTCACATATCTCTTTGTGACGAAGACCCCGCCGGATTCGTCGCTCATCAGTGCCGAGAGCACGGCATCCGTGCGCGTGGAATACCGCTATAATTCCTGCCGGCTCATCTCTGCGGATA
This sequence comes from Ruminococcus sp. UBA4350, assembly GCA_002394125.1. Classification (GTDB taxonomy): domain Bacteria; phylum Bacillota; class Clostridia; order Oscillospirales; family Ruminococcaceae; genus Firm-04. The sequence continues at coordinate 12,283 of DGSY01000100.1, forward strand.
TCAGCCGCATCGGGACCGGCACGACGGAGGGGCTCCCCTCCTATATCCTGCAAATGCAGGTGCGCTATCAGCGGCCGGCTGATGACGGCACACTCAGCCTTGTTGATACGGCGATGATCCTGCGCATTACGCAGAATTCCGCCGGCGCATATACCTACAGTGAATTTTCCGACCTGCAATACAATGCGGCAGGCGGAGTCTGAATATTGATCCCCGCAGGAATGCGGCGGGATCTGAGCGAAAGGAACCGAACAATGAAAAAGGTTGCAGTTATCATGGGAAGCGACAGTGATTTTCCTGTCGTCAAGGGCGCACTGACCGAGCTGAAAAGCTTCGGTGTGCCGTTTGAAGCACACGTTATGAGTGCGCACAGAACGCCGGCACTCGCGGCGGAATTCGCAGAGAAGGCCGCGGAAAACGGCTTCGGCGTCATCATTTGTGCGGCGGGCATGGCGGCGCATCTCGCGGGCGTCATTGCCGGACATACCACGCTGCCGGTCATCGGCATTCCGTGCAAGGGCGCACAGCTCGACGGGCTGGATGCGCTGCTCGCGACGGTCATGATGCCGAGCGGGATTCCGGTTGCGACGGTCGCGATCGACGGTGCAAAGAATGCAGCGATCCTCGCGGTGCAGATGCTCGCACTCTCGGATGCGGGACTTGCCGAGCAGCTGAAAGCGCGCAAGGCGGAAATGATCGCGGGCGTTCAGAAGAAGGATGCCGCGCTTCAGGAAAAGATCGCTGCGCTGTAAAGAGAGGACAACATGGGCATAACGGATAGTATCAAGGATTTTTTTGTTCCGGCAGGAGAAGGAGAACAGCCGGATGAAAAAGGCCGCTTCGTGCTGACCGGCCGGCAGGCGCTCGGCGGTATGCTGATCTATACGGTCACAGACCGCGAAACCGGCGTCAGCTACATCACAAAGCCGGGCAATGACTGCCCGCTCACGCCGCTGCTCGGTGCAGACGGCAAACCGCTGCTTTACAAATAAGCAGCTTCCAGTTATCGGATATGCGGTTCAGTCCGCAGAAATATATGCAATTATTATCAGGAGGAAAAACCAATGGCAAATGCAGTAAAAGGCGAGCAGCTCTATGAGGGCAAGGCAAAGAAGGTCTATGCGACCAATGATCCCGATCTCGTGATCGTCGATTACAAGGACGACGCGACCGCAGGCGACGGTGCAAAGAAGGGCACGATCAAGGGCAAGGGCGTCATCAACAACCAGATGACAAATATCATGTTTCAGATGCTCGAAAAGGAAGGCGTTCCGACACACTTCGTCGAGGAGCTTTCCGAGCGCGAAACGCTTGTCAAAAAAGTTGAAATCGTTCCGCTGGAGGTCATCGTCC
>DGSY01000157.1:0-12704 GCA_002394125.1 Ruminococcus sp. UBA4350
TTCCATGTATACTGCTTGTTTTCGTATTTCTCGGAGAGCGTGAAGCTGTCGCCGGTATTCAGATGATACTTGCTGGAAAATGCTGTGGAGATCCACATTTCATCATCATGCTCCGGCACAGTGATATCAACATACTTGCTGTTTTCCGCCATGCCGTAGACCGAGATCTCCTCATTGTATTTATCGGTGCGGTATTCGAGCGAGCTGATCGAGAACGGCTCTGCGCCGTCCGCTTTTGTTCTGATGATCTCTCCATCCTCATCCTGATAATCCGTCAGGATGACCTGCTCCTTGGCGAACATCATATCCGGCATCCGCTCCTGATAGTAGGAGAGGGTCGAGGGCATTCCGACCGCCATTGAGAGCAGCAGCATGACGAATGTCACGCCGATGAACAGCATCAGATAATTCGGGAGATTCTGAAGGAATACGCGCAGCCGGAACCGCCGGAAGAAGCTCCAGCGCGGCAGACGGATCGCTTTCTTGCGGCGCGTCTTTTTGAGATCATGCCGCAGGAAGCGCAGCGGTGAAAGCCGCAGCATCCGGACGATCACGATGAAGTTGATGAACAGCATCAGCACAAACGGGATCACCGTTGTGCGGATGAATGCCTCCGGTGTCCAGAGCGTTTCATAGGACGGCAGACTGTAGCTGTTGTAATACATTCCGACGATGACATTCTTGAAAACCGTGTAGCCCAGCACATTTCCGACGATCGCCGCGAGAATCACGACCAGCAGCGGCGCACTCATATAATAGCGCAGCAGCTCGCCTTTTGTATAGCCGGAGGCACGGAGCGTTCCGATGACGGAGGCTTCCTTTTCGAGCATACTGCTGATGCTGACCGCGAAGATGAACGCCAGAACCGCCGTCAGAATATAGAGCAGCACGCCGCCCATCGCCATATCCGAACCGAGGTCATCCGCCGCAAAGTTGATCGCATTGTTCGCATACGCCGGAACATAATCCTTGATCTCCAGTGTCTTTTCGGAGACGGCCGTCTGCGTGATGAGCGCTTTCAGGAAGTGATCGGAAAGCGTTTTTTCCTCCGATTCATTCGCGGGCTTTTCCTTGTAAGTGAATGCGTAGTTCGCGTGCAAAGAGGTACTGATCCGTTCAAAGCCCTCGTCCGTCACCATGCCGACATTGAAGGTCAGCGCATCAAACATGGTGTCGGTATTGTTCTCATAGAGCGTGATGTAATCGGTAAAGGATGCAAGTCCGACGACCTCAAATTCCGTGCTGCCGGCCTTTACGGTATCGCCGGTTTTGATGCCGGCATTGTCTGCGTGCATCCGGTCAATGATGATCTCGCGTTCATTCTCCGGCGCTCTGCCGGAAAGCAGATCGTAGAGATCGACCTCACTGCGTTCGCTGTATACGCGGATCCTGCCCTTATACGAATCGTCTCCGGTGATATGCTCATCGGCATTTTTATAGAACAGCTCGTATACATTGACCGGAACCGGATCGAAGCTCTGATCGAGCTCGTAGCGCTCCGCGATCTCGGTATATTCCTCGTCAATTTTTTCGTCGATTTCTTTATGCGCTTCATCGGCCGCTTCGCTGAGCGCATCCTTGTATTCTTCGGAGTCCCATGCCTTAGCCAGCGCATCCTGCACTGCGTCTTCATAGTTCTCGTCCATTGCAGTTTGCAGCGCCTCATCGAGCATCTTCTGCCGCATTTCGTCCGGCAGCTTTTTGCCGGCAGCCTTGATCTGCGCGTCCACAGCTGCGGTGACCTTTTCGGTGATACCCGCTTCGACCTGCTCGCGGACCTTTTCTTCGACTGCATCCCGCACGGCCTTTTCGATCTCGTCCTCTGCTTCGTCATAGGCACGGCTGCGGAAAATGCTGACCATATCCGCTTTCTCGCCGGATTCGATCGCCGAAATGATCTCCGGCTCCGGAATGCGCGAAAGCTCAAAATGTCCGTCCTCGCGGTGGAATTTCGCCGCATTTCCGTTCAGCGAGGACATCATGCTGTGGTTTGCGACGAACATACCGGAGACAAAACCGATCGTCACGACCAGCATCAGAAAGATCATCAGATAGCGCTTCCAGTCGCGGATCAGATCGCGCCAGACGCGCTTATGCAGCGGATTCTTCGGACGTTTTCCCGTTTCCATAATCCGCCCCCTTACCATTCCAGCTCAGCCGCGGAGATCTTTTCGGTGATGCGGTCATCGTGCCGGATCTTTCCGTCGCGCAGCTTGATGACATGATCTGCCATGAGCCGGATCGCTTCATTATGCGTCACCATGATGATCGTATTGCTGTACTTCCGGTTGACCTCCTCGATCAGCTGGAGGATCTCCTTGGAGGTCGTATAATCCAGCGCGCCGGTCGGCTCATCGCAGAGCAGAATATCCGGATTCTTGACGATCGCGCGGCCGATCGAAACACGCTGCTGCTGTCCGCCGGAAAGCTGATTCGGCAGCTTGTAGCGATGCTCAAACAGGCCGAGCGTTTTCAGCAGCTCGTCGATATCGAGCGGCTGATCGGAAAGATACGCGCCGGTCTCGATATTTTCCTTGACATTGAGATTCGGGATGAGGTTATACGACTGGAACACATAGCCGAGATGCTTGCGGCGGTAGCGGGTGAGGCTTTTCTCGTTCATGTCCTCCAGCTTGTCGCCGTTGATGAGGATCTCGCCCGCGTCTGCGCTGTCAATGCCGCCGAGTATATTCAGCAGTGTGGATTTGCCGGAGCCCGACGGTCCCAGAAGGACGCAGAATTCGCCCTTGCTGACGGAGAAATCCAGTCCGCGCAGAACATCCTGCCGTGTATCGCCGCTGCCGAAGCTCTTTTTGAGCCCCCGCACCTCTAAAAACAATCTTTCTGCTTCGCTCATATTGCCCTCCTTGCAGTTTAACAGTTGAGTATATGCTCAACTAATGATTGTATTATAGCACATCCGGACAGCATTGTCAAGTCCCCCTCCGGGAATTTTTTCTCCGCTGCTGACATCGGATGCACTGTTTCCTGTTCAAATGGTAAGCAGACGCTAACCTATGCCATTGTAGCATTTTCACGCGGCTTTGTCAAGCGGTTTCAAAGGAAATACGATGATTTTTGGCATAACAGATATGTTCCGCGGCGGCATATCAAAATGATTGTGCGTTATGGAGAAAGTCTGCTGCGCTGCCAAACAAAAAGGGAGCCTTCTGCTGAGGCTCCCTTTCAGGCATGATATTGTATCGAGATCCCGCGCACAGCTGCGCCTGCCGCTCACTGATTCGGGTTGATGTCCTTCCAGTAGGCTTTGAGATATTCCCAGCCCGACCAGACCGTCAGTGCCGCCGCGATCCAGAACAACGCTGCAAGAACGATATCCATGATGCGCTCCAGACGGGCGGTATCCTGCATACCGAACAGCTGAAAATCAAAGAGGAATGTCTGCCAGAGCAGCGCTGCAACGATCGCTGCCATTGTGAAAGCCGTTTTCGCCTTGCCTGCAAAACTCGCCGGAACGACGGTTCCCTTGTTCGCGACGACCAGACGCAGCGCGGATACCATGAACTCTCTGCCGACGATCAGCAGAAACGGCGCGATATGCATCCGCTGCTGCTGCAAAAAGCAGGAAAGCGCCGATACGACCAGTACCTTATCCGCCAGCGGATCGAGAAATTTACCGAAATCCGTAATCAGATGATTTTTCCGCGCCAGATAGCCGTCGATCGCATCCGTGACCGCTGCGGTCAGAAAAATGATCGTTGCCAGCAGATAATGAAAAGGGATATACCAGTAAAACAGCGCAACAAACAACGGCACCAGCAGTACCCGCGTCAGTGTCAGCTTATTCGGCGTATTCAACGGTCTTTCACCTCACCAAGTAAATCATAGTCATCGACAGTCGATGTCAGCAGGACATTCACATACTGTCCCGCACGGTACTGCGTCTCCGCACCCGCAAGCCAGAGCCGCCCGTCGATATCCGGTGCATCTGCCGCAGTCCGCGCATACCACATTCCGGCGGCGCTGTCATAGCCCTCAATGACCGCTTCGGTCTCTGTGCCGACGCGCTCCGCATTCAGTTCCGCCGCGATCTGCATCTGCTGCTCCATGAGCAGATCGGCGCGGTGCTGCCGCAGCTCCGGCTCGACCTGATCGGTCATGCGCGCAGCCGGTGTGCCCTCCTCCTCGGAATAGGCAAAGCAGCCCATGCGGTCAAAGCGCATTTCCTGCACAAATTCCGCCAGCTCCGTGAACTGTTCATCGGTCTCGCCGGGGAATCCGACCAGCAGCGTCGTGCGCAGCGTGATGCCGGGAATGCGCGTCCGCAGCTTCCGGAACAGTCCGCGCAGCATCTCCGCATCGCATTTGCGGCGCATCCGTTTCAGCACCTCTGCATTGCAGTGCTGCACGGGGATATCGAGATATTTCACGATCTTCGGCTCATCTGCGATCACATCTATGATCTCATCCGAGATGCGCTCCGGATAGCAGTACAGCACGCGGATCCAGCGGAATCCGTCGATGCGGCAGAGCGCCCGCAGCAGCTCCGGCAGCTTCTGTTCGCCGTAAAGATCCTCGCCGTAGCGCGTGGTATCCTGCGCAATGACGATCAGCTCGGTGACGCCGTTCTCCGCGAGCGTCCGCGCCTCTGCGAGCAGATCCTCCATCGGCACCGAGCGGTATTTTCCGCGGATCGCGGGGATCGCACAATAGGTGCAGCCGTTCGAGCAGCCCTCCGCGATTTTGAGATATGCGAAAAATGGGAGTGTTGCGACGATGCGTTTGCCGGTCAGCGGCATATTGCATTTCGGGGCAAAGCGCGTGATGCGTTCGCCCGCGGTCACTTCATTCAGCACGCGCACGATCTCCGGCTGGTCACCGATGCCGATGACGGCATCCGCCTCCGGAAACTGCTCCGCGACCTCCTCACGGTAGCGCTCCGCGAGACATCCCGTGACGATCAGCTTTTTCAGGCTGCCGGATTCCTTCAGCTGCGCAAGCTCCAGAATCGTGTCGATCGCTTCCTCCTTCGCGGACTGGATGAATCCGCAGGTATTGACGATCGCGATATCCGCCTCGGCAGGATCGGCTGTCAGGACATAACCGCCGGCGCGCAGTGCGGCAAGCATCCGCTCGGAATCCACTAAATTCTTGGCACAGCCAAGTGATACGATGCTGACGATCATAACTCTCCCCCGTTTGTTTCCGCGGCCTGCATCCGGGCATAGCCGTTCTGATACTGCTCACCCGCGCCGGATGCGGCAAGCTCTGCGGCGGAAAGCGCACCCTTTCCGTCATAGCGGTAATATCTGCCGCTTTCCGCGATAAATTCCAATACGCAGTAATCGGGATCGCCGATCCCCTGCGGATAATATTTTTCGTCGCCGGGATTCCAGAGCAGCTCTCTGTATTCCCGCTCCGTCCGGACAACGGCGTGCCCGTAAAGACAAAGCCCCGCGAATGCCGCATCATCTGAAAAATACAGGCAGGCGTTTCCGTTCCGCATCAGGCTTTGCACATGGGCAGAGCCGGTATTCGTGGAGATCAGATGACAGCCGAGCCCCTTGTGCCAGACGCAGTATACCCTGCGGATATTCGGTCTGCCCTGTTCGTCAAGATAGCCGAGCGAGGCGAACAGCGAACGGTTCACCAATGCGGAAAGCTCGTCAAGTGTCATCCCCGGAAACCTCCTCCAGCCACGCGTAATAGTCTTCAATCGCATAGCGGATTTCCTGATATGAATACCCGCGCCGCACCAAAGCCGCCGTGACCTTTTCCGTCGCCTTTCGGTCATCGGGATCGGTCAGATACCGCGCATATTTCTTTTGCAGCAGCTCCAGAAGCTGTGCGGAGATCTTCTCTGCATCATCATATGCGGCAAGCGCTTCGTCAATATCCGTCTGCGCAAGGCCGCGGTGCCGCATTTCATATTCCGCACGGCGGATCCCGTATTTCTTCCCTTCGACATAATGCCGCGCAAGCTGCTCGGCATAGAGCGCATCATTGACAAAGCCGTAGCGTGTGAGCTTTTCGAGCGCCGCAAGAACGGCATCCTCCTGCGCATTCGGCGCAGCGATCAGCTTGTCATACAGCTCGCGGTAGGAATAGCCGCGCTTTTCCAGCAGATAGAGCCCGTATTCATAGGCGCGGTGCTCTGCGGCGCGGCGGCGGAGATCTGCAATGCGGTCTTCATCGAGATCATCGCCTGAACGCAGAAATTCTGACTGCACCAGATCTGCGTGCAGCCAGAGCTTCTGTTCGTTTTCCAGTATGATCTCAAAGAGCTTGCCCTTTGCTGGGCGGATTTCCGTGATTTTCATGCTGCGGAATTATTCCTCCGGTGCGAATTCCTCGAAATCCTCATCTGCATCGCCGGCAGCATCCAGCGCTGCACCGGTCTCTGCGACGGCCTGATCTGCTTTCGCCTTCGCGTCGGAAACCGCAGCGGCCTTCTTGTTCTTCTTGGAGGCGAGCACCAGATTGTCCTTCTGCTCCATGATCTTCTGCTCGATTTCCTTTGCGAAATCGGGCTCATTTTCGAGGATGACCTTGACGGCATCTCTGCCCTGACCGAGCTTGCGGTCGCCGTAGCTGAACCACGAGCCGCTCTTGTGGATGATATCGAGATCGGTCGCCAGATCCAGCACCTCGCCCAGACGGGAGATGCCCTGACCGTACATCATGTCGAATTCGCACTCCTTGAACGGCGGCGCGACCTTGTTCTTGACGATCTTGACGCGGGTGCGGTTGCCGATGACATTTGCGCCGTCCTTGATCGCCTCGCCCTTGCGCACCTCCATGCGGACGGATGCGTAGAATTTCAGTGCGCGGCCGCCGGTCGTGGTCTCCGGATTGCCGTACATGACGCCGATCTTCTCACGCACCTGATTGATGAAGATCGCGACGCAGTTGGATTTGGAGATCACAGGCGTCAGCTTGCGCATCGCCTGCGACATCAGTCTTGCGAGCATACCGACATGGGAATCGCCCATTTCGCCCTCGATCTCTGCGCGTGTCGTCATGGCCGCGACCGAGTCGATGACCAGCACGTCGATCGCACCGGAGCGGACGAGCGCCTCCGCGATTTCCAGCGCCTGCTCACCGCTGTCCGGCTGCGAGATCAGCAGATCGTCGATCTTGACGCCGAGTGCCTGCGCATAGACCGGATCAAGCGCGTGCTCGACATCAATAAACGCCGCCTCACCGCCGAGCTTCTGTGCCTCTGCGATGATCTGGAGCGCGACGGTCGTCTTGCCGGAGCTTTCCGGGCCGTAGATCTCGACGATTCTGCCGCGCGGCACACCGCCGATGCCCAGTGCCATATCCAGTGAGAGCGAGCCGGTCGAGATCGACTGAACATTCTGGACGGTATTCTGACCGAGCCGCATGATCGCGCCCGCGCCGTACTGCTTCTCGATCTGCGCGATCGCATTCTTCAGCGCCTTCTCGCGCTCCTCCTTCGTGGCCGGAATGACCAGCCCGATATTCTTCTTTTTCAGTTCTGCCTTTGCCATGAATCTGTTCCTTTCTGAGTCTGTATTCTCCGCTTCTCTCTGCGGTTCACCTGTATTATAGCAGATCAGATGTTCAATTCAGATATATCTGACCGATTGTTCAGCGCTTATTTTCTGCCGAGGACAACGCGCGGATTTCCGCTGAGATCGCGGAGGATCTCCGTCTCATGAAAGCCGTTGTCCGAGAGGAGCTCCCGCACAGCATCGCCCTGTGTGCAGCCGGTCTCAAAGGCAAGCAGTCCGCCCTCCGCCAGAGCACCGCGCCAGAGCGCCGTGATCCTGCGGTAGAAATCCAGACCGTCCGTCCCGCCGAACAGCGCCAGTGCCGGCTCATACCGAACCTCCGCCTGAAGATTCTGCATATCCTCCGCCGTCAGATAGGGCGGATTGCAGACGACCGCCGCGAGCCCGTGATACTGCGCGGCCGTTTCTCCGGCCAGCACATCGGCGCATTCCGTCCGCATATTGCGCGCACCGTTCAGGGCGATATTCTTTTGCGCATATTGCAGCGCCTGCCCGCTGATGTCAATGCCGGTGAACTGCGTCAGCGGCATATGCGCAGCCAGTGCCAGCGCGATGCAGCCGCTTCCGGTGCAGAGATCGGCGATCTGCTGTCCGGCGGCATCCGGTATCCGCATCCGCACGGCATCGACCAGCGTTTCCGTATCGGCGCGGGGAATCAGAACCCCCTCACCGACGCAGAACGGCAGTCCGTAAAATTCCCATGTGCCGAGCAGATATTGCAGCGGCTCATGCTTTGCACGGCGCTGCGCGATCTCCAGCGCATCCGCTTCCGAAGCGGCATCCTCTGTGATCCATTTTGCTTCCAGCTCGGCATCTTCTATGCCGCCCGCACGGAGCGTTTCCGCCAGTCTGCGGAGCAGCATCGGCTCCATCCTTTTCATCTGCCGCGGACCCGCTGCATCTGCCGGTCTTACCACTCGTCATCCTCCATATGCTCAGGGATGCAGGGCTCCATTGCCGCGATCGCGCATTCGATCTGCGAGGCATCCGGCTCTCTTGTGGTGATGCGCTGCATCCAGAGTCCCGGTGCGGAGAGGATGCGCGTGCAGACATTGTCATAGCGGCCGGCCAGCCGGATCAGCTCATAGCTCACGCCCATGATGAGCGGCAGCAGCGCAAAGCCGAACAGTACACGCGGCAGCACCTCTGTATACGGATTGAAGCAGCCGAAGAATATGCTGATGAGCAGCACGAGGAAAATGAAGCTCGTGCCGCAGCGCGGATGAAAACGGCTCTGCTTCTTCACATTTTCGACTGTCAGCGGGAGCGCCGCCTCAAAGCAGGCGATCGTCTTATGCTCCGCGCCGTGATATTCATATGTCCGGCGGATGCTCTTGCCCTTGCCGGTCAGCCACATATACAGCACAAAGAGGATGATCTTGACCAGTCCTTCGGCACAGGATTTTATGATCTGATTGTTTGTCAGCGGCTTGATCCACGAGACAACGAGCTTCGGCAGATACATGAACAGGCCGATCGCAATGCCGACACCGAGGATCATCGCAAGCACCATGACAGCGCCCATGATCTTGTCGCCGAGCTTATCCTCCAGCCACTGCTCGAATTTGCTCGGCTCCTCATAGTCGTAATGCTCCGAGGCCTTTTGCAGATAGTCCCAGCGCTTTGCGACTGTTTCGGCATCGGGGCGGCCTGCGGGCTGATAGGATCTATCCTCCTTCGCCTTTTCCTTTTCGGCCTTTTCGCGCGCATCGGGATACCACGCGGCGAATTTCTCAAACTGCTCGTTTTCCGGCAGCCTGTCGATCTTCTCATGCTTTTTCCACGCGCAGAAATCGTCCACTTCCTCGTCGAACTGCTTCTCCGCGGATTTCATCATGCAGCGGTAGCCGTCCACCAGCGACATTACGAAATTCACGCAGCCGCGCAGCAGCGGGATGCGGTTATACCATTTCCGGACGACCCGCTGCTTTCCGGTTTTCGGATCTGTCTCGAAATTCGCAGGGAGATCCCATGTTTCGAGGTCGATCTCGCCGTTCGGCAGGCGGCAGGCCATTGCGCCGCGGAATGCGCCCTTCATCATGACGCCCTCGATCAGCGCCTGTCCGCCGATCTTCGATTTATGTGCATATTCAGCCTTGGCAGCCTGCTGCTGCAATTTTTCATTATCAGCCAAAGAGTGTTCTTCCTTTCCTGCGATATCGGTGTATCAGCTAAACAGTGCCGTTCCGCCGCAGAGCGCAATGCCGGCAAGCACCGCGACCATCAGGAGCAGCATTTTCCGTTCCCTTGCATAATCGAGAAATTCCTCCGGCTTGTCCGGATTGATATAGATCGTCACCTTCTGCCCGATGTCATAATTCTGCTTTCCGCTGTAATACCGCGAAGTGCTGCGGCAGAGACGCCCGTCATACCAGTATTCAAATATCGGCGCATAGACCTCTGAATCGCCGGTCTCGCTGTCTGTCGAAATGCGGGTGTCATAACCGGCAACAATGCCCTCTGTTTCAGCGGAGCAGCGCTTTTGCTTTCTGCGGAAGGCTGCAAGCACAAAGATCACGCCCGCCGTAAACAGCAGCATAAAAACCGCACCGACTAGATGCTCCTTCTGCTGCCAGTATTCGCTGATGATCGTGATTGCTGCCATTTTCGCACCTCCTCATGATGCGGTCAGCTCTGCTTCGCGGCATCCTTTGCCGGTAGCGTGATCGTGACCGTTGTGCCGACACCCTCCTCGCTGTCGATCTCCAGGGTACCGTTGTGCAGGGAGACGATCTCGTCAGCGACCGCGAGTCCGATGCCGGAGCCGCGGCGAGTGTGATTCGGCTTGTAGAATTTCGTTTTGACCTTGCTCAGATCGGATTTCTTGATGCCGCAGCCGCTGTCCTGCACGATCACGCGGACGGCGCGGCCCTCGTCTGCGGCATCCGCCGTGATATGAACATGACCGCCTGCATCCGAATATTTGATCGCATTGTCGATGATATTGATGAAGACCTGCCGGATGCGGTTCTTGTCGCCGTAGACAAAGGGCAGCATTTCCGGCTCCTCATACAGCACGCTGATCTGATCCTTTTTGGCGCGCTCCATATAAATGAGAACGGCATCTCCAAGCTCGGCCAGAACATCCATCGTGCCCATTTGCAGCGAGAAGTGGCCGCTCTGCATCCGCGAGAAATCCAGCAGCTCCTCGACCATTTCGGAAAGACGCTCCGTCTCGCCGACGATGATATGCAGACCCTTCCGCATCATCTCCGGATCGGCCTCGGCAGGCTCATCCGCGGCCATATCGGTCAGCGTTTCCGCCCAGCCCTTGATCGCGGTCAGCGGGGTGCGCAGCTCATGGGAGACCGAGCTGATGAATTCATTCTTCATCGCCTCCGCAGCGGAAAGCTCGTCGGCCATGTGGTTGATGCCGGCGCAGAGCTCACCGATCTCGTCCTCGCTCTCCTGATTGATGCGGGCGGAGAAATCGCCCTGCGCAAATTTTTCGGTATTCGTGTTGATCTCGCGGATCGGGCGCAGGATCGAGCCGACGAAATAGAGGTCGGAAAGCCCCAGCAGCACCAGCACCGCGACGGCGATCAGCGTCACGATCAGCACGAAGCCCGCGACGGTATTGTCAATGGATTCCAGCGAGGTCACGACGCGGATCGCGCTGTATTCCTCGCTGATATTCGTGATCGGCAGGCTGACGGCCATGATGCGCTCGCCGTTTGCCGTTCTGCCGGTGCTGACGCCGTAGGTCTGATCCTCCTGCATCGCATCGTCATAATCCGGCATACTGACCGCATAATCCGGCGAAAAGCCGGAGGAGGTCAGAACGATCATGCCGTCATAGTCGATCGCCATCAGCTCCATTTTGTCCTTGTCGGAGAAGCTTTCCAGCGTACTGCGGATCTCCGCATTGAGGTTCGTTCCGGTATCGGACGCATAGCGCGTCAGAACGCCGTTGACCGCGTTGATCTTCGATACCAGATATTGCCGCGCAGAATTATAGAAATAGTTCTGCACGGCATAGATCAGTGCCAGCTCGATCACAAGCAGGATCAGGACGATCACGGCGAGATTGTTTGTGATCCAGCGGCGGGTTATGCTTTTTTTCGCCATGCCTGCGCTTCCTCATTCAGCGGTGATTGTCGGGCTTTTCCTCCCATTTGTAGCCGTAGCCCCAGATCGTCATGATGTAGCGCGGCTCGGAGGGATCATCCTCGATCTTCATGCGAAGGCGGCGGATATTGACATCGACGATCTTGTTGTCGCCGTAATAGCTGTCGCTCCAGACATTTGAAAGAATGCTTGCGCGGTCGAGCGCCGTATTCTTGTTTTTCAGGAAATAGGTGAGGATCTTGTATTCCACATCGGTCAGCTCGATCGGCTCGCCGTTCTTCGTGACCGTCCGGCCGTCGAGATTGATGACGAACGGGCCGGATTCCAGAATCTTCACGCCCTCGGTGTTCATCGAATTCATAATGACTCTGCGGTAGAGCGCATCGACGCGGACAGTCAGCTCCGAGGGGGCAAAGGGCTTTGTGATATAGTCATCGGCCTCATTCATCAGCGCATTGACCTTGTCCATTTCCTGTGCCTTTGCCGAGAGCATGATGATGCCGAGCGTTTTCGATTTCTCGCGCAGCCTTTTCAGCACCGTGATGCCGTCAATGCCGGGCATCATGATATCGAGCAGGGCAATGTCAAAATTGCCGTTTTCCTGCTCAAAGACGCGCAGCGCCGCTTCGCCGCAGTCCACATCGACAACCTCATAGCCTGCGCGCTTCAGATTGATGACAATAAATTCGCGGATGGTCTCCTCATCCTCACAAACAAGCAGCCGCTTCATATACTAGGGGCACTCCTTTCCTGATTTCTCATTATAAATATTTCATTGCGGTCATCAGCTCGCTCGGCCGGAGCGTCAGCGTCCGGCTGCCGTTCAGAAGCCGTCCGAGATAATATCTGCCGCTCTGCTCCCGCAGAAGCAGATAGCCGTCCGACTGCATCGCATCCGCCGCGACCGGATCGGTCACGACTGCAAGCCGCAGGAGCGGATCCTTCAGGATCGGCTCGCCGTTTGCCTGCTGTTCCGCGGTATCGAATTCATAGAAAACGATCTCGTCGTTTTCCGGCAGCGCCGTGACACAGCGCTCCCAGCGGCGCGGCAGCAGAAAGACATAGCCGTCCTGTCCGGAATAATAGGAGGATCTTGCGCGGATCAGCTGTCGGTTCCGGCAGACATACCAGTTCGTC
>DGSY01000157.1:12745-13560 GCA_002394125.1 Ruminococcus sp. UBA4350
GACATACCAGTTCGTCATGCTGAGCTTGGAAGCCTCCGCCGCATTGGAATAGCCGTAAAAGACCGTATTGACCGGGATCTCCGCCTCGCCGTTGCCGTCGATGTCGAGCGTCTGATAGCCGCCGGCGCGTGTCGTATTCGGGAAGCGGTCGGCGCGGTCGGAATAATCCAGCCGGAGCCGGTTGTCGCTGTAATGCAGCACGACGGTCTGCACGGAGGTCGCGCCGGTCGTGCCGTCAATGTAGATCGCAGGGATGCTCTCATTGCCGGTGCCGGTCGGCAGATCGCCGTAGACCAGCCGCTGAATATCCGTGAAGGCCTCCGGCAGATTGATCTGTGACTGCGCATAAATGCCGTCCGCACCGAGCGCATAGGCGGTCGCCGCGGCGGGATCGGGCGCCTTTGCCGCCGAGACCGTGAAAAGCTCCAGCGTGCCGTCCTGATTGAGATCGCGCAGCGCCATTGCGGAATAATGCAGCGAGCGCGAGCATTCCAGTGTGCCGTCCGCATAGTGATAGACCTCGGCGGCGTGCTCAGCGCCGTCCACCATGCTGTAGCTGATGATGAGATTCAGGCGCGGATTGCTGCCGAGCCGCACCAGATCGACGCGGTCAATCTCGGCACCGGCTGCCGCATATTCGGAGATCGCTCTCCATGCGCCGTCTGCCTGATCGAGCATACAGATGCGCAGCGGATTTTCGTCAACGGCATTCCGGCCGGTCTCATAAAAGACGATCGCTTCATCGGAGCCGTCGTCATCGAGATCCTCAACGAGAAAGGCCGAGAGCCGCTCGCCGGATTTCGGATATTTCAGGC
>DGSY01000157.1:13672-13872 GCA_002394125.1 Ruminococcus sp. UBA4350
CCTCCTGCTCGGCGGTCAGGCGCGGCGGACTGAGCAGATTGTCCACGCTTGCGGTAAAGCCGCAGGCGGGCAGCTGTGCAGTCAGCAGGCTGAGCGCGGAGCAGCCGATCACCCATTTCGCAGTCATTCGCGTTCTGCCAGCGGCACATAGGGAACCGCTTTCGCAACGGATTTATATGCCGGACGGATGATTCTGCCGC
>DGSY01000135.1:0-15993 GCA_002394125.1 Ruminococcus sp. UBA4350
ATGGTGCAGATCAAGGGCGTCGATTCCACCGAGCGCACGACTATCGCGAAGCTCGCCGCTGACGCAAAGCTCGTTGTGCATGAGCGTCTGATGACACACGGCGAACAGCGCGCCTCCAGCATTTACAAGGTCGAGCTGAACGGCGACGGCTCCAGCGCGGATGTCGTTTCGCGCTCCGTCGCAAGAGACCGTTCCTATCAGAAGCTCGATATGTGCATCATCGGAAGCGCAGCGTGCAGCGGCCATACCGAATGCGATTCGATCATCATGGATGAGGGACGCATTCTGGCTGTCCCGTCGCTCGAAGCAAACAGTGTCGATGCGGCACTTGTGCATGAAGCTGCGATCGGCAAAATCGCCGGCGACCAGATCATCAAGCTGATGACGCTCGGTCTGACCGAAGCAGAGGCGGAGGAACAGATCATCAACGGCTTCCTCAAATGACCGACAGGAGCAAACATGAAAAACAATCATACTGCCGCAGCGGATCCCGCCGTCAGACAGGAAATGCCGCTGCTTGATCGGATCAATGCCCTTGCCGGCCGGCTGCTGCGGCTCAATGAGAAAGCAGAAGGCATCAGCGGAAAGCTGCCGGAAACCGTCCTCTTTCTGCTCTGGACTGTTCTGCATTTCGTCATCTCTGCATTCCATGAGCGCTGGTTTGATGAAGCGGTCGCGTGGCAGATCGCCAAAAACACGCCGTGGAAGGAGCTGCTGTTTGTTACGCCGCATTATGAGGGGCATCCGCAGCTCTGGCATCTGCTGCTCGCGGTCTTCGCCAAAAACGGCGCGCCCTACCAGATGACGCTGACGGTCATCAGCTATGTGTTTATGGGAACGGCAGTTTTCCTGCTGCTGTTCCGGACACCGCTGCCGCGGATTATGCGCTGGATGCTGCCGTTCTCATATTTCATCCTGTATGAATACGGCGTGATCGCAAGACCCTACTGCATTCTGGTCATGTGTTTTGTTCTGCTGGGCATTCTCCACAGGGAACGGAATACCCGTCCGCTGCCGTATATCCTGACGCTGATGCTGCTGTGTGCAAGTCAGGCCTACGGCATTGTGTTAGCGGGCTCGATCTGTGCGGTCTGGAGCTTTGAGATCATCCTTGAGAAAAAGAAAGCGGGTACACTCCCCTCTCAACTGAAGGACAGGCGTGTTCTGCTGCTCGGAGTGCTGCTCCTTTTTGCTGTGATGCTGATCCTCTTTCTCATGCCGCGTGAGGACACATACGCAATCAGCGCACTCTACGCCAATTCCGGTTTCATCATCCGGTTTCTTTATACCTTTTTCATACTGCCGCTCGACAGTATCATTACCAATATTTTCTTCTTCGATACCCAGCTTATGGTCATGAAATTTGATCCGCTCACTTTTTGTCTCGGCATGGTCATCGGTCTGCTGTTTCTCCTGCTGCTGCTCCGGATCGGAATTGACAGACGGACACAATGGTATCTGATCGTTCCGCACTGTATTTTTTCTGTCTTTACCGCAAGCGTCTACTTTGCACAGCATCATATCGGCGTCTGGTTCATATTTCTCGTTTTCTGGTTCATGATCTCATTTTCGCCGGCAGAGCAGAGATTTGATGAAACCGAAGGCAGCCGGCAGTCCAGCTTCGTGAAAAACATCCTGCGCTCAACAGCTGTCTGCCTGACATCGTTCACACTGGTTTTCATCACCGTGCAGGGCGCAGTTGCCTGCTTCCGTGAGTTCGGAACCGTCTTTGCGATCGGACAAAAAGAGGCAGAATTCATTATGGATAACGGACTGGACCGCTATCATATCATGACGCAATGGGTGATTCAGTATGATGATGTATATGACACAAAGGAGGAAAAGGAAAGCACCGCCTCGGATAACCTCATCAAGAAACGCAACGTTCTGAACATTATGCCGGAATCCCTGTATAATTCTGATACGCTGATCGCATATACCGGACACAATATCTTTTATCATTATCACAACGGCACGGACGATCACGCATATTACAGTCACAAAATGCTCAAACGTGCGGAATCCGATGCACTCCTTGCACAGATCGGTCAGCTGCCGGTTCCGGATGTGCTATTAGGCTCAAACAATCTGCACGAGATCCATACGCAGTATCTCTATCCGACATGGGGCGAGGAATCCTTTGCGGATATTGAATATGTCCGCGTTTTTACTGATAAGACCGAACGGGTATGGAAAGCCGCCACCAGCAAGACAGAATATGTCTCCATTTACGTCAGAAAGGAGATCGCTGAGAAACTCGGACTCACGATCATCCCGAATTCCGATCTGCCGGTCTGATCCGACACCCAATCGAACATAAACAAAAAGCAGATGCGGGAGCATTTCACTCCTGCATCTGCTTTTCTGTTATTCGGTCTCGAGCTTCACGCCGTCCTCGCTGCCGGTGATATGCACCATATGCAGCGGTGTCTCGGCATCGACGATCAGCGTCGCGAGCGGATCCTCGATCTCGTCGCGCAGTGTCCGGCGGATATCACGCGCTCCGTACTGATGCCCGTGGGACTTCTTTGCGACAAATTCCAGCGCAGCCTCGTCCCAGTCGATCAGGATGCCGCGCTCGGAAAGCGCAGAGGCGGTCTCTTTCAGCATCAGATCGGCAATGCGGGCGTAATTCTCAACACTCAGCGGCTTGAATACGATGATCTCATCCACTCTGCCGACGAATTCCGGCCGAAGGAAATCCTTCAGCGCCTTCATCGCCTTCTCGGTCGAGATCTCGGTCTCGGTCTTGTTGAATCCGACGCCGGTGGATTTGTCGGTGCTGCCGGCATTGGATGTCATGATGATGACAGTGTTCTCGAAATTGACTGTCCGACCCTGCGCATCATCAATGCGTCCCTCGTCAAGAATTTGCAGCAGCAGATTCATGACATCCGGATGCGCCTTTTCGATCTCGTCAAAGAGGATCACGGAATAGGGTCTCCGACGCACCTTTTCGGTCAGCTGACCGGCCTCGTCATAGCCGACATAGCCGGGAGGCGAACCGATCATCCGCGAAACTGCGTGCTTTTCCATGTATTCCGTCATATCAAGACGGATCAGCGGCTCGGTCGAATCAAACAGCTCATTCGAAAGCACCTTGACCAGCTCGGTCTTTCCGACACCGGTCGGGCCGACGAAGATGAACGATGCCGGTCTGCGGCGCGTCGTCATCTGCACTCTGCTGCGCTTGATCGCCTTTGCGAGCGCACGGATCGCCTCATCCTGTCCGATGATATGCGCTTTCAGATGATCCTCCAGATCGCGGAGCTTCGCGTACTCAGTCTCCTCGATCTTGTTTGCGGGAATGCCCGTCCAGATCTCGATGACGTGCGCAAGATCGCCGGCCTCGACATTGACCTCGACCGGATGCTCCGTCAGCTCGTCATACCGCGCTTTCAGGTGGATCATCTCGCCCTTGCGGGTCTGGAGCTCCTGATAATCCGGATTCGGGTCGGATTCGATCGCCTCGATCCGCTCCTGCTTCTCCGCGATCTCGGTGGTCAGGCGGTCAAGCTCGGTCAGCTCCGGATGCTGGATGCTGACATACGCGCAGCTTTCGTCCAGCAGGTCGATTGCCTTATCCGGCAGGAAACGGTCGGTGATATAGCGCTCAGACAGCACCGTGCAGAGCCGCAGCATCGCCGGCGAAATGTGAACGCGGTGGAATTCCTCATAGTATTTCGCAACGCCCTTGAGAATCTCAACGGTATCCTCGATCGTCGGCTCATCAACGCGAACCGGCTGGAAACGGCGTTCGAGCGCGCCGTCCTTTTCGATATACTTGCGGTATTCGGAGAAGGTCGTTGCGCCGATGACCTGAAGCTCACCGCGGGAAAGCGCCGGCTTCAGGATATTTGCGGCATTCATTGAGCCCTCGGAATCGCCCGCACCGACAAGGCTGTGTACCTCGTCGATGAACAGGATGATATTCCCCTGCTCCTTGACCTCCTCGACCAGTCCCTTGACGCGGCTCTCAAACTGTCCGCGGAACTGCGTTCCCGCGACCAGCGCGGTCATATCGAGCAGATAGATTTTCTTGTCCTTGAGGTGGAACGGCACATCGCCGGAAGCGATCTTCAGTGCGATGCCCTCTGCAACAGCGGTCTTGCCGACGCCCGGCTCACCGATCAGGCAGGGATTGTTCTTCTGGCGGCGCGAAAGGATCTGAATGACACGCGCGATCTCGGTATCTCTGCCGACCACGCCGTCCATTTTGCCCTCCTCGGCACGCATACTGAGATTGGTGCAGTAGCTGTCGAGATATTTCAGCTCCTTCTTGCGCTCCTTGCGCTTTGATTTGCGGTCTTCCTTGCTGCCGCCGGATTTGTCGCTTCCGAAGCGGCTGAAAAGTCCGCCGGATGGCTGCTCGGATTTCTCCCTGCCTTCCTTGTCCTTGTCCTTCTCCTTCTGTGCGTCATCGCTCTTGTCATCGTCATTATTCTGGGCATCCGCGAACATACGCTGAATGAAGCGCGGCATCGTGCTTGCGCCGCCGACCTCAAAATTATCCTCGTCACCGCCCATAAGATCCATCATCTGATCGCTCATCTGCTCGATATCCTCATCGGTGATGCCCATATGCTCCATATATTCAGCGACCTGCGGGATATTCAGCTTTTTCGCGCAGACAAGGCAGAGCCCCTCATTGCGCTTTTCTGTACCGTGCATAGATGTAATGAATACCACGGCAGGCCGTTTTTTGCAGTTGCTGCACATTACCATATAGCTGTTTCTCTCCGTATTGCCGGAGATACGCTCCTTTCTTTACTGTAAATGCGTTCACCTTTTATATCAGCATCCGGATATGCTCATAGAAGAACGAAAAGATCATGGAATCGTTGATCACAGTCTCATTGAGATATCTTCCGCCGCCGCCGGAGAGCAGAATGATCAGCCGAATCAGCAGCGTCAGCAGGATCAGCATGGCACCCGCCTCAAAAATACCGATCAGGCCGCCGATCGCGTGATCGGCGCTTTTGCTGATATTGATGAAAATGTTCTTCTGCGTCATGGCGCTGATGAGCGCTGCGACGACCATCATGACGGAAAACAGGATCAGGAAGAGGAAGATCCGCAGCACCTCGATCGTGGTCTCTGAACCGAACAGCGACTCCTCACGCTCGGCGCATTCCGTCAGATTCACATCCGGATCGTAGTAATCCGCGACGGTCTGGTTCATCAGACTTTCATCCTCCCGGACGCGCTTTTCAAAATTCATCCGGACATAATGCGGCAGGCGCTCATCCAGCTCCGCACCGTATTCCCGTATGAATGCATTCACCAGAGAACTGCGGAACTCGGACTCATCAATGGTGTCAGATTTTGATGCGCGGCAGACATATTCATACAGACTCTCACAGAGATCCCTGTTCCGTGCATTTTTCACGCGTTTTGAAATCTCGTCTTTATCCAGCACAGCGCCGTAATTGCCGCGCTCCAGACAATTCGTATAGATTCCGACAAAGTCCATATGCTTATTCGCCGTCTCAAAATTGGTGATATTCGTCTGCGCCGCGACCGACCGGTACAGATTCGGCGCACCGACCGATGCCAGCACACCGGCTGCGATCGTCACGATCGCATATCCGATACTGATGACCAGAACCTTTGCAAGGCCCCGCCTTGCATTGGAAAAGATCACATAGACAAATACACCTATGACCAGAAGGTCATACAGCCACCACAATGAAGCGCTCATGCGCATATCCTCCTTTCATCCGCATCCTGCACCGGATACGGACGACTCCCTTTTTTTCTTTATATTTTTTCAGCTCACAGGCTCGTGTAATCCATCCACTCGATGCGGTCATATCCCCGCAGATAGAGATTGCTGCCGATCCGCAGAAAACCGTCATAGCCGTCTGTCACCGGCATGGCCGCGAGCATCTGCCCGTAGACATTCACCGTTTCAAACTGCTTGCGCATCTGCACCAGCACCGCTTCCTTTTCGTTTACGATCGAAATATCCTTGACATTCTTTGTATATTCACGGATCACAGGTGACTGCGCCGTGCCGTTCAGGATGACAAGGGAATCGGTGTGCATCTCCTCATTCCGCAGCAGGATCGCCGCAGTATTGCCTTCAAAGCGTCCGAGCTTCAGGACATCCGGATAGACGTAGCTGCTGAGCAGCTTACCCTCGCCGTCCAGAAATCCGCACATGGTATCACCGAGCAGAAATACATTTCCCTCACTGGTATTATATACCGAAATCGCAAGCGTGTCAAGTGGTTGACTCGCCCAAAGATCCGTAACGACCGAAAAGCTGTAGGAATGCACAACAGAATGCATCGTGCCGTCTGCGGTATAAATGCTCACGGCATAGCAGCCCTTTTCGTCCGGATGGAAGGTCAGATCGGCAAGCCGCTCCACACAGCTGCGCGTATAGATCTGCTGTCCCTTGGCGTTGAAAACGGTCAGCTTGCAGGCACAGGTCTCCGCCGTTGTGACGACCGCGATCATGCCGCTCTGCGAGATCCGCCCGAAAATGATCGGATCGGCAAGCGTTTTCTCAAAGCGGGTCTTTGCCGGAGTCTCCAGCCGCAGATGCGTCCCGCCGTTCTCATAGATCAGCGCATATTCGCCGGCCGTCCGCAGCATGGCATTGCCGTAGGTATGCTGCCGCGAGGCGAGCGGCGTACCGTCCTGCTCATAGACCTGCAAATGCGAATCCGTCAGCACGAGCAGCTTTCCCGCCGCAGCGCCGAACTGATAATCCTGATCGTGATACATATAGATCGGGAAATTGCCGGTGCCGGACGGCTGCCCGCTGTTGTATACGCTCTGATGCCGCACGCCGCCTGATGTAAAGCGCGGCATCCACGAATCCCTTCGCTGATACAGCACCAGGATCACAACCGCCAGCAGCAGCAGCCAGACGCCCTGCCGCAAAACCTTTTTCTGCTTTTTCTGCCGCCGCTTCGCATAGATATTTTTCTGCCTGGCAGGCTTCGTTCCGGATGTATCTTTTCGGAAGCGAATGTTCATAGCAGCCCTTCTTTCTTTTGTCCGTATGTTCAGAAGCCGTGGATTTCCGCATCATCATAGAAAACACGGTTCAGATAGAGGCCGTGTGCCATTGCGGTACGACCGGCGGCGAGTCTGTCCCGCGCCGCGAGGATCTCAGGGATCGCATCCGGCGAATAGATGCCCTCATTGATATCGAGCAGCGTCCCGACGAAGATCCGCACCATATTGTAGAGGAATCCGTCGCCGCGTACCCGCACATCGACCTCGCAGCCGTTCTGCGTGACCGAAACGCCGTAGATCGTCCGGACGCAGTTCATTTCATCTGTCGCCTGTGCGCAGAAGCTGTGGAAATCATGCTGCCCGACGATTTTCTCCGCCGCATAGCGCATTTTCTCCGCATCGAGCGGCCTGCGGTAATGGAATGCCAGATCCCGCATAAAGGGATTCTTGCTCTCGTGGCAGTGGATGCGGTAGAGATACTCCTTGCCGCGGCAGTCAAACCGCGCATGAAATTCCGGCACCGTATCCTCACAGGCCAGCACGGAAATATCCGGCGGCAGATAGCCGTTCAGGGCGCGCACGAGATTCAGACAGCGGATTTCCCGCTCCGTATGCAGATGCAGCACAAATGCATTTGCATGAACGCCGGTATCCGTCCGCGAACAGCCGTAAACCGTCACCGGCCCGTTCAGAACGCGCGAGAGCTGCTGCTCCAGCTCGCCCTGCACGGTTTTTGCATTCGTCTGCCGCTGGAATCCGTGGTAATTCGTTCCGCGGTAGGCGATCGTCATTTTCAGTGTCCGCATCGTCACACCTCCGGTCGCTGCGGCTTTTTCTGCTTTCGGATGCACAGCAGCAGGAACAGGATCCAGCTGCCGGTGCTGATGATGCACCCCGCCGCAAATCCCTGCGGCGTAAACTGCATCCTGATCGTATGCGTTCCCGCTGAAAGCGGAATGCCGGTCAGTCCGGGGAGCGGCTGCTCCGCCGTGACCGGTTCGCCGTCCGCGGTGATGCGCCAGCCCTTGTCATACGGCACGGAGAGCAGAAGCATCTGCCCTTCGCCTGCTGTCACGCTGCCGGAAAGTGTCCGTCCGCCGATCTCTGTCACATCAAGCATTGCCGGACGGAGTGCTTCGATCCCTGCGGCAAGCGCATCCTCATCCAGCCTTGCAAAATTCACGGATGCGTTCCCGTCCGGCCTGCCGCGCAGTGTGATCTCAGCTGTCAGTTCACAGTCTGCGGGCAGACTGCTGAGCTGCCGCAGCGCCATGCTGTCTGCATAGGGCTGATTTTTCGCATATCCCTCAAAAAACAGGCTTTCGCCGTCCGCGAACAGTTCTATGCTCCGGACTGCTTCGGGCGCGCCGTCCCAATGCAAATCACACACAAACTGCCCCGCAGCATCGGTCTTTGCACGGAAGCGCAGCACCGTGTTTTCCTTTTCGGCGGATTCCCCCGCGTTTTCACGCGGCACGGTCTCCGGCGCATCGGCTGTGACCGTCTGCGGCACATAGAGCATCTGCCCGCCGGTCATCTGCGCAAAGAGCGCGTTATGCAGCGGAATGCAGGTCTCCTCCTCCGGCACCGAAAAATCCGCAGGGACGCAAAATCCCGCCGGAACATCATACCGGAACGCATAGGCCGGCGTATCGCCGAGCTGCCTGTAAAGCGCATCGGCCTGCATTTCGCCGTCCGGCGCGATCACATAGCCGATGCCCGTCAGCAGAACAGCATCGGGCGAAAGCGGCTGATAGAAATAATAATTCGTATTGTAATCGGCATCCATGCCGAGGGTTTTCAGCGTATCGGAAAGCGCCGAGGAGATCATCGAGGAATAGAGCGTTCCGCCGAACGGGATGTCATAGAACAGCTCCGGATTGTAGCCGTGTCCCTTCGTGACGGCCGTGCGGGAGAAGCCATGACCGGTCTCCCCGCGGATCGCTTCGGCTGCCGCTTCGATCTCCGGCTGCGGTGTCAGAGAATCCGCCGTATACAGCGGTGTAAGGAAATTGACGGTCATATAGCTGCTGACCGCCAGCTCTACGCAGACGAGCAGTCCGGTGAGTGTCAGCATGACCGGACGGAACCGCGGCGCGGCCGCCTGCCAGAGATACAGCAGACCGTACAGCACCGTCAGCACGACCGAGACCAGAACGACATCCGTCGTCTGATAATGCGCCGCGAGCAGGCAGACCGCCGCAGCGCCGCCGAACATCGGCAGGAGCATCAGCAGCTTTTTTCTGCGCGGCAGCGCATCATCCTCCGCGAGCGTCGCCGTGAAGCGGTATCCCATAACGAGCATCACCAGCGGCACCAGAAATGCAAAGCGGTGAATGAAGCCGTTCGGGATATGCAGCCCGTGCCAGAGATAATCCAGCGGCGGATACCACAGGCTGATAATCAGAAAGAGCAGCAGTGCGCCGCCGCAGATGCGTTCCCGCAGCGGAATGCGCCGCGCCGTCAGATAGCCCGGCACCAGAAAGACACAGAGCATACTCGACGAGAGATTCGGCAGGCCGATATGCTGGATCGGATCGGTCAGATCTGCGAGCCGTCCGATCACCGCCGGAAGACTGTCCGGCAGTGCATTCAGCGCAGGCATGGACTGTGCCGCGGATGCCGTCGCGCCGAGCGCAAATGCCAGCGGCAGCAGCAGGATCGCCGCCATGCCGCCCGCCAGCAGCGAGCATCCGAAAAACCGCCCTGCCTCCGCAGGGATCGCCCGCAGCGGCTTCCGCTCCGTCACGAGCAGAATGATCCAGCAGAGCACCGTCATCACGGCTGTGATATAGGTCATGTACGGATTGCAAATCAGCGAGAGAAACAGCACCAGCGGATACATCCGCAGGTTCCGCTCCCGCACAAGCCGCACCGTACCGGCCAGCACCAGCGGCACCATCGCCGCCGCATCCAGCCAGATCAGCTGAAAAAAGTTATAGACGAACCAGAGGCTCAGTCCGTAGACCGCCGAAAAGAATACGGCAGTGCCGCTGCGCTTCGGTGACAGCGTTTGCAGCAGCACACAGCAGAACAGTCCCGCCAGACCGATCCGGCAGCAGACCGACAGAGACAGAAATCCCTGCACGAGCGATTCCGGCAGCAGGAGTGCCGCCAGATTCCACGGATTGAGACAGTAATACGCGAGCAGCGCCCAGAAATTGACGCCGAGCCCCGCACGCCATGTATACAGCAGACTTTCCCCGCCGCGCACCATGCGCCGCAGCAGCAGAAAGAACGGATAATACTGTGCGCCTGCATCGGATTCCAGTGCCGCGTCCCCGCCGAACGGATATTTGCCGCAGAGGGCAAAGGCCAGCAGCATGATGCCGCAGGGAATCAGAAAGCTCATCAGCCGCGCAATATGCAGCTTCTTTTTTTCTGTCATCAGTACAGCACCGCATTCAGTACGATGACCGCTGCAAACAGCAGGATCATCAGCGCCAGCGCGATATAATCACGCATTCCGCTTTTCAGCTCACGCAGACGCGTCCGCCCCTCGCCGCCGTGATAGCAGCGGCATTCCATTGCGAGCGCCAGCTCCTCGGCGCGGCGGAATGCCGAGACAAAGAGCGGGATCAGGATCGGGATCAGCGCCCGCGCACGCTGCACGATGCCGCCGCTTTCCATATCCGCACCGCGTGCCTTCTGCGCCGACATGATCTTGTCAGTCTCCTCGATCAGCGTCGGGATGAAGCGCAGCGCGATCGTCATCATCATAGCAAGTTCATGCACCGGCATTTTCAGCTTTTTCAGCGGCGAGAGCAGCGATTCGATCGCATCGGTCAGGACGATCGGCGAGGTCGTATAGGTCAGCAGCGAGGTGCCGGCGATCAGCAGGCAGATCCGCACGATCATGAACGCCGAGGTCTGAAGGCCCTCCTCCGTGATTGAAATGAACTTCCAGCGGAAATATTCCTTGCCGCCGTCGAGCAGCAGCAGATTCATCAGGCCGGTGATAATGAGGATCGGGACGATCGGCCTGATGCTTTTGATGAGCATTTTCGGCGGGATGCGGGATGCCGCCGTCGCTGCGATGACGAAGAATATGCCCGCCGCCAGCGAGACGATATGCTGTCCCCAGAACAGCATCACCAGAAAGACCAGCGTAATGATGATCTTGTACCGCGCATCCATTTTGTGGACAACGCTGTCCATCGGGAAATACTGCCCGAGTGTGATATCCTTCAGCATCCGGACTTTCCTCCCTCCAGTGCGCGGCGCAGCAGCTCCGCACCGTATTTCACGGTATAGACCTCATCGGGGAATGTGATGCCGCGTTCGCGCAGGCCGTGAAAGACACGGGTGATCTGCGGCAGGGCAAGCCCGATCTCTTCGAGCGAGCTGCCGCGGGCAAAGACATTCGCCGGTGTATCATAGCAGATGACCTTCGCATGGGAAAGCACCAGCAGCTTCGAGACATATTTTGCGACATCCTCCATGCTGTGCGAGACGAGCATGACCGTACAGCCGGTGCGCTTGTGGTATTCGGAAAGCTGCGTCAGAATCTTGGTGCGGCCGCGTGGATCGAGTCCTGCGGTCGGCTCATCGAGAATCAGCACCTTCGGCTCCATAGCCATGACGCCCGCGATCGCGACGCGGCGCTTCTGTCCGCCGGAGAGCGCATAGGGCGCCTTTTCGAGCAGCTCCTCCGTCAGACCGACGGCCTCTGCGGTCTCGCGCACTCTGCGGTCGATCTCCTTCTCGTCGAGCCCCATATTCTTCGGGCCGAATGCAATATCCTTGTAAACAGTCTCCTCAAAGAGCTGATACTCCGGATACTGGAACACCAGCCCGACCTGAAACCGCACGGCTCTGCGGTCGGCCTTTTTGTCCCAGATATCGCTGCCGTCCAGCAGGACAGTGCCCTCTGTCGGCTTCAAAAGCCCGTTCATCATCTGCATCAGCGTGGATTTGCCGGAGCCGGTATGCCCGATAATTCCGACAAAATCACCCTGCTCGATTTGCAGATCAATATGATCGACTGCGGTTTTCTCAAACGGCGAGCCGACGCTGTAGGTATAGGTCAGATTTTTCGCTTCAAGAATCGGCATTGCGATGATTCCTTTCCTGCGGAGCTTTCAGCTCCGCCGCACCTCACTTCTGAAGATCGGTGCCGCTCTGAATATCAGTATCAAAGATCATTTTCTTGCAGGCATGGCAGTAATTTGCCTCGATCGCAAAGCTCGTCAGCGTCTGCTTTGCGGCAGTCACCCTGCCGATGCCGAGGAACCGGTCAAAGAATCCGGTCTTGTCCTCTCCTGCCTTCCATGTCACTGCGGATCTTCCGTCGCCGGACAGAACGCCCTTCTGCATTTCATTTTCACAATACGGGCATTTCATAGTTTCCCTCCGTGATCTGTATTCTGCATGAGCTGCGCGATCGCATCCACGCAGTCCTCAACGGTCATGATCTCCGGATCGAGATCATAGCCCGACTGCCGGAGCAGGTCGATCAGCTCGGTCGGCTGCGGAACATCCAGTCCGAGACTGCGCATTTCCTGCACATGGGAGAACACCTTCTCCGGCTTCGCATCCATCCGCACCTCACCGTGATCGACAACGATCACGCGGTCACACTGCGCGGCCTCGTCCATTTCATGCGTGATGAGAATGATCGTGATGCCGTAGTCGCGGTTGAGCAGCTTGATCGTCCGCATGACCTCCTTGCGTCCCTGCGGATCGAGCATGGCGGTCGGCTCATCGAGAATGATGCAGTCCGGCCGCATGGCGATGATGCCCGCGATCGCGACGCGCTGCTTCTGTCCGCCGGAAAGCTGATGCGGCGCGTGGTGGCGGTATTCGTACATTCCGACCGCCTGCAGCGCCTGATCGACGCGAATGCGCATCTCATCGGTCGGCACGCCGAGATTCTCCAGCCCGAATGCCACATCCTCCTCGACGATCGTCGCGACGATCTGGTTATCCGGATTCTGGAATACCATGCCGGCGTGCTGCCGGATCTCCAGCAGCTTGTCTTCATCCTTTGTGTCCATGCCCGCGACCGTCACGCGCCCCTCGGTCGGGAGCAGGATCGCATTCATGAGCTTTGCGAGCGTCGATTTGCCGGATCCGTTATGCCCCAGCACCGCGACCAGCTCGCCGTGTTCAAATGAGAGCGTGATCCCTTTCAGCACCTCCGCCGGCTTGGACTTCTCGTCCTCCGCCGGATATGCGAAATGCACATCCTCTATTCTGATAAGCGGTTCCATCATGCAATATCACCTATGAGCTTGCCGCAGTCCTTGCAGGCGTAAAATGTATTCGGCGTAGACGTCAGTCCCGCAAGATTTTTTAAGACGCAGCCGCCCGCCGCGATGATCTTATGCTTTTCCGCGGGAACAGCCGTATGCTGCATAAAATAGGCATCATCGAGCCAGTAGAGAAACGCCGGCAGCCCGAATCCGCCTGCGCCCATAAAACCTTTCGTCATTTCTTTTCCGCAAAAGGGACAATTCATGCAATTCACCTTTCTGCCGTTTTCCGGCATATTGTATCATGATCCGTGCATCCGCACGCGCCTGCTTCTCATTGTTCTCCGGTCAGGCTCCGGATCTCATCTTCGATCAGCCGGAATACCCGTGCGATCTGATAGCCGTCTGCGGCGGCGTGATTGAGCCGCACCGTGACCGGCATCATCAGTCTGCCGTTTTCCTCTCGGTAGGCGCCCCAGTTGACGATCGGGCTGAAATAGAGATATCCGTCCGGCAGCTCGACATGGAGCGCATCATAGGAGAGCCACGGCACACAGGAGGCATCAAACCAGTTCGGATGATGCGCACTGTCCAGCCCGTATTCGCGTGTCTGCTTCGCTGCCTCCGCATCGGCCGACGCGCGCGCATAAAAGACATCATAATCGGGATCGTATTCGGTATAGACGACCGTAAAGGTCTCCGTGTCCTCGTGGAACACATACTGCGCAGGGTTGATCCGATCCCAGCAGAGCAGCCGCTCATTCTGCCAGTCCCACGCAAGGCGGTAATCCTCTCTTGCATTGAGCGCACGGCTCAGCACATAGAGAAAATTGATGTAAAAGCGCGTATCTGTGCGCTTTGAGAATGCCCGCAGCGCCGTGACATCCAGACGCGCCGTGATGGACACGGAGCATTTGCAGTCCTCTGAAAAATGCCGGAGCACGCCGCGGCGGTAATAGGTTTCCATGTCAACGATCTGATAATTCATCGGTATTTTTCCAGTCTGTAAAGCAGGCCGTCCTCCGGCTCTGTCACGCCGTTTTTGTAGTCATAGCCGAGATGCCGGTAGAAGTTGACGGCGGTCAGCGATGCGGGAATCTCAATGCGGCTTGCCCGTTTTGCGTATTCATCCTGTTCGAGCGTCTCAATGAGCAGCCGTCCGAGCCCCCTGCCCTGCCAGTCCGGCAGAATGAAGATCGTCAGCAGAATGCTCTCGGTCTCGCTCCCCCAATAGGGCGCGATCGTGCCTGTCCCGACGATCTTCTCACCGTCGCAGATCACATACATATGTCCCTCGCGGGCGCGCTGACGCAGCACCTCTGCCGAATGTGTCTTCTTAAGATGCGCGATGTATTCCGGCGTATAGTCGCGGCTGTTGCTGACCTCAACGGTCACCGCAACTACCTCTGCTGCTGCATCGGCATCCGCCTCGGTAAATCTTCGTATTTCCACAGTATCATCTCCTGTATCATCCGGCATTCCCAGCCTGCCAGATCGCAGTCGCACCGCAGGGCAGCGCCGCCTTTGCCAGCTCGACCGGCAGGCCGATCTCATCTGCGGAGACAGTTCCGCCGCATTTCGGCACGATAAGCGAATGCAGCAGATAGCCCATGACCGACGGCGAAAGGCCGGTCGTATAGCTGTTGAGCAGGAAGAACAGCGGCTCGTCGGACAGCACATCGAGACACGCCTCGACCAGCGGATAAATGCTGTTTTCGAGCTTCCAGATCTCACCGCCGGGGCCGCGCCCGTAGCTCGGCGGATCCATGATGACCGCATCGTATTTCCGGCCGCGCCGCGCTTCTCTGCGGATGAATTTCTCGCAGTCATCGACGATCCAGCGGATCGGCTTATCGGTCAGGCCGGAGGCGGCGGCATTCTCCCGCGCCCACTGCACCATGCCCTTTGCCGCATCCACATGACAGACCTCCGCGCCCGCTGCTGCACAGGCAAGCGTTGCGCCGCCCGTATACGCGAACAGATTCAGCACGCGCACAGGCCGTCCGGCATTGCGGATCGTTTCCTGCATCCAGTCCCAGTTGACCGCCTGCTCCGGAAACAGTCCCGTATGCTTGAACCCGGTCGGCCGGACAATGAATGTCAGCTCGCGGTAGCGGATCTGCCAGCTCTCCGGCGGCTTTTTGCGGTATTCCCACTGTCCGCCGCCCGATTTGGAGCGGTGATAGTGGCCGTCGGCGTGCTGCCAGAGATCGGTCAGCGGCGGTGTCTGCCAGATGACCTGCGGATCGGGGCGGATCAATGTGACATTGCCCCAGCGTTCCAGCCGCTCGCCGGATTTTGTATCAATCAGGCGGTAATCCGCCCAGTGTTCTGCAATTCTCATATCAATGTATCTCCGAAAAAAGAATCAGAAATGCCGTGTGCAATTTGGTCAGAAGATTTCTGTCAGAATGATGACCAGCAAAAAGAGACCCGCCATCGCGAATTCACCGATACTGCTCCTCCGGTCTGTGCGCCAGTCGGCAAGTCCCATCAGGACGGGAAGCATCACAATACCGAACCGGTTCAGCCAGAGACCGAAATGGGTGCGCGGCGTCGGAATTATAAAAATAAAAACCAACGAAACCGGCATGAGCACAAACAGGCACACCATCGCTAAAATGCAGCAGATGCGCTCCCGTCTGTTCCATCTTTTCCACCGTCCGAACATGATCTCTGTCCTCCGTCAGCCGCAGCTGCGTCATTTCCCGCCGATCCACCATTCCGGCGTCAGCTCGCCGAGCCGCATCGTGCGGCCGGTCTCCGTATCCATCATGATCTCGATATCCCGGTAATGCTCCGGCATCAGCTGCACCATCAGCTCACG
>DGSY01000135.1:16164-21709 GCA_002394125.1 Ruminococcus sp. UBA4350
CACAGATGCCGAGCGTCGAGCAGGTGTCCGCACAGACTCCGGTATAGATCTTTCCGCTTTTGGAAAGGATCGCCGCGGCGACCTCTCCGCAGGTCACATAGTCCGAGACCCTGCGCGGATGCTGCACGGCCTTTGCCGCGTCATAAAGCGCCTGCCATACTGCGTCCATATCCTCACCCCTGCTTCTTTGCCTTTGTCGTCCGCGCATTGATGACCTCCGCGATCGCAAAGGCATAATTGTTGATGCGGCGGAAATCGCGTCCCTCCAGCATAATGCGGATCGAGGCATCATCGCGCCGCTCCCGCACAAGAATGCGCCCGTCCGTTCCGAGCTCATCCTCGCAGGCATTGATAAACTTGATGATCTCCGGATCGTTCTTCCAGATCTCGCGCCAATACTGCGGGATCCGTACCGATACGGCGACCTGCGGGTCATATTCCATGACCTCCTTCAGCACACTGAGCGGCTTGCCCGTCCGCTGAATGACCTGCAAAAGCCGTGCCGCGGTCATCAGACCGTCCGGCGCAGGAATATCGTCAAAATAGAGATAGCCGGAGCCGTCGCCGCCGAGTGCGAGGCCGAGATTGTGCATTTTATCCAGCACGAACTGCGGTGCCGGCTGCGTGATCTGGAGCGGGATCCCGCGCAGCTTTGCATAGCGCAGGAAGCCGAGATTCGACATGACCGTCGCCGCAACGCCGCGCTCCATGACACGCGGT
Source organism: Ruminococcus sp. UBA4350 (assembly GCA_002394125.1). Classification (GTDB taxonomy): domain Bacteria; phylum Bacillota; class Clostridia; order Oscillospirales; family Ruminococcaceae; genus Firm-04. The sequence goes on from DGSY01000135.1 coordinate 16,885, forward strand.
CTGCCTGCCGGCGCATTCTCCTGCAATTCCAGTCTTTCCTCACAGAGGATCGCCAGCATCCGGTCGCCGTTGAGCAGTTCACCGGTCTCATCGACCGCAAGACATCTGCCGCCGTCGCCGTCAAAGGCAAAGCCCGCATTGCAGTTATAATCCTTGACAAACTGTATCAGCGGCTCGACCGCCTGCACGCCGCATTCACGGTTGATGTTGATGCCGTCGGGATTGTTGTTCAGCATCAGCACTTCGGCGCCGAGATGCCGGAACAGCAGCTCCGCGATCTCGCTGACTGAGCCGTTTGCGCAGTCCAGCGCAATGCGCATGGAGCCGTTTTCCCGCAGATCCATCGGCGTTGCGAGCCGGGATGCCATGAGCCGGAGATACCGCTTCCGCGCATCCTCCTGCCGGACGATGATGCCGCAGTTCTGATGCGATTTCAGCGGCATGGCCGCGCTCGACGGCATCATGGACGAGATCGTATCGAGCTGCTCGGAGGACATCGGCAGACCGTCCTTTGCAAACAGCCGCACGCAGATCGACTCATAGGGCAGATCGCCGCCGGTCAGCGCGATGCCGGCCTCCGCATCCTCCGCGGAGAGCATCAGCGCGAGTCCGGAGGACGGCAGTACGCCGAGCGTATGCGCAATGCCGCCCGCCGCGCAGATGCCCGCGCAGAGTGCGGATTCCAGCGCCTCTGCCGAGCGGCGCGGATCGCGCGCGATATAGAAAACGGGCGGATGATTGCTCGTGCGCCCGATCGCCTGCGCCGCCGCTCTGCCGAGCCGCAGCATCAGCTCACAGGTGATCTCTGTGATCGCAACGCCGCGCAGTCCCTCCTGCCGCAAAAATCTGCTCATGGTCTCACTCCCTTATCTCCGGAATCCGGCGCGGTCACTCCGCTTTCCAGAAGCCGCCCCGATGAAAATTTTCATTGCCGAGCGGCTCTGCGGTCAGCCGGAAGATGACGCAGCCGTCCGGACAAACGATCGTTTTGCTGTATCTGCCGTCTCCGCCGAGATTTTCAAGATCGCCGCCGCTCCGGACGGCCTCCATCAGCGGATAGAGCATCATCATCGTTTTCGAGCAGATGCCCTGCCCGTCCTGATTGACCGGACAGCCGTAGGTGCAGGTGTACCGGTCGCCGATCTCCTCACCGTTCCGGCAGTAATGCTCAGGTGTGTCACCGCGCAGAAAACCGGTCACCTCGACGGTGAATGCATATTCCTCATCATACCACTTTTTCATATATTACCCTCTCAGCCGATGTGCCTGACCGGTATCCGGATGACTGTTTTCAGCTTCTCCGGCGCAGTCCGCCGCGCATCGTTCAGGTAGATCTCGTGATGCCGCCGCACTGCGGAAAAATCCGGTTCCAAACCGTTTTTCTGCATAAATGCGTGCATTTCCGCGATTGTCTCCGGCTCGCTGTCATAGCTGCCGATGTGCATACACTGCACACAGAGTCCCTCGTCATAACGGAAATATTCCACATCGGAAAAATCGCTTTTCTTCTTCGCGGCTGCTTCGGCACGCGCCCATTCCAGATCCGCCGCCGTGACAAAATCCGGCATCCGGATCATCGAGATCCACTGAAATGCGTCCTTTCGGGTATTGTCGATCATGCCGTCCGCGCTGCCGTCCTGCTGCCAGAGTCCCTCCAGCGGCGGCACTGTGAAATCAAAATAGCCGTCAATGCGTCGGTCGCCCATCTTGCTCATTTTGACCGTATAAGCAATGCCGTAGAGCAGGCCGAGTGCCCGCTGATAAGCGCCGTCCGGTTCATTCGGGTCGCCCGCTCCGCGCACGGCAATAAACTGCATCGGCGGAACGGTCACGAGCGCCGGCTTTTTCGGCGGCAGATAGAATTCCTTATATTCCTTTTTGAAATCGAATGCCATGTCAGCTTCCTCTCATGCCGCATCCGGCTCAATGATATACCCGAAGATCGTCCGCTTTGAGGCGAGAAATCCGCTGTACGGCGTCCGGAAAATATGCCCGCACTGGTTATATGCATTGCAGATGCGGATCTCGTCCCCGTGCTTTTGCAGCACGACCGTATGCACTGACGAGCGGAACCGTTTGCCGCACCAATAAACATAGACGACTGTCTTGCCGCTTTCGAGTGCCGCTTCGAGCTTTTCACGCCTGCGCACCCGCTTTGCCGGCAGACCGAAATGCTTCAGGCAGTGGCCGAGCGAAAGGAAATTGGTGCCCCAGAAGCCGAGCAGCACGCGGAACCGCTCCATGTAATGTGCGATCTCAATGAAATCGGCGGGGCGGCCGTGCAGCAGCAGCGCATTGTAGACCGCAATGACCTCACACCCGCTGCGGCTCATATTGGAAAGCCCGAATTTCATACCTGATACCGCCCCCAGCGACTGACCGTGGATCAGTCCGGCCGGAAGCGGTATCTCCCGATTGTATTTGTAATTCTTTTTTGGCAAGAAACTCATGGTTTTTCTCCTGTGTCACGGCTCCTGCATATCCGAGAACGAATACTGCTTTCCGCCGTCGGATGCGGCATCGCCGAACGGATAGCCGAGATGCGCATAGGCAAGCTGTGTCGCAACTCTGCCGCGCGGCGTGCGCGCCAGCATACCGAGCTGCATCAGATACGGCTCGCAGACATCCTCCAGCGTCACGGCCTCCTCGCCGATCGCGGAGGCGAGCGTTTCGAGTCCGACAGGGCCGCCGCGGTAGCCGCGGATCATCATATCGAGCAGCCGGTGATCGAGCTTGTCAAGTCCCAGCTCGTCGATCTCCAGACGCTCCAGCGCCTTGCGCGTGGTCTCCTTGTCAATCACGCCCGTACCCAGCACATCCGCAAAGTCACGGACGCGCCGCAGCAGGCGGTTCGCGATACGCGGTGTGCCGCGGGAACGCTTTGCAAGCTCCATCGCGCCGTCCGCCTCGCAGGGAATATCCAGCAGCATCGCGCTTCTGCGGATGATATCGCAGAGCTGCTCCGGCGTATACAGCTCTAAGCGCTGCACGATGCCGAAGCGGTCGCGCAGCGGTGCGGATAGCTGTCCGGCTCTGGTCGTCGCGCCGACCAGCGTAAAGGGCTGGAGATCCACGCGAATCGACCGCGCAGACGGCCCCTTGCCGATCATGATATCAAGCGCTCTGTCCTCCAGCGCCGGATAGAGGATCTCCTCGACGGCTCTTGACAGCCGGTGGATCTCATCCACAAACAGCACATCGCCGCGGCCGAGATTCGTCAGCAGCGCGGCCAGATCGCCCGGCTTTTCGATCGCGGGGCCGGAGGTGATCCGCAGATTGACGCCCATTTCATGTGCGATGATGCCGGAAAGCGTCGTCTTTCCGAGACCGGGCGGGCCGTAGAGCAGAACATGGTCGAGCGGCTCACTGCGGCGGCGCGCCGCCTCGATATAGACCGCAAGATTCTGCTTGACCGTATCCTGCCCGATATAGTCATTCAATGTTTTCGGACGGAGCGAGACCTCCACGTCGCCGTCTGCCGGAATGATCTCCGGACTGGCAATGCGTCCCTCGTCCTCCTCAAACACCGGATTTCCTGTTTGAATCATGTATGATTATTCTCCGATCGCGGGTTCATTCCATATGCCAGAGACGATCCGTATATTCATTCTCCGGCAGCGGAACCCATGAATTTTCGCTTTGCTGGACATACCAGCGGTTTTCGTTGTAGTCCCACTCCATCCAGCCGTAATCGCCGCCGTAATTCGAGGAAACGCCCTCGAACCAATACTGCCAGACCGGCGGATCCATGTCGTTGTTTTGGAAGAAGTAGCAGTCCGTGTCTTCATCGTAATACCATTCGTTTTCGGAATCCCACGGAACCGATCTGCCGAGCGCATTGACATAGATGCTGTCTTTGCTGTCCGGCGCATTGTACTCTTTGTTCACATCGCTATAAGCATTTTCGTTATGATCTGTGCGATGTGCGGCCTCATACATTCTGCTGTTTGCGATCCTGACCGCAGCGGCAATGATGCAGATCATGAACACAAGAAACAGCACTTTTACGAGGGGCGAGCTCCGCTTCCTGCGGGCAGCCGGCTGCTCCGCATATCCCGTATCCGGCGCGGCCATATTGCCCTGCGGCTGTGAAAAGCTCTGGACTGTCTGCTGCGGCTGCGCGATGGCGTTGCTCTCCGCAAGAATGCCGCCGCAGTTCGGACAGGTCAGCAGGTTCCGACCGTCAGGTGAAGGCTGCGCCGTCACTTTTCCGCGGCAGAAGGGGCATTCGTACATTACCGGTGCGGGCGGCGGATTCACGGTCTGCTGATTCATGACAGCCGGCCCGCGTTCCTGCACATCACTCCGCTGCGAGAACAGGCTCCTGAGCAGCGAACCGAGTATCAGTCCGCCGCCTGACGATCTTCTGTACCCGGAACGGTGTGAGCGATGATAGGAGGAACGGTGCGACGAATGCGAGGAACGGTGCGAGCTGCCCGAACGACGGGCTGACGGACGCGAAGAATGCGAACTCGATGGTTTGCTTCCGGGCGGCATGATTCAGGCTCCTTTCGGATAGGTCAGATAAAATGTCAGGATCGGCTGATCGTCAGCGCTCGAAGAAGCGCTTCTTGCGGACATAGAAGGGATCAATGCCCTTGACCGCCTTTTTCGCGGCCGGCTCCTCCAGACTGATGAACACCAGCGAATCGCCGGATTTCGTATAATTCTGCATATACTTGGAAAGCGGGAAGAACAGCTTGCGCGTGTTGCCGCTCATATCGAAGACGAAAAGCGTCTGCGGCCGCTCGCAGCCGCGGATCATCTCGACCAGATAGCAGGCATCGACATTCGCCTGCCGTGCGAGATAGCGCGTCAGCGGACG
>DGSY01000202.1 GCA_002394125.1 Ruminococcus sp. UBA4350
CCGGTGTCTGCTGATTCGGCAGCGGGTTGACCGTGACGCGGTGGATGCCGTTTGTCGTCATGATATAGACGAAATGATCGCGGGTATTCGGAAGCTCCAGCGTATTGACACGGGTCTCCTCGGTCGCATAGCGTGCGGCGTTGTTGACGAGGACGCGGGCAGCCTGCACGACGCCCGGATAGCGCTGTGCAGCACCGGAATAATCAGTGCCGTTGCTGAAATAGAGGTTCGCAGCGCCGTTGACATAGCAGGCGAGGGTCGTGATGACGGTCGGTGCCATCGGCATATCGACGATCACACCGTAGACCGTGCTGGTCTTCATGAACTGTGTGAAATTGGACGGAGACAGACGCATCGCCTGATTTCTTGTCACAAGATAGGGCTTGCTGACGACAATACGATTGTTGAACTGCTTGTTTGCCATGATAGAATCCTTTCATATACCCGCAAGCGGGGAATCTGTTTGTTTTCATCAAAACAGTTGCAGAGGTCTGCACTTTAATATTATAGCACATATTTTCTTTTTTTGCAACATAAATTTTAGCATCCGGAAGATTTTTTTCTGTGATGATCCTGCAATTTCGGAGTGTGGTCTATGAAGAAGCAATCAGTTCTGCGCGGATCGGTCTGGCTGATCGGCTCGGCGCTTGCAGCGAAGATCCTCGGGGCGGTATTCCGCATTCCGCTGACCGCCATGCTCGGCGGCTCCGGCATGGGATATTTTTCATGTGCCTACGGGCTTTTTCTGCCTGTTTTCGCGCTTTCCGTGACCGGTATCAATACGGCGGTTTCGGCAGTGACGGCGCGGTCGCTTGCGCAGCATGATACAGCGGCGGCGGCGCGCACAAAAAAGCTCTCGCTGCGGATGTTCGGCATCGGCGGAGCGGTCGCGGCAGCGGGACTGTTCCTTCTGGCCGGACCGCTCTGCGGCGGTCTGCTGCATAATCCGCAGGCGGCGCCCGCTGTTCGGATGCTGGCACCGGCGGTCTGGTTCTGCTGCATGAATGCTGTCCTGCGCGGCGAATATGAGGGGCATCAGAATATGACGCCGACTGCAGTCTCGCAGGTTGCTGAGGGAATCGGGCGCGCCGTATTCGGACTGCTGCTCTGCGGAGCGGTGATGCGCTTTCCGGATAGATTTCCGTTTCTGCCGGCAGGGGAGGATCCGACTGTGATTGCCGCCGCTGCCGCGATTCTCGGTGTGACGCTGTCCACAGCAACCGGAACACTGACACTTCTGCTGTTTCATGCGCCGCAGAATCATGACCCGCTGCCGCCGGTCTTTCAGCCGCAGAGTGACCGGCAGCTCCGGCTGTCCGTACTGCGTGTTTTGCTGCCTGTCGCGGCGGCTTCGCTCGTGACGAATCTCACCACGCTGATCGACCTTTCCGCAGGTCTGCGGCTGCTGGCCGCCGGCGAATCTGCAAACGCACAGGCGGATGCGAATTTCCGGTTCGGTGCATATTCCGGCCTTGCCGTGACCGTATTCAACCTCGTTCCCGCCGTGACGAATATGCTTGGAAAGGGCGTATTTCCGGCATTTGCGGCGAGCTATGCACAGCACCGTACCGATGAGACCGCGCATCATGCGCAGACGGTCATGCTGCGGACAGCTTTTCTCGCGATTCCTGCCGGCTGCGGCATCACTGTGCTGGCTGAACCGATCCTCACATTTCTGTTTGCAGGGAAACCGCATGAGATCGCCGCCGCCGCGCCCCCGCTTTCGATCCTCGGCTCTGCGGTGATTTTTGCGGCAATGAGCTTTCCGGTTTTCAGTATGCTTCAGGCATCCGGTCATGCGGGGGATACGGTGACGGTCATGCTGACCGGCGCGGCAGTCAAGCTCGGCTGCAACCTTCTGCTGATTCCGCGGCTGAGTCTCAACGGTCTTGCGCTTTCGACCTTGCTCTGCTATATGGCAATTCTCCTGCTCGCATACCGGAGATTCCGCAGGAAGACCGGAACAGCACTGCATCTTCTCCGGCCGCTGACCGGGATCGCATTCAGCGCTGTGCTATGTTCCGTGACAGCGCGGGCGGTCTATGACGGAATGCGGGGATCTGTCGCACAGCGTCCTGCTTTGCTGATTGGCATTGCGGCGGGCGGCATGGTCTATCTGATCTGGAGCGGACTGCTGCGGACGTTGCCGCCCCGCGATGCAGCCGCAGAATGCACATGAACAAAACAGCACCTCCGATCATATGACCGGAGGTGCTGTTTGCTTTATGCGGAAAAACGGATTGTTCGCAGTCAATCAGAACGGTGCGTTCTGATTGCCGGTGATCTCCTTCCAGGAGACATTTTCCATATGCGAAACTTCCTTCTGGACAAAGTATATGAGAATGAACTGCGGGTCATCAGCGCCGAGATTGCCGTCGCCGCTGACATCAGCGATCTTCTGCTGCTCTTCCGTCAGAGAGCCTTCCTGACCGGCAACATTCACAGCTGTATAGTGGATCAGTGCGAGCTGAGCGTCAGTCGCCTCGATCTTGCCGTTCTTGTCAACGTCGCCGAAGAGAACGCCTGCGGAAACGGAGCAGGTGTAATCCGTGCCGTTGTTGGTCGCGGTGATCGTTGCGGAGCCGCTGCCGGTGATCTTGACAAAACCGTTCTGATCGACGGTCGCGACGGATTCGTCAGAGGACTTCCATGTGACATCGCCGGTCGCATTGAACAGTGTCAGGTTTGCGGTGGAACCGATCTCAGAAGCGCTGATCGCGGTCTTGTTGAGCGCAGTCTTCTTGTCGGTGACAACGGTGATCGAGCCGCTGTAGAACTTCGGCTCAAGATTCTTGCCGTCACGGTCGATTGTCAGCAGCTTATAGGGCTCATCGCCGATCATGCCGTTGAAGAAGTTGATATCATAGGTCGTGCCCTCCGTTGCGTCCGCCGGAACCTCGAATACCAGGTTGGTGAGGATGGAGCCGTCGCCGTGCTGAGCGACCATATTTGTAGCACCGCCGAAGGCATAGGTTGCCGGATTGCTGACATTGGTGGTCAGCTGAGGCGGCATGAAATATGCGTAATTTTCCTCTTCAAAAGCGAACTCGGTCATCTTCAGCGCTTCCGGATAATCGAAGTAGAGCTGAGCGCCTGCTGTGCCGGTATCACCGTAGATATAGACCGGAACAGAAACAGTTGCACCCGGCTCTGCACAGACATCTCCCATGATGTAGTAAAAGCCGTTGTCAGCGATCGTATAGTCATCCTTCCATGCATCTGCGGAAGCAGGCTCCTCATCGACAACGATCTTCAGCGGAACAGAAGCATAGGAGAGTGCGCTCTCGCTGTCTGCAGAGGTGCAGGTGGATTTGCCCAGCACGCCGCTGGTGAGCTTGTTGGAGTAGGTTTCCTTGCGGATATCGAGCGTGTAGGTTCCTGCCGCGGTATCCTTCGGGACAACGAGATTTGCAGTCGCAAATGCATTCTTGTATGCAAATGCATCGGACGAAGACCATTCGGTCGTCTCAGCCTGGGCAGCGGCATCTGCATTGATGTTCTGATCCTGAGAATAGATCCAGCCGACATTCATTGCATCAGCAGAGAAATTCGCAGTCA
>DGSY01000034.1 GCA_002394125.1 Ruminococcus sp. UBA4350
ACGGCATCCCGCATCTGCTGATCCCGGTCGTGACAAACCCGCAGAAGGCAGCCGGTGCGCTGAACTGGGCCGTCATCGAAATGGAACGCAGATACGGTCTGTTCGCGGAATTCGGCGTGCGTGATCTCCGCGGCTTCAATGCCGTGGCGGACAAGAATCCCGAGATGAAGCGCATGCCGCAGATCCTCATTCTCATTGATGAGTTCGCAGATCTGATGATGACGAGCAGGAAGGAGGTCGAGACTGCGGTCATCCGCATTGCACAGAAGGCGCGTGCAGCCGGCATCCACCTGGTCATCGCAACACAGCGCCCGACCGCCGATGTCATCACCGGCCTGATCAAATCCAATATTCCGAGCCGGATCGGTATGAGCGTGAAATCCGCTATGGATTCGCGCACGATCCTTGATACCGGCGGTGCAGAGACGCTGCTCGGCAACGGCGACCTGCTGTTCTATCCGAACGGCTGGCGCGAGCCGCGCAGAGTGCAGGGCTGCTTCGTCTCGGACGGCGAGGTCGAGGCTGTAACGTCATTCCTGAAATCGAACGGCAAATCCGAATATGACAGCGCGATCATTGAGGCTGTCGAGCAGGCAATTCCGGCCGGCAAGGGCGACAAGCAGATCTCCGATGATGATATCGGCGAGCTGACCGGCGATGAAGCACTGGTCTTTAAGGCGGCGGAAACATTCGTCGATGCGGGACAGATCTCGACAACTGCATTGCAGCGCCGTCTGCGGCTCGGCTATGCGAAGGCCGGACGCATCATTGATATCATGGAGGAGCGCGGCATCATCGGGCCGTCCGAGGGTGCAAAGCCGCGCAAGGTTCTCATGACGCCGCAGCAGTTCACCGAATGGAAGCTGCGGCTGGCATCGAACGGAAACAACGTCGAATAAAAAGGAGTGAGTCCGTTGAGCGGAAAACAGCTTGTCAAGACGAGTAAATTTCTCAGTCTGGTGCTGCGGCATCAGCCGGATGCTGCGGGCATCACGGTCGATGCGCACGGCTGGGCGGATGTGGATGCGCTGCTGCGCGGCATGAATGCGGCGGGGCAGCACTGCGATGCGGAAATGCTCGCGGAAATCGTCGCATCCGATGAAAAGCAGCGGTATTCGTTCAATGCAGATCATACAAAGATCCGTGCGAATCAGGGACATTCGTTTCCGGTCGATCTGGAGCTTGTGCCGGTCACGCCGCCGGAATTTCTCTGGCACGGCACTGCGACACGCTTTCTGGACAGCATCATGCAGACCGGCCTGAAACCGATGAGCCGGCAGTATGTGCATCTTTCGCCGGATCCGGAGACCGCATACAAGGTCGGCAGCCGGCACGGCAAGCCCGTCATCCTGCGCATCGAAGCGCAGAAAATGGCGGCGGCGGGATTTGTATTTTACCGTGCGGAAAACGGCGTCTGGCTGACGGATGCCGTTCCGCCGGAGTATATCGCCGTGACAGAATACGATGCAAAGGGGCGTGGGCAGGCATGAACGGATTTCTCCCCGTGACGGCAGAGGAGCTTGCGGAGCGCGGCATCACACAGCCGGATTTTGTCTATGTCTGCGGCGATGCCTATGTCGATCATCCGAGCTTCGGCGCGGCAATCATCTGCCGGATACTGGAACGGGAGGGCTATTCCGTAGCGATGCTGGCGCAGCCGGACTGGAAGACCGACCGCGATTTCATGCGCTTCGGTGCGCCGCGGCTGGCATTTCTGGTCAGCGCGGGCAATATTGACAGCATGGTCGCGCATTATACCTCCGCGAAGAAGCGCCGCTCCGACGATGCCTATTCGCCCGGCTGCAAGGCGGGCAGACGGCCGGACAGAGCCGTGACGGTATACTGCAAAAAAATCCGCAGCATCTACGGAAACGATGTGCCGATCCTCATCGGCGGACTGGAGGCATCGCTCCGCCGCTTTGCGCATTATGATTACTGGGATGACAGCGTTCACCCCTCCGTGCTGCTGGAAAGCGGCGCGGATATCCTTAGCTTCGGCATGGGCGAGCACAGCATGATCGAGCTTGCGAATCTGCTGAATGACGGTGTGCCGGTCAGCGAGATCCGCGATGTCCGCGGCACCTGCTATCTCTGCGATCCGTCGGAAACGCCGTTCGGCGCGGCGGAATGTCCGTCCTATGAGCAGGTGCGCGACAAAAAGGAGGCCTATGCAAAGGCCTGCCGGATCCAGTATGACCAGCAGGATGAGGTCTACGGCAAGCGCATCATTCAGCGCCACGGCGACAAAATGCTCGTGCAGAATCCGCCCGCGCTGTCGCTGACGCAGGAGGAATTTGACGCAGTCTACACACTGCCGTTCATGCGCACCTATCATCCGATGTACGAGGCGGAGGGCGGCGTACCCGCGATCAAGGAGGTGCGCTTCTCGATCACGCATAACCGCGGCTGCTTCGGCTTCTGCAATTTCTGCTCGATCGCGCTGCATCAGGGCAGACGCATGACGACCCGCTCGGAGGAATCCGTGATCGAGGAAGCGAAATATCTGACGACGCTGCCGGATTTCAAGGGCTATCTGCATGATGTCGGCGGCCCGACGGCCAATTTCCGGCATCCCTCCTGTCAGAAGCAGCTGCAGCACGGACTCTGCCGCGGCAAAAAATGTCTCGCGCCGGAGCCCTGCAAAAATCTCGAAGTCGATCATCAGGATTATCTGCGGCTGCTGCGCAAGCTACGCGCCCTGCCGAAGATCAAGCGCGTGTTTATCCGCAGCGGCATCCGCTATGACTATCTGCTCGCAGACAAGAATGATGAATTCTTCCGTGAGCTGGTGCGGTATCATGTCAGCGGACAGCTCAAGGTCGCGCCGGAGCATTGCTCGAATCATGTGCTGGATAAAATGGGCAAGCCCCATATCGAATATTACAAGGCGTTCCAGAAGCGCTTTTATGAACTGACAAAATCCATGGGCAAGGAGCAGTATCTCGTGCCGTATCTGATGAGCAGTCATCCGGGCAGCACACTGAAGGACGCTGCCGAGCTGGCCTGCTTCCTGAAATCCGAGGGCATTCATCCGGAGCAGGTGCAGGATTTCTATCCGACGCCCGGCACGATCTCGACCTGTATGTTCCACACCGGCCTCGATCCCTATACGATGGAGCCGGTCTATGTGCCGCGCTCTGCAAAGGAAAAGGCGGAGCAGCGTGCCATGCTGCAATACTATAAGCCAGAGAATTATGCTGTGATCCGGCAGGCACTCATGAAGATCGGCAGGCGTGACCTGATCGGCAGCGGGTCGAAATGTCTTGTGCCGGATGCACCGCACGCACAGCAGAATACCGGCAGGCCGCAGCAGCATTCGCAGAAAAAGAATGCGGGGCGCACTTCCGCCGGACAGCGCGGAAGGAAGAATCCGCGCGGCAAAAAGTGACTGACCGGATTCCCCTGTGAATCAAGGAGGGTGCGATGAGACTGAAAGCGATCTTTCTGGCTGCGGCGCTGAGCCTGACGCTCACTGCCTGCGGTGCAAAGCGTCCGGCGGCGCTGACCGCCGAGACCGAAGCGACGCTGAAAACCGTGCAGATGCTGCCGGCCGAACGGATTCCCGAATCCGGCTGGACAGAGGAGAGCTTCTCCTATACGGTACGGCTCGGCGGCTATCAGAAAATGTTTCCGCTCACGCTTGCGGAATGCGGGAGCCTGTTCTCGGTCGATACCGAAAAGGGGCTGACATATGACGGCGGCAAGGCGACCGGCAGACTGCTCTTTGAGGGCTGCTATGTCGGTACAGTCAGCCTGACGGACTGTCCCTCGGAGACCGATCTGCGGGGCGGGAGAGTCCGCTCCATGACCTTTACCGCGCCGAAAGCCGGCGACGGAAACGATTATCCGAGTCTGTATCCGGTCGCGCTCAACAAGGTCACGATCGGTTCCTCTGCGGAGGATATCAGGCAGAATCTCGGCTATGATGTGACAGCGGCGGGTACGATCGACATTTCCGAGAAGATCGGCCGTTATCAGTTCACGATCAAGGGCGATGCAGCAAACGGTGTCACGGCGATCACGCTGACAGATGCCGGAACATAACGGAAAGGCGGGCTTTGTTATGACAATGATTCTCGACCGGTTTGAGGGCGATTATGCCGTGCTGGAGATCTCTGATGAGACCGGCTCGGTGCTTTATAAAAACCTCCCTGCCGACTGGCTTCCGGAGGATGCCGCTGAGGGCGATGTCCTTGTGAAGGCGGAGGGCAGATACGCGATCGACTCCTATGAGACCGAAAAGCGCCGTGCAGCTGCGGCGGAAAAGCTCCGCGCAGTGCAGGGTGAAGCATGATGTATGATCTGCTGATCGCGGGGGGCGGCGCAGCCGGACTGTTTGCGGCAGTGACCGCTGCCCGCCGCGGAAAACGTGTGCTGATCTGCGATGCGAATGACCGTCCGGGACATAAGCTCTCGATCACCGGCAAGGGGCGCTGCAATCTCACGAACAACTGTGATCCGGATACGCTGATGCAGAATATCCCGCGCAATCCGCGGTTTCTGTATTCGGCGTTTTCGCGCTGCTCGCCGCAGGATGTCATGGCGTTTTTTGAGGCGGAGGGCGTTCCGCTGAAAACGGAGCGCGGCAGGCGTGTGTTCCCGCAGAGCGACAAAGCGCAGGATATCGTGCGAGCGCTGGTGTCTGCGGCGGAGCGTGCAGGCGTTGAGATCCGGATCGGTGCATCTGTCCGGCGGCTCGTGCTGGACGGCGATATCTGCACCGGCGTACAGCTCGCGGACGGCACGGAGCTTTCTGCGGATGCGGTATTGCTCGCGACCGGCGGCATGAGCTATCCGCGGACGGGTTCCCGCGGCGGCGGCTACCGTCTGGCGGAGCAGGCGGGGCATACGGTCACAACGCCGCAGCCGTCGCTGATCCCGCTGGAGACAGCCGGCTCCGATGCGCAGGAGATGCAGGGGCTCTCGCTGAAAAATGTCACGCTGACCGTGACACGCGGAAAGAAAGTTCTGTTCACGGAAATGGGCGAGATGCTGTTCACGCATTTCGGAGTATCCGGCCCGTTGGTGCTGTCTGCGAGTGCGCGCATGGATGCGGACAAGCTCGCTGATACGCTGCTGACGGTCGATCTGAAACCGGCGCTTTCGCCGGAGCAGCTCGATGCGCGGATCCTGCGGGATTTTGCCGAGGTGCCGAACCGCGCTGTCAGCAATATCCTAAGGTCGCTGCTGCCGGCTTCGATGATACCGGTCATGCTGCGGCGTGCTGGAATACCGCCGGAGAAAAAGGCGCATGATATCACCAAAGCCGAACGCCTTGCACTCTGCGGTGCGGTCAAAAAATTCACCTTACAGCCGACCGCGATGCGCCCGATCACCGAAGCGATCATCACGCGCGGCGGCGTATCGGTCAAAGAGATCAATCCGAATACAATGGAATCGAAGCGCGTTCACGGGCTTTATTTCGCCGGCGAACTGATCGACGTCGATGCCTACACCGGCGGCTACAATCTGCAAATAGCCTTTGCGACCGGCTTTGCCGCCGGCAGCGCGGTGTAATTGCCGCAGAGAGGAGACGCTATGTCAACTGATCAGAAGGTCGGGAGCATCTTTTTGATTCTGGCCGTATGCTCCCTCTCCATGTTTGTATTTGTGGCAGCACTGCCGGTGTTTCTGGTCTTCCTCATCGTCACACTCTGTCTCTGGCCGGAGAACGGAACGCCGGAGGATGATCCGAAATACAGGAAGTTTCAGACTGCGCGGCAGTCCATGCGTTTCTCCGGCATTATCGCGCTGGCCGCCCTCGGCACGCTCGTGCTGATGACGGTGCTTCTGGGAATCCTTTTCTGAAAGGAGTCGGCGTATGCTCTTTCAGGGACTTCATGCATTCGCGATGCTGATTATCATTTGCATCATCATTGCGGGCATCGTGTATGCGGCACTTCTGCTGACGGGCGCCCGCGGCTTCGGAAAGCTCGCAGAGATCGCTGCGGAATCGGAGCCGGCCTATGCGCGGAAGATCCGGACATCGGAGACCGTCACCGGAACCGTGACGCAGATCCGCGAGATCCGGCCGGGGATCGCGGGGCGGATCGAACGGCATGAGTATCAGATCGCCGTATCCTATCTGCGCGGCAGTGAGCAGCTGACTGCGCTGTTCGGCATCGTGACGGAGCAGCCGCTTGCGCTGAAAGAGGGCAGCCGCGTGAAGCTGCGCGTTTTTTCCTGTACGCTGACAGAGCCGAATGCGGACGCATGGCAGCGGACAAGGCTGGCGGCGGGCTGTCTGCCGCAGGACGGAGTGCATTACCGCGAATATCAGGGCGTTCCGACCGATGAGACCGCGACAGTGATCTTTGAGGAGGATTTCGGACGCCTGAAGCTGACAGAGGAAGCTGTCTATATGGCGACGGATCATAAGACGCTGCCGGATACGCTGAAGATCTTCGGCGCAGTGCTGTGCGTGATCGCCGCCGGTATCCTAATATTTGTCATCAGGCTGATCAGTGAGATCGGCTGATGCATCGGAAAGGTATATGTTTCATGCTTGATAAAATCATCATCCGCGGTGCGAGAGAGCATAATCTCAAAAATGTCGATCTCGAAATACCGCGTGATAAACTGGTCGTATTTACGGGACTTTCCGGCTCCGGAAAATCCTCTCTCGCATTCGACACGATCTATGCGGACGGACAGCGGCGCTATATGGAGTCGCTGTCGTCTTATGCGCGGATGTTCCTCGGACAAATGGAAAAGCCCGATGTGGACAGCATCGACGGCCTTTCGCCCTCGATCTCGATCGACCAGAAAACGACCTCCAAGAATCCGCGCTCGACGGTCGGCACCGTGACGGAGATCTACGATTATCTGCGTCTGCTGTATGCGCGCATCGGCATCCCGCACTGCCCGGTCTGCGGCAGAGAGATCTTGCAGCAGACCGTTGACCAGATCGCCGACCAGATCCTCGCGCTGCCGGAGGGCACGAAGATCCAGCTGCTCGCGCCGATCGTCCGCGGCAGAAAGGGCGAATACGCAAAGGAGCTGGAGCAGGCGAAAAAATCCGGCTATGTGCGCGTGCGCGTGGACGGCATCATCTATGATCTCAGCGAGAAGATCAAGATGAACAAGAACCAGAAGCACAATATCGAAGTGATCGTTGACCGTCTGGTCGTCAAGGAGAGCATCCGCTCCCGCCTTTCGGACAGCATCGAGACCACGACGGCACTGAGCGGCGGCCTTGTGCTGCTCGATATCATCGACGGCGAGGAGCAGCTTTTCTCGATGTCCTACGCCTGCCCGGAGCACGGCATTTCGGTTGAGGAGCTGACGCCGCGGATGTTCTCATTCAACAATCCGTTCGGCGCCTGCGAGACCTGCACCGGTCTCGGCGTATTCCGCGAATTTGATCCGGAGCTGCTGATGCCGAATAAGGCGCTGACCGTTCACGAGGGCGGCTTCAAGGTCAGCGGCTGGAACTGGAAGGATCCGAAATCCGTTGCGAATATGTATGCCAATGCGCTGCATGAGGTCTACGGCGTTCCGCTGGATACGCCGCTCTGTGACATGACAAAGGAGCAGATCGACCTGTTCCTCTGGGGCAACGGCGACGAGGATCTGACGCTGCATCAGGCGGAGGAATACGGCGGCGCGACCTATCATCATCCCTTTGAGGGACTGATCCCGAATCTCAAGCGGCGCTATGCGACCGGCGGACAATGGATCAAGGACGAGCTGGAGGAGCTGATGACCGAGGTGCCGTGTCCGGACTGCAAGGGCCGGCGGCTCCGGCCGATCTCGCTTGCTGTGACGGTCAGCGGCATAGATATTGATTCGCTCTGCCGCAGAAGCGTCACGGAGCTTGTGGAATTCTTTAACAATATTCAGCTCACCGAGCGCGAAATGATGATCGCAAGACTCATCATCAAGGAGATCCGCGCAAGACTGAGCTTTTTGCAGTCGGTCGGTCTCGGCTATCTGACGCTTGCGCGAGCGGCGGGATCGCTCTCCGGCGGCGAGAGCCAGCGCATCCGCCTTGCGACGCAGATCGGCTCCTCGCTCATGGGCGTGCTGTATATTCTCGATGAACCGAGCATCGGCCTGCATCAGCGTGACAATGAAAAGCTGATCGCGACGCTCAAGCGCCTGCGTGACTGCGGCAATACGGTGATCGTCGTCGAGCATGACGATGATACGATGCGCGCCGCGGATTATATCGTCGATATCGGCCCCGGCGCGGGCATTCACGGCGGACAGATCGTCTGCGCTGGAACGCTTGATGATATCCTGAAATGCGAGCAGTCGGAGACCGGCGCCTATCTCAGCGGACGGAAGTCCATTCCGGTGCCGGAGACGCGCCGCCCCGGAAACGGAAAATTCCTGACGGTTTACGGCGCGGCGGTCAACAATCTCCGGCACATTGATGTGAAGATCCCGCTCGGCAAGCTGGTCTGCGTGACCGGCGTTTCGGGTTCGGGCAAATCCTCGCTCGTCAATGAGATCCTGTATAAGTATCTCGCGGCGGAGCTGAACCGCGCCAAGATCCGCTCGACCGGCTTTGACCGCATCGAGGGTGCGGATCAGCTTGACAAGGTCATCTGCATCGACCAGTCACCGATCGGCAGAACACCGCGCTCGAATCCGGCGACCTATACCGGCGTATTCGGCGATATCCGCAATCTCTACGCAGAAACGCAGGATGCCAAAAAGCGCGGCTACGGCCCCGGCAGATTCTCGTTCAATGTCAAGGGCGGACGCTGTGAGGCCTGCGAGGGCGACGGCATCGTGAAGATTGAAATGCACTTCCTGCCGGATGTCTATGTGCCGTGTGAGGTCTGCAAGGGCGCGAGATATAACCATGAGACGCTGGAAGTGAAATACAAGGGCAAGTCGATCCATGATGTGCTGGAAATGACGGTCGAGGAGGGCTGCGAATTCTTCTCGGCGATCCCGAAGATTGCGCGGAAGCTGACGACGCTGCGCGATGTCGGACTCGGCTATATCAAGATCGGTCAGCCGGCGACCACGCTTTCCGGCGGTGAGGCGCAGCGCGTCAAGCTCTCGACCGAATTGCAGAAGCGCTCGACCGGCCGGACGATCTATATTCTCGATGAGCCGACGACCGGTCTGCACAATGCCGACGTTCACCGCCTCATCACGGTGCTGCAGCAGCTTGCGGATGCGGGGAATACGCTCGTCGTGATCGAGCATAATATGGATGTCATCAAGGTCGCCGATCACATCATTGATCTGGGGCCGGAGGGCGGAAACGGCGGCGGCATGATCGTTGCGGAGGGTACGCCGGAGGAGATCGCAGCCTGTGAGGAATCCTATACGGGACAGTTCCTCCGGAGCTATCTGCATCCCGCACCGCAGCCGAAAAAGCGCGGACGCCGCAGCAAAAGCGCAGAAAAGTGAGGGCGGAGCATGATACTGGAAAAGGGGCTGCCGCAGGTGCAGATGTATTCGGACGGCGCGTGCAGCGGGAATCCGGGGCCGGGCGGCTACGGAACGATCCTGCGCTTTACCGATGCGGCCGGAAGGGTTCACGAGAAGGAGCTTTCCGGCGGCGAGCCGCATACGACGAACAACCGCATGGAGATGATGGGCGTGATCTCCGGACTGGAGGCGCTGAAATCGCCCTGCGCGGTCACGGTCACGACCGACAGCCGCTATGTCGTGGACAGCATCACAAAGGGCTGGGTCTACGGCTGGAAGAAAAAGGGCTGGGTCAAGGCCGACAAGAAGCCCGCGCTGAATGTCGATCTCTGGGAGCGGATGCTGCCGCTGCTGGAAAGGCACAATGTCACGTTCGTCTGGGTCAAGGGACACGCCGGTCATCCGGAGAATGAGCGCTGCGATCAGCTCGCGGTCGCGGAGCGGATGCGGTTCTGAGCCGTAGCCGTATCAAAATCACAGCATGATATTTGTGGAAAATGACAAAAAATACCGATACACCAAAAAATCTCTAAAAAGTACTGGATTTTTATCAGGGAATATGTTATAATATGGATATGTCCGGCTGCCATGGGATTCGTGCGCCCTGCACAAATCGCAAATTTCCGCAGCCGGTAACAATGATTGGAGGTTTTACCAATGGGAAAAAAGTATTGTTACCTCTTCTCTGAAGGTAACGCAGACATGAGAGAGCTCCTCGGCGGTAAGGGCGCGAACCTGGCTGAAATGACCAAGATCGGCCTGCCGGTTCCGCAGGGCTTCACCATTTCCACTGAGGCCTGCACCCAGTATTATGAGGATGGACGTCAGATCAACCCCGAGATCATGGCAGAGATCGAGGAGTACATTGTCAAGATGGAAGGCATCACCGGCAAGAAGTTCGGCGACA
>DGSY01000206.1:0-5335 GCA_002394125.1 Ruminococcus sp. UBA4350
ATCAGGCTGCGGAACATTTCCTTTTATTTTCTCTTATCCATTGCACTTTCTGTCATTCTATGCTATAATAGATTATAGCCTGTCCGGAATTCCGTACAGACTGTATGACATCAAAACTGCATACGAAAAGAGGGAAAAGCAATGCTGGAGAAAATTTTCAAACTAAAGGAAAACAATACCAACATCCGCACCGAGGTCGCTGCCGGTATTACGACATTCATGACAATGGCGTATATTCTGGCGGTCAATCCGTCCGTCCTCGCACAGGCGGGCATGGACAGCACCGCAGTCCTGCTCGCGACCTGCCTTGCATCGTTCATCGGAACGCTCTGCATGGCGCTCATGGCGAATCTGCCCTTTGCGCTTTCCGCAGGCATGGGCCTGAATGCGTACATGGCATATACGGTTTGCGGCGTGATGGGCTATCCGTGGCAGGTCGCCCTGTTTGCCGTTTTCATTGAGGGCATCATTTTCATCATACTCTCCCTGACGAATGTCCGCGAGGCGATCTTCAATGCGATCCCGCTGACGCTGAAGCGTGCGGTCTCTGTCGGAATCGGTCTGTTCATCGCGTTCATCGGCCTGCAAAACGCCGGACTTGCGGTGGACTCCGCAACGCTGGTCGCTCTGACCGATTTCAGACTCGACTTCCATTCGAACGGGCTCTGTGCGATGCTGGCGCTGATCGGTGTCCTGCTGACCTCGGTTCTGTATATCAAAAAGGTCAAGGGTTCGATCCTGATCGGCATACTCGCGACATGGCTCATGGGTATCGTCTGTGAGCTCTGCGGGCTTTATGAGCCTGTTCCGGATGCCGGCTTTTACAGCATGATCCCGTCCTTCCGGATGACAGATTTCTCGAAGCTCGGCGAGACCTTCGGGCAGTGCTTCCGCCTGGATTTCGACGGTATCGGCATCTTTGATTTTATCATTGTGATCTTCTCGTTCCTGTTTGTTGACCTGTTTGATACGCTCGGCACACTGATCGGTGTCAGCACGAAGGCGGGAATGCTCGACAAGGACGGCAAGCTCCCGCGCATCAAGCCCGCGCTGCTTGCCGATGCGATTGCGACCTCTGCGGGCGCAGTGCTGGGAACCTCCACGACAACGACCTTTGTGGAATCCTCGGCGGGTGTTGCAGCGGGCGGCAGAACCGGTCTGTCCTCTGTTGTGACCTCTGTGCTGTTCCTGTTCTCGATGCTGCTCGCACCGATCTTCACCTCGATTCCGTCCTTTGCGACAGCGCCCGCACTGATCGTTGTCGGCTTCCTGATGTTCACGACGATCTCCGAGATCAAGCTCACGGAGGACAATTACACCGAGGCGATCCCTGCATATCTCTGCATCATCGCAATGCCGCTGTTTTACAGCATCGCAGAGGGCATCGCGATCGGCGTGATCTCTTATGTGATCCTGAGCGTTTGCTGCGGCAAGGCAAAGAAGGTCAATCCGATCATGTATGTGCTGGCTGTGCTGTTTATCCTGAAATCAGCGCTCCTGTAACGACCGCAAAGGAATCAAAAGATCGGGTATCCGCGATCATCTGCAAATAAAAATCATCCCGCCTGTGCAGGTATTCACAGGCGGGATGTTTGTTTCAGTGTGATTCAGACATAGTCAACGACATTCACCCAGCGGGAGAGTAGCTCAAAATCATCCGCGCTGTTTTCCTTGACGGACTGCGATGCCGCAACGATCGGCATCCAGTTCTGCACATATTGCAGCGCCGTATCGCTCATCTTGCAGAAAAGCCGCAGATATTCCTTTGCAAGCGGCTCCTGCCCGTTCAGCACGAGATAGAGGTAGGTTCTTGCGACATCCGCGGAGGCATTGCCCTGTGTGGCGTGCGCCCAGTCGATGATAAAGGGCGTGCCGTCCGGCGTGATGATGACATTCGACGGGTTGAAATCGCCGTGGCAGACCTTCTTGTGCTTCGGCATACCCTCCAGACGGGTGTGCAGCTCAAAGCGGACGGTCGCCTCAAATTTGCTGTCGCTGATCTTGCGGTGCATCTTATCCTTGAGCTTGGTCAGCAGCGGTGCGCGCTTTGTGTGGATCAGCATTTGCAGCTCGACGAGCTGGCGGAGATATTCGTCCTTCTTCTCCGGATTCTCATCCATGAGCTGCTGGAGCGTCTTGCCCTCGATATAATCGGAGCGGATCGCCCACTGTTCGCCCTCCTTGAACACCTCGAGGATGCGCGGGATATTGAGATCGGTCTCCTCCACACGCGCCTGATTCAGAGCTTCATTCAGCACGGATGCCTTGGAATAATCCGCGCTGAACAGCTTGACGACGGTATCACCGTCGCGGTAGATCACTTTTTTCGGTCGGGTCGCGATGACCTGATCCTCCTGATACAGCATGATGATTGCCCCCTTTTCAGACCTGTTCGCTGTTCTTTCCGTAATACGCATTCAGATACATCTGACGGATCTCGCTGATGAGCGGATAGCGCGGATTTGCGCCGGTGCACTGATCGTCAAAGGCCTGCTCGCTCATTTCATCGAGCCGGCTGAGGAAGTCCTGTTCATCAATGCCCCATTCGCGGATGCTGTCCGGAATGCCGATGAACTTCTTGAGATCATTGAGCGCCTTGATGAGGTTTTCGAGCTTCTCGGTATCATTTTTGCCCTTGATGCCGACGGCCGCGGCCATCTCCGCATAGCGGCTGAGCGTATGCGGATAGCTGTACTGCGGGAATGTGCCCATTTTCGGCGGCACCTCTGCGGCATTGAAGCGCAGCACCTGCTCCAGCATCAGCGCATTCGCAATACCGTGCGGGATGTGGTGGAAGGCGCCGAGCTTATGCGCCATCGAATGGCAGACGCCGAGGAACGCATTGGCAAAGGCCATGCCTGCGAGCGTCGCGGCATTCGCCATATTGCTCCATGCCTCAATGTCCTCTGCGCCGTTTTTGTAGGTGCGCGGCAGATTCTCAAAGACGAGCTTCAGCGAACGGATCGCAAGGCCGTCGGTGTAGTCGGTCGCGAGCATGGACGCATAGGCTTCGAGCGCGTGTGTTGCAACGTCGATGCCGGAAGCCGAGGTCAGGCTCTTGGGCGCGGTCTTCATCATATCGGGATCAACGATCGCCATTTTCGGCATCAGCTCATAGTCGGCGAGCGGATACTTCACGCCGCTCTGCTCGTCGGTGATGACGGCGAAGGGCGTGACCTCCGAGCCGGTGCCGGCCGAGGTCGGGATCGCGATGAAATAGGCCTTTTCGCCCATTTTCGGGAAGGTATAGATGCGCTTGCGGATATCGGAGAAGCGCATTGCCATATCCATGAAGTCCGCATCCGGATGCTCATACAGCACCCACATGATCTTTCCGGCATCCATCGCCGAGCCGCCGCCGAGCGCGATGATGACATCGGGCTGGAAGGCGGTCATCGCGGCAGCGCCCTTGCGGGCGGAATCCAGCGTCGGATCCGGCGCGACCTCAAAGAAGGTCGTGTGGACGATGCCGAGCGCATTCAGCTTGTCAGTGATGCATTTGGTATAGCCGTTCTTGAACAGGAAGCTGTCGGTGACGATGAACGCACGCTTTTTGTGCATGACCGTGCCGAGCTCATCGAGCGCGACGGGCAGGCAGCCCTGCTTGATATAGACCTTTTCCGGCGCACGGAACCACAGCATATTCTCTCTCCTTTCGGCGACGGTCTTGATGTTGAGCAGATGCTTGACGCCGACATTCTCGCTGACGGAATTGCCGCCCCACGAGCCGCAGCCGAGCGTCAGCGACGGCCGCAGATCGAAGTTGTAGAGATCGCCGATGCCGCCGTGGGAGGAGGGCGTATTGACAAGGATGCGGCAGGTCTTCATGCGCTCTGCCATTGCGTCGATCTTTGCGCGTTCGGTGACGGCGTTGAGATAGACGGCGGAGGTGTGGCCGAAGCCGCCGTCTGCGATGAGGCGCTCCGCCTTCTGCATGGCCTCCTCGAAATTCTTTGCGCGGTACATTGCAAGCACCGGCGAGAGCTTTTCGTGTGCAAATTCCTCGTCGATGCTGACATCCTCGACCTCACCGATCAGAACCTTTGTCGTTTCGGGGATCTCGACGCCGGCGAGCGCCGCGATGGTATGCGCCTTCTGACCGACGATCTTCGCATTCAGTGAGCCGTTGATGATAATGGTTTTGCGCACCTTGTCAAGCTCATCGCCCTTGAGAAAATAGCAGCCGCGTGCTGTAAATTCCTTCTTCACCTTGTCATAGATCTTATCCAGCACGATCGTCGATTGCTCGGATGCGCAGATCATGCCGTTGTCGAAGGTCTTGGAATGGATGATCGAATTGACCGCGAGGATGATATCCGCGGTATCGTCGATGATCGCGGGGGTATTGCCTGCGCCGACGCCGACAGCGGGCTTGCCGCTCGAATAGGCCGCATGAACCATGCCGGGGCCGCCGGTCGCGAGGATGATATCGGAATACTTCATGACGGTATTGGTCATGTCGAGCGAGGGCTTGTCGATCCAGCCGATCAGTCCCTCCGGCGCACCGGCAGCATAGGCCGCCTCCGCCACGATCCGTGCAGCCTCAATCGTGGAAGCCTTTGCGCGGGGATGCGGGGAGATGATGATACCGTTGCGGGTTTTCAGGGTGATGAGCGTTTTGAAGATCGCCGTGGAGGTCGGGTTTGTGGTCGGGATGACCGCCGCGATCACGCCGATCGGCTCTGCAATGCGCATCGTGCCCATTGCCTCATTGCGCTCGATCACGCCGCAGGTCTTGGTATTGCGGTAGGCGTTGTAGATATACTCCGATGCGAAGTGGTTCTTGATGACCTTATCCTCGACCACGCCCATGCCGGTCTCCTCGACCGCCATTTTCGCGAGCGGGATCCGCGCCTGATTGGCTGCGATCGCAGCTGCACGGAAGATCGCATCGACCTTTTCCTGCGGGAACTGTGCATACTCCTCCTGTGCTTTCCGCACGCGGGCAAGAAGCGCTTTCAGGGCATCGACCGTATCAACGATTGGATACTCTTTCATAATGAACCTCCGTTCCGTCAGTCATTTGCTGTATTGCATACAGCTTTGGCATTTGAAAAGAGAATGTGAAAAAGGCGGTGCCGGTCTCTCTCCGCCGCGCGGGGAGCGGAGACAGGTACCGCCGTAATTTCCGATAGATGATTGCTCAGCCGATCACGGAGAGCAGCACGCCGGCCGCGACCGCAGAGCCGATAACACCAGCGACATTCGGCCCCATTGCGTGCATGAGCAGGAAGTTGGTCGGATCCGTTTCCGCGCCGACCTTCTGCGAGATACGCGCTGCCATCGGGACGGCGGAAACGCCTGCCGAGCCGATCAGCGGATTGACCTTGCCGCC
>DGSY01000206.1:5392-12229 GCA_002394125.1 Ruminococcus sp. UBA4350
CGCCCGTGACCTTATACATGATCTTGCCGAAGATCAGACCGCAGGCCGTACCGAGCGAGAATGCGATGACACCGAGCAGCATGACGCCGCCGAACTTGAGATTGATGATCTGTTCCGCCTTGGTGGTCGCGCCGACGGAGATGCCGAGGAAGATCGTGATGATATTCATGAGGGCATTCTGTGCGGTGTCGATCAGTCTGGCAGCGACGCCGGATTCCTTGAGCAGGTTGCCGAACATCAGCATACCGACGAGCGGAGCAGCCGACGGAACGAGCAGCGAAACGATGATCGTGACCGCGATCGGGAAGATGATCTTCTCGGTCTTGGAGACGGTGCGGAGCTGTTCCATCTTGACAGCGCGTTCCTTCTTCGAGGTCAGCGCCTTCATGATCGGCGGCTGAATGATCGGAACGAGTGCCATATAAGTATATGCAGCCAGCGCGATATTACCCGTGGTGATCGCACCGCCGCCGGTCAGCAGACGGGTGGAGACATAGATCGCAGTCGGGCCGTCCGCACCGCCGATAATGGCGATGGAGCCCGCTTCCGCAGCGGTAAAGCCGAGCAGTCCGGCAACGACGAAGGTGAAGAAGATGCCGCCCTGTGCCGCCGCGCCGAGCAGGAAGCTCTTGGGGTTCGCGATCAGCGGGGAGAAGTCGGTCATACAGCCGATGCCGAGGAAGATCAGCGGCGGATATATCTGCAATTTGACGCCGAGGTACAAGATATCCAGCAATCCGCCTTCCTTTAGTACCTCTCCGTAATTGACATGGCCGTCCACAAGCACCCATAGCTCCGGATGATAGAGCCCTGCCATCGGAAGATTGGTCAGCAGCATACCGAATGAGATCGGCAGCAGCAGCAGCGGCTCGAAGCCCTTTGCGATTGCCAGATACATGAATACGAATGATACGAGAATCATGATGAGATTCTTCCAGCCGCCGTCGGCAAACAGCGCATGAAGTCCGCTGTCAGACCAGAGGCCGCCGAGCGTGTTGGTGATAAAATCTAATACACCGCCCATTGTTTTTTCCTCCGTTTTTTCTTTTTATGTTATTGCTTTGATGCTCAGAACGGTCTGGTGGCATCCGAGATGCCGGCCTGTGCCCAGACAGATCTGCCGGAGCCGCCGCGTGTGACCTGCTTCACCGAACGCAGCCGGTATTTCTTTCCGTCGGCAGCGCCCATTGCCGCGATCGCCGCCATGATGACCGCGATGACCTCGCTGTCATCGGCATCAGCGGCCGGTGCAGGGGCAGGAGCAGGGACAGCCGTTTTCTTCGGAGCAGCGGGCGCCGCTTTTTTCGGATCGGGCTTGGGTGCATCCGTCTTCGGGGGTGCCGCTTTTTTCGGCTTGCCGGACTGCTTCTGGAAGATGCCGCCGGTCGCATACAGGAAAATGACGAGGATCAGCAGCGCGACGAAAACGACGGCGAGTCCGATCAGGGTCATGGACGCGATCTCAGTGCCGGTGAGCTTTTCTGTACCGCGCAGAACCTTATCCGCCGTCAGGACGGGAAATAGTGTCATGGATATTCCTCCCTCTGTAATCACATACATATTTATTATACTCCATTTTCTGAAAAAAGGCAAGTGCTTTTTGCAGAAAATTCGTGTGCTTTCCCCCGCACAAAACTGACAAATCCGACAGCCGGGCAGTGCCCGGTGCCGTTTTCCTCCGGCATGGTTTCGCGGAGCATATCAATCTTGTCGCTGTTACGGCGCTGATCGCGCCTATTTAGCGGTCTGGGGAAATCTCATTCTGCTTCCATTCGCTTCCGGAGAACTTTAGGAAATGGCAGCGGGCATTTCCGGCATTCCGGGGGATTCTTTATTTTGCTTTCATGCGCGCCAAAACGAAATTGTGCAAAGAGAAATTCAAACTATCAAAGCAAACCGAAAGCAATGGCACCCATATTCTCATTGAACGAATCAGAATCATAACGATTCTTTGTATGCGCACTTGCATTTTCTCTCATAATATGGTATAATAAGAGCATTGAAGTTTTTGATTTCCGGTGAGGGAGGTGCAGCATTTGGTCGGAACAGTCCTGCTTATCATACTGTTTGTACTGTGTGTGCTGCTGCTTTTGCCGGTGCGCGTGACGGGCTGGTTCCGTGACGGCAAATGGGCGGTCGCGGTATATTATGCATTCTTCCGCGTGTTCCATAAGGAATCCGCCGAAAAGCCGGAACCGCAGAAGCCGCCGAAGCCGGAGGATCTGCCGGAGGGCGAAGCACCGCCCCCGCCTGAACCTGAACCCGAACCTCCGAAACCGAAGAAGCCCAAAAAGCCGAAGAAACCGGAGCGGCCAGAAAAGCCGGAGCCTGCCGCTGCGGAAAATGTCCCGAAGCCGGATACGGTGACGGATACACAGCCCGCTGCGGAAACCGCGCCGGAGCAAACACCGGCGTCCGAATCCGTCGATCCGGAATCGCTCGCGGATGATCCCGATATTCAGGCAGTCCTTGACGAAAAGCCGCGCCGCAGACGCCGGAAGAAAAAGGACGAATCGCCCGAAGAATCTGAACCGGCAGAGGAAAAGCCGAAGAAGCGCGGCTTTATCCGCTGGATCAAGCCGGATTCGCTGAAGGGCTGGCTCCGCCTTGCAAAGGACGGCCTCGGCGCACTGCCGCCCGCCCTGCGCTTTCTGACGAAGCATCTGCATTTCCGCCATGTGAAGCTGTATCTCGCGGTTGCCTCGGATGATCCCGCGAATACCGCGACGCTCTACGGCAAGATCTGTGCGGCGGCCTACAACCTTCTGGCCGCGCTGCAATGCTGGGTCGATATTGAAACGGACGAATTCCGCATTCTCGCGGATTTTTACAATGAGAGCATCACATTCCGTGCCGCACTGGAGCTGCGCGTCTCACCGGCGGCCGCGATCCTCATGGTGCTGATCCTCGGCATCCGGTTCCTGATCAATTCGATCCGGACATACCGCGCCGAGCGCAAGGACGAAAAGCTGCGCGAAAAGGAAACCGTGCCGGCAGAGGCATAATACTATATATATTTGTATCCGAGCGGGGAGACCCGCAAAACCATATTTCAGGAGGAATCAATTATGAGCGAACGCAGCAATGAGCATCCGGTACAGGAAACCATGCGTGTTACCATGGAGCAGATCCGCGGCATGGTCGATGCGAACACGATCATCGGACAGCCGATCCAGTGCGAGAACGGCACGACCGTCATCCCGATCTCAAAGGTCAGCTTCGGATTTGCATCCGGCGGCTCCGATCTGCCGACCAAGGTCGCAAAGGATATGTTCGGCGGCGGCGGCGGCGCAGGTGTGACGATCTCCCCGATCGCATTCCTCGTTATCATGCCGAATGATGTCAAGCTGCTTCAGCTTTCCGTCAATGCGTCCACGCCGAATGCACTCATCAACATGGTGCCGGATGTCATGGACAAGGTGACCGGCTTCCTCGCGGGCAGACAGGAGAAGAAGGCTGCTGCTGCCGAGACCGCAGTTGTCGAGACAGAATAATCACCGGCAGGAGACTGCCGCAGGGCAGAGCGCGGCCGTGAGACTGTGCAGCTGCGAAATCAGGAGATCTTATGGAAAAAATCAGAGTTCAGAAATTGCTTGCGGATGCAGGATACTGCTCACGCCGGAAGGCGGAGTCCCTGATCGACGCGGGCAAGGTCAGATGCAACGGACATCCCGTCCGGCTCGGCGATAAGGCGCTCCCGACCGATATCATCACGGTCGGGGATGAGCGCGTCTTCATCCCGAAGAAGAAGGAATTCCGCTATATCATGCTGAATAAGCCGCGCGGCTATGTCACGACGCTCTCCGATGAACAGGGGCGGCGCTGCGTGACCGATCTGCTGGACGGCGTGGATACCCGCGTCTATCCGGTCGGGCGGCTCGACCGCAATTCCGAGGGGCTGCTGCTCTTTACGAATGACGGCGCCTTTGCGAACGGCATCATGCATCCCTCGCGGGAGGTCTCCAAGACCTACCGTGTGACGGTGCGCCCGCCGGTCTCGGAGGAACAGCTCGCGGAGATGGCCGCAGGCGTGACGCTCGACGACGGCTTCAAAACGGCGCCCGCGAATATCGTGACGCAGGTCACGGAGCCGACGAGAGTTGTGCTGCTCGTGACGATCCACGAGGGCAAAAAGCGCGAGGTGCGCCGGATGTGCGATGCCGTCGGGCTGGAGGTCGCAAGACTGCGCAGAGTGTCGATCGGCCCGGTGAAGCTCGGTATGCTGAAGCCCGGCGAATGGCGTGATCTGACGGCGGAGGAACTGCGTGCGCTCCGCAATGCGATCGGAAAGGGATAATATGGATACGCTGAAGCTCGAAGTCGTGCCGGAGTCCGTGCAGGAGACAAACGGTTATCTGCACGGCATCTGCGGCACATGGGCGGGCAAGCCTGTTCCGTTCATGTGTCAGCCGCAGACTATGGACATTATGATACCGGAGAGTCTGGAGCCGATCTATCCCGCGATCGAGGAAGCCGTCGTGCGGTATCTGCGCGAAACAGGCCGGATGCGCTGACAGACAACAAAAAAGGGAAAGCCTGAAGCCTTCCCTTTCATGTCACATAATGTGATTGTTCTGTTTGATT
Organism: Ruminococcus sp. UBA4350; assembly: GCA_002394125.1. GTDB lineage: Bacteria > Bacillota > Clostridia > Oscillospirales > Ruminococcaceae > Firm-04. Next base: position 9,977 of record DGSY01000206.1, read on the forward strand.
GCGGCGCGTGCCTTGTTCACAATGGTTTTATCGTTTTCGTAGGTCAGCATATGGGACGCGCGGACAATGTCCACCCAACGGATCTCGGCGATCTCCTCCTCCTGCGGCACATAATCATAATTGCGTGCCAGCGCGAGAAAATAGACGACCACCTTCTGTGTATCCCGCCGCGGCGAATAGGAGACAGTCTCCCGAAAGGTTTGATCGAGAATCACATCCAGACCGGTTTCCTCCTTGATTTCGCGTCTTGCGGTTTCCAGCTCCGTTTCATCGCCCTCGACATGACCTTTGGGAAACGACCAGTGGCCGCTGTTGATGTGTTTGATCAGCAGAATCTCGATATTTCCGTGAAACCGCCGGTACACGATCGCGCCGCAGGACTTTTCATGCAGCATTCCAAAGTTCCTTTCGTATGGATTTTGCAACGGGTTGTTGTTACTTAACATTATAACACAAACAGCAGGATTTGTAAACACCTTTTGACAGAAAATCTCACAGCTTTGCGGAAAATAGTGACCGCGTACATTTATAAACGGAAAGGATTTGTTTGATATGAACAAAAAAACAGCTTTCAGCGCAGCGGATATCCTGCTGCCCGATCAGCAGCATATGTCCGGTGTCTGGGCGGTCTGCGCCTGCGATCAGTACACCGGCGAGCCCGCATACTGGGCGGAGACTGACCGTCTTGTCGGCGAAAAGCCCTCCGCGCTCCGGCTGATCCTGCCGGAGGTCTATCTGGAGGATGCCGATGTGACCGATCGCATCGCGAAGATCCAGAAAACCATGCAGGAATATCTGAGCGCGGGCGTCTTTGCCGAATACAAAAATGCAATGGTTTACATTGAGCGCATCCAGTCCGACGGCAAGATGCGCGCCGGCCTGATCGGCAAGATCGACCTCGAGCAGTATGATTACAGCAAGGGCTCCGTTTCGCCTGTCCGTGCGACGGAAGCGACCGTTCCGGAGCGCATCCCGCCCCGTGTCCGGATCCGCCGCGGTGCAGCGCTGGAGCTGCCGCATATCATGATCCTGCTCGATGATACGAAGAAAACCGTTATCGAACCGCTCGGCGAAAAGACCGGCTCCATGCAGAAGCTCTATGATACGGAGCTGATGCAGGGCGGCGGCGCGATCAAGGGCTGGCTCGTTCCGGCGGAGGAACAGGCACGGATTCTCGATGCACTGACGGCGCTCGGCACGGAGTCCGGCGAGGAGCATCCGCTTGTCTATGCAATGGGCGACGGCAACCATTCTCTCGCGACCGCAAAGGCGTTCTATGAGGAGTGGAAGGCCGCAAATCCCGGCGCCGATACCGAAAATGCGCCGATGCGCTATGCGCTGGTCGAGCTGGTCAATCTGCACAGCCCTGCGCTCGAATTTGAGGCGATCCATCGCATTCTCAATCAGGTCAATGCGGAGAAGCTGCTCGCGGATATGACGGCAGCGCTCGATCTGCGCACCGATGCGGAATCCGCACAGCGCTTTGAGGTCATTCTCGGCGGCAAAACGACCGCTTACTATATCCACAAGCCGACCTCGAATCTGACGGTCGGCAGCGTGCAGAGCTTCCTCGATGCATGGCTCCGCGAGAACGGCGGAAAGATCGACTATATCCACGGGGCGGAGGTCGTCGCATCGCTGGCCGGTGAGCCGGACAGCATGGGCATTCTGCTGCCGGATATGCAGAAGGCGGAGCTGTTCCCGACCGTTATCAAGGACGGCGCACTGCCCCGCAAGACCTTCTCGATGGGTCATGCGGCGGATAAGCGCTTTTATATGGAGTGCCGCCGGATCACGACCTGAAACGGCGTGACGGTTTGATGAAAATCCTGTGGAATCTATATACAAGTGTCGCTTATCCTCTTGAATAATCGAAAGTTTTATGTTATAATGGAAACAGATTCCCGCACATTCAGATGACGGAGCGGGGAGGAACGGAGCCATACGGCCGGCAGATGCCGTATGATCCCGCGGAATCCGTGACGGTTCATATGACGATCAAGGGGTGGAAACAGTCGGGCGCAGCGTCCGGTTTTCACCCCTTAACTTTGAGCCGGCCGGCGGGCCGGTCGGCAGGGCCGACAGCCGTTATGCTAAAGGCACGGTCGCGCTCACAGGCTGATTTTCACAAACACACGCCGCTGATCGCGGCTTCTGTGCAGGGACTTAGGGCGTGTTGACACTAAGCCTAACACGCGTCTTTTTGGCTGATTTTGCCCCGTTCGTCGTTAAAAATCCTTGCCGGGCGACAGC
>DGSY01000007.1 GCA_002394125.1 Ruminococcus sp. UBA4350
TTTTAGTGTCAACACGCCCTAGTTCATGATCCGGAGCGCCGTCTAAAGATTTTGGTCGAGGGCGAAATGTTCCCGGCGTTCAAGCAACCGCGGGTTTGGTGTGCCTTCGGTCAGTAAACTGACATGGAGTGAGGCAACCATTCAAAACAGCATCCGTGAAGCGGATACCTTATAAAAGGAGATTTCAGTATGAAACAGAAGATCCTGCGCGCCGGAAGCGGACTGCTTGCCGCGCTGACGATGCTCGCCGTATGTACGGTCAGCGCCGCTGCCGAGGACTCGGAGGATTCCGAAGAAATCGTAACCTATACCAGCGGCGACTACACCTATTCCCGCCTCGTTGACAGCGAGGACGAGGAAAACAAAGCCGCCTGCATCATCAACTATAACGGCAGCGAGACCGACATCGTGATCCCGGAGCAGATCGAGGGACTGGATGTCGTCCGGCTCGGCGATACCGCGTTCACCGGCAAGCATCAGATCGAACGCGTGACGCTCCCCTCGCATTTGCAGGAGATCGGCTCCTATACCTTCGCAGACTGCACCGGCATTCTGGAATACAAGGTCGCGGAGGGCAATGTCAATTTTGAATCGCGTGACGGCGTGCTTTATACTGCGGACGGCTTAACGCTCCTGCGCTATCCGCTCGGCACGGAGCCGAAAAAGGCAGTCGTGCCGGACGGCGTGAAAATGGTCGGCAATGTTGCATTCACCTGCAGTCTGACGATCGAGGAGATCGAGCTGCCCGCCTCGCTTGTTGCGATCGGCATTTCGTCCTTCTCCGACTGCACCCTGCTGAAAAGCGTGGATATCCCGGAGGGTGTTGAGCTGATCGACAGCTTTGCCTTCAACAGCTGCAAGAATCTCGAATCGGTCAGGCTGCCGTCCACGCTGATCCAGATCGGCGACGGCGCATTTTCCGGTACCGCACTGACAAAGATCGGCCTGCCGAGCAGTCTGCAAAAGATCGGTATGCAGGCCTTTGCCGCGACGAAGCTCACCGAGGTCAGCATTCCGGCGAGCGTCACGGAAATCGGCTATTCGGCATTCGGCTGGGATGTCAGAGCCGACGGCGAATTTGTCATGAATGAGGATTTTGTGATCTACGGCGAAAAGGGCTCTGTCGCGCATGAATATTGCTTTGATTCGGATGACGGCAACCATTTCACCTTTATCGACAACAGCGGCCAGTCGGACAGTGCTGCGGACAGCAGCACAGAGAGCATCGCAGAGGAAAGCGCGGATGAGCATGACCATGACCACGATGCGGAAAGTTCTGCGGAGAGCAGCGCGGCGGAGGGCAGCAAGGCGGAGCCGTCCGACAGCAATGCAGAAGCGTCCGGCAGCAGCGGCGGCATCACAGGCCGTGTCATCGGCATCACATCCTGTATCGGGGCAATGCTCGGTATTATCGCTGCTGCCGTGATCAGCAGCAGGAAATCCAAGAAGGAGAAATCCAAGAAGGAGACCGGAGAAGATGAGTAATGCACGGAAATTCCTTGCCTGTATCGGTGCGGGTCTTCTTATGATGACCGCGGCGCTTCCGGCTTATGCGGAGGATGCGCCGGCGGAGGATGAGGGCATCAAGGTCGGCGACCTGACCTTTGCCGAGACAGAGGGCGGCTATCAGCTCATCGGCGCGGAGGAAACCGTGACCGAAGTCAAGGTGCCGGAGAAGGTCGAGGGCGAAAAGGTCGTTGCGATCGGCGACGGCGCGTTCAATGAATGTGTCTCGCTGAAAAGCGTGACGCTGCCGGATTCACTGGAAAAAATCGGCGCGGGCGCATTCTATTACTGCATGGCGCTGGAAAAGCTGGAAATTCCGGATTCGGTCACGGAGATCGGAAACTATGCCTTTGCGAACTGCTTTGCGCTGAAGGATATCACGCTGCCGGAAAATCTGGAGGTATTGCCCTCCTATGCATTCTCCTACGATATCGCGCTGGAGGAGCTGACGCTGCCGGCGCATCTGGTGCAGATCAGCCCGATGAGCATTGTCAGCTGTCTGCTGCTGAAAACGGTGCATATTCCCGCATCCGTCCGGCAGATCGACGAAATGGCGATCTTTTCCAACATGGGACTGGAAACGGTTGACATTGCAAAGGACAACAACAGCTTCATGACCGACAGTGCCGGCGCGGTGCTGTCGCGGGACGGCAGCAGACTGCTGCTCTATCCGGCGGGCAATACCGCGGAATCCTACGACATTCCGGCGGGTGTGGCGGCGATCGACGCGTATGCATTCACCTCAGCGCTCAAGCTGAAAACGGTCACGCTGCCGGATTCCGTCAAGACCGTCGGAGACGGCGCATTCTCCGGATGCAGCAGCCTTGCATCCTTTGATTTCCCGAAGCAGCTGACGGCGATCCCCGCAAGTCTCCTTGCGGACTGCGAATCGCTCAGCAGCTTTGTGATTCCGGATACGGTCACGGAGATCGGTGCATATGCATTTTACTGCTGCAATACGCTTTCCGGCGTGACGATTCCGGAGAGCGTGACGAAAATCGGCGCCTATGCATTCTGCGGCTGCAATGCCATGAACGAAATGACCGTGCCGAAATCGGTCACGGAGATCGGTGACTGCGCATTCGGCTTTGAGATCGTGAAGGACGCGGAGGGCGGCACGGAAAGCGCGGCTGTCCGCCAGGATTTCACACTCGCGGGACGCTCCGGCTCTGCGGCAAAGACCTATGCGGAGTCGAGCAGCGTGAAATTCAAACAGATCGGCCTCGGCACGACGCTGACGGTCATTATCGTCGTCGCGGTACTGGCTGTATTGGGTGTCATTCTGGCGCTCGTCATCCCGCACCGCAAAAAGCCGGCAGAGGAGAATGCTGCGGAGGAAAAGCCGGAGGAGCCGGCCGATCCGAATTATTCGAGCATCCTCGCGGATGATGAGGAAAACGGCGATCCCTATGACCGCAGCAGCGGCATTCAGCCGGAAGACAATGATTCAGAGACTTGAAGGTAGGAAGCTATGAAGAAAAACCAGATCGGTCCGGCCGTTGAAAAGGCGGGGCTTTATGTAGTCGGCGTGATCTCATTCCTGACGGCGCTGTTTCTCTCGCTGGTCAGTCTCCTGCATACGACTGTGGTCGCGAAGGTCAATGAGGGCGAGGGCGTGCAGTCGATCGTCTATCACATCAAGGAGCGCGTCGAATCGGTATATTATCTGAATGACAATCTGATCGTGAATCTGCTGGTGCTGGCGTTCCTGCTGGTCGCCTGCTTTGCGCTCATCAAGCGGCTGAAGATCCGGATTTCAACACGGATGCTCGGCCTGCTGATGTTCCTCTGGACATTCATTCTCGGTGTTGTGTGGGTGCTTTCCTCGCAGTCTGCGCCGACGGAGGATTCCGGCACGGTCACCTCGGCATCGTGGGCATTTGCGGAGAATAATTACAGCTGTCTGCGCGACATCCGGTATTTCCACAACTACGCATTCCAGCTCGGCTATGTGCTGTTCAATGAGTGGATCATCCGCTTCATCCAGTTCTTTAAGCATATGGACAATCTGATGCCGCTGGAGGTTCTGAATGCAGTGTTCCTCGGCGTCATCAATCTGTTCCTCGTGAAGATCGCGGACAAGCTGTTCGGCGATCGCCGCGTGACAATCCTTGCGGCGATCCTGCTGGCGCTCAGCACTGCGCCGATCATCTCCTGCTCATTTGTCTACGGCATTTATCCGGGCATGATGTTCGCGGTGATCGCGCTCTACTGCGAGATCTGCTTCCTGAAAGAGAACGACCTGAAAAAAGGCATTCTCTATGCGGTCCCGGCGGCGCTTTGCATTACGCTTGCCGTCATGGTCAAATCAAACTATATGATCTGGCTGGTCGCGATGCTGCTGATCGCTGCGGCAAAGATGATCGGCAGAAAGAAATTCATCCGTGACGGCATTTTCATTGTCGTGACGGCGGTCATGGCACTGAATGTGCAGTCGCTCGTCATCCGGCACTATGAGAAAAAGGCCGGCGTTGAGATCAACGGAACGATCCCTTATACGGCATGGCTTGCAATGGGCATCAACGAGAGTGAGGACGCGCCCGGCTGGTACAATTACGGCTATACGCTCGGCACGATCGAGCAGGCGAATTACGACGAAAAGCTCGCTGCGGAGCGGATCTCGGAGATCCTGCACGAACGCATTGACTATCTCGTGAAGCATCCGCAGTATACAAACGACTTCTTCTATTACAAGAATGTCTCCCAGTGGAATGACACATCCTATCAGTCGGTCTGGAACAATCAGGTGCGCGGACAGTATAAGGAAAAGAACGCCTTTGCAGCTTGGGTCTGCGGCGACGGCGAAGCGACCGTGAAGAAGCTCATGGACTATTTTGCGCAGCTTATCTTCTTCGGCTTCTGCATCGGCTGTCTGGCGATGATCCGCTCGAAGGACTTCATGCTGACACCGCTGCCGGTCGTATTCCTCGGCGGATTCTTCTACCATATGATCGGCGAGGGCAAATCGCAGTATGTGCTGCCGTATTTCATTGCGATGTGCGCCTTTGCGGCATACGGCATCGTGCAGCTCGGCGACTGGGTCGGCAAACGTGTCAGTCCGGCATATTACCGCCTGTACTGGCTGATCGGCACCGGAAAGCCGCAGCCCGCCGCGGCAGCTGCGGAAACGGCAGCTGCGGAAACGGAAGCTGTTGAAACGGTAACCGCGGAAACGGAAGCTGTTGAAACGGTAACCGCGGAAACGGAAGCGGCTGCGGCGGAACCGCCTGCGGAACAGCCTGAAAAAGCGGAGGAATCAGCAGAACAAAATGCAGCATCGGAGGAGGAAAACAATGACGGAGCATAATATACTCTATATGGTCGTTCCTTGCTACAATGAGGAGGCCGTGCTGGGCGAGACCTCGAAGCGCCTGCGCGAAAAATATGACGCGCTGATCGGCGCGGGGCTGATCTCACCGGACAGCCGCGTAGTATTTGTCAATGACGGCTCAAAGGACAGGACATGGGAGATCATTTCCGCGCTGCATGACGAGGCACCGGAGTATTTCTCCGGCATCAATCTCGCGCATAACGCCGGCCATCAGAATGCGGTGCTGGCCGGACTGATGACGGTCAAGGATCTCTGCGATATGGCGATCACAATGGACGCTGATTTGCAGGATGATATCAACGCGATCGACGAAATGGTCAAGGAATATCACGCGGGCAGTCAGGTCGTTTACGGTGTGCGCAGCGCCCGTGAGACAGACACGTTTTTCAAGAAATTCACGGCGGAATCCTTCTATAAGCTGATGCAGAAAATGGGCGCGGATGTGGTCTACAATCACGCGGATTTCCGGCTCATGAGCAGACGTGTTTTGCAGGAGCTGGGCAATTTCCGCGAGGTGAATCTGTTCCTGCGCGGCATGGTTCCGCTGATCGGATTCAAGAGCAGCAAGGTCTATTATGAGCGTGCGGAGCGCTTCGCGGGCGAGAGCAAATATCCGCTGAAAAAGATGCTCGCCTTTGCGATCAACGGCATCACCTCATTCAGCACGAAGCCGCTGAAGCTCATCACATGGCTCGGCGTGATCATGTCGGTCATGGCTGTGATCGCGTTCATCTGGGCGTTTATCGTCAAGCTGCTCGGACATTCGACGCTCGGCTGGTCGAGCATGATGTGTTCGATCTGGCTGATCGGCGGCCTGCAGCTTCTGGCGCTCGGCATCATCGGCGAATACATCGGCAAAATTTATGCGGAGGTCAAGCAGCGTCCGCGCTATATCATTGCGGATTTCATCAATGATGCGCCTCAGCATGAGGAAGATAAGTAAAAAAAGCCGCGCACCGTATTGCCACGGTGCGCGGTCATTTTTTGTTCAGAACAGATTCATGATCGCCTGCAATCCGCCGTAGGAGAGCAGACACATAATAATTGTTGCGAGGATCAGGCCGAGGAAGATCGCCGGAACGGACTTTTTTCGGCTGACATGAAGCAGCGCCGCGATCAGCGAGCCTGTCCATGCGCCGGTGCCGGGCAGCGGGATGCCGACAAACAGCAGCAGGCCGAGAAATTCGTATTTGCGGATCTTTGTCGCTTTGGGGCCGGTGCCGCGCGCCTTGAGCCAGAGCGCCAGCTTGCGCATCCAGCCGACCTTGCAGCCCTCCATCCAGTTGAGGATCTTTTCGATGAACAGCAGAATGAACGGGATCGGCAGGATATTGCCGATGATGCAGACGCCGATCGCCTCCCACATCGGGATATTCAGGATCGAAGCCGCGATCAGACCGCCGCGCAGCTCCAGGATCGGGATCATCGAAATGATGAACGGGATGAGGATCGGCGGCAGACCGCCGAGCAGCTCGGTCATTTTTTCAGCAAGCCTTTCTGCGCCGCCGGATGCGAGCAGAACGGACATACACGCGCTCAGGTGCATAACGGTTTCCTCCGTACACATATAGGATTGCCCTGCGGACATCCCGCAGCGGCCGAATAATGACATTATCCCATAAAAACGCCCCGCCGTCAAGCATTTTGCGGAAAATTGCCGCTTTTGCACAATTTTCACCGGCCAGTTTCCGGAAATCGTAGATGATGACCAAAAAGAAAGAAGTGGAATTCCGGTTCCTTGCTGAAATGCATAAATCGTTGTTTGCACACTTTCTTTTTTTCTGCGGGTATGATAAAATAGGAATGTACGCTGTGCGATCGGCGCCGCTGACTGTCGGACTGAAACATTTTGCACAGCAGAAAGGAACGGAAAACGATGGGCTTTTCGGTTAGGGAACTGTTTAAGAAGTACGGCGACAAGGTCGTTGTCGATCATCTGAGCTTTGAGATGCATCAGCCGGGTGTCTACGCGCTGCTCGGTACGAACGGCGCGGGAAAGACGACCTCGATCCGCATGATCCTCAATATGCTGGCGAAGGACGGCGGCACGGTCGAATGGAACGGCGGCCCGCTCTCGCTCAAGACCTGCAATGTCGGATATCTTGCGGAGGAGCGCGGCCTTTATCCGAAGAATACGCTGATGGATCAGCTGATGTTTTTTGCCTCGCTGCGCGGGCTTTCCCGCTCGCAGGCGAAGGAGCGCATCCGCTACTGGGCGGAGCGTCTGGAGGCGACGGAATATCTCTATCCGCAGCAGACCGGCGCAAAGGCACCGAAGCCGAAGAAGGCCGATGAGCTTTCCAAGGGCAATCAGCAGAAGATCCAGTTCATGCTGGCGCTGCTCAGCGATCCGGAGCTGCTGATCCTCGACGAGCCGCTTTCCGGTCTGGATCCGGTCAATACCGATGTGTTCAAGAGCATCATTCACGAGGAGATCGACAAGGGCAAATACCTCATCATGTCGAGTCACCAGATGGCGACGATCGAGGAATTCTGCACCGATCTGACGATCCTTAACCGCAGCAAGACGGTGCTGCAGGGCAATCTTGCCGAGATCAAGAAAAGCTACGGCCTCATCAATCTGTTCGTCAAGGCGGAGCAGGAGCTGCGCCCTCTGATCGAGCAGGCCGGCATCACGATCCTTTCAAGCGTCGGCTTTTCGTATCAGTGCCGCGTGACGGGTGAGGAGCAGGCGAATGCACTGCTGCGGACGCTGGTCACGCAGGGCATCCCGCTGATCGCCTTCGAGCTGCGCGAGCCGAGCCTGCATGAGATCTTTGTGGAAAAGGTGGGCGAAGCACATGAAGAATCTTGATCTGCGCGGCGCCGGCGCGGTTTTCCGCTATACGGTGCAGCAGCATTATAAAAACCGATCCGTCATCATTTTCCTGCTGTTCCTGTTTCTGGGATCGCTCGCGGTATTCCCGATCCGTGCGCTGGTCGGCGGAAAGGCCGTTACCGAGACCGCGATCAAAAAGGTCTATCTCCGCAATGAGACCGGCTTCATGATCGAGGCGGACGATATCCGTAAGGATCAGGTGTTCTCCGGTGTGGAGATCATCGAAACAAAGGATGATGACGCGGCGCTTGCCAAAACGATCTCGGAGGACAAGACTGCGGCTGCTGCGGTCATGGTCATAGATCAGGAGAAGATGCGCTTCGATATCCGGACGAATTACGGCGCGGACAGCGATGTCAAGGGCGGGGATGCCGATGCGCTGAATGAGGTGCTCAGCTCTGCGCTGCATCAGTCTCTGCTGCGGATGCAGTCCGTTACGGCGGAGCAGGAGGCGCTGCTGCACAGCAAGACCTATTCGCAGGTCTCGCGCGTCAGCGACTATCTGCGCAGCGCCGAGGAGACCGGAACGGATACGCACGTTTTCGCGAACCTGTTCTACTGCTATCTGATCATCATGCTGAATACGCTTGCGATGAGCTATGTCTTCCAGCAGTGCATGGAGGAAAAGGTCTCGAAGCTGGTGGAATCGCTGCTCGTCAGCGTATCGCCGGCGGCACTGATGCTCGGCAAGCTGCTGGCCGTTACGGTCTTTATCTTCGGCGGACTGGGACTCGTCGCGCTCGGCCTGTTCCTTTCGTTCCGGATCGGCTCGCAGATGACCGATCCGACCGTTCTGACGGATATGGTCAGCGGCCTGTTCAATGTTGATTTCACAAAGCTGCATATCAGCGGCGCTACGATCGCACTCTTTCTGCTCTGCACGGTGCTGGCCTACGCGATCGCCGCATCGTTCAGCGCGATCGTCGGCTCCTGCTGCTCGCGCACGGAGGATACCCAGCAGGCGAGCCTTGCGGTTGTGCTGTTCATCATGATCGGCTATCTGGTCGGCGCAATGGTGCCGATGTTCGAGAATGATGCCGCTTACAATATCGTCTCGCTCTTCCCGCTGACCTCGATTTTCTCCGCATTTCCGAATTTTGTCTGCGGAAAGATCAGCGCGGGCGTCTTTACGGTCGGACTGCTGCTTCAGGCGGTGACGGTATTCTTCCTCATCAAGACGGCAGGCAGAGTTTACAGAATGATGATCTTCTACCGCAGTGCATTCCCGAAGCCGAAGCAGGTGATCCGGATGCTGCGCGAGGAAAAGGCGGCTGCAAGGCTTGCGGCTGCTGCCGGAAAGGAGGATTCTCATGGCGAATAACGGAACGCAGCGGAGTCCGCTGACCGGTATCGGAAAGGTCTACCGTTTTACGTTCAGACAGACGGTCGCTGCAAAGGGCTGGCTGCTCTCGACGATCATTCTCGGACTGCTGCTGCTGGTCGCTCTGCCGCTGATCCTGTTCGGTCTCTCGTCGATCGGCAAGGATAAGGACAGCAAGGAGGACGACAAGGAGAAGAATATCCGGCTTGTCTGCGTGGTGGATGAGACGGAGGGCGAAGCGGATTATTCCGTGCTGAATCAGACTGCTGAAAAGCCCTATGAATTCAAGAGCTGTGTCTCGATGGATGCCGCGATCAGCGAATCCGTCGGCGCGAGGGATGCGGTGATCCTGCGCGTGACAAAGCAGGAGCAGTCCTATTCCCTGACGGTTTATCTGCCGCAGGTGACGGATATCTCCCGCAGCCGCGCAAGCAGCTTCGGCAGCTTTGCCGAGGAACAGTTCATGGCGATCCTGCTGCAAAAGGCCGAGATCACGCCGGAGGGCGCGGCGCTGCTTTCCATGCCGGTGAACATGACGACTGCCTCTGTCAACGACAAGGCGGAGGTCGAGGAGAAGCAGGAGGATTCCGCGAAATTCATCATCGGAATGCTGATGCCCTATTTCATGATGATGCTGATCTACATGATGGTCGTGCTGTACGGTCAGAGCATGGCGAACAGCGTCATGCTGGAAAAAACCTCGAAGCTCATGGAGACGATCCTAGTCACGGTGCATCCGTTTGCGCTTCTCATGGGCAAGCTGCTCGCGATCGCGACCGCAGCCGTTCTCCAGATCCTGATCTGGCTCGCGGCACTGGCCGGCGGACTGTTCGGCGGAACGGCCGTACTGTTCGGCAAAATTACGGATGCGGGTGACAACAAGGTTATGACCGCGGTGCAGCAGATCACGGATATCAACGGCGGCATCTTCTCGATCCCCGGCATCGCCGTGAGTCTGGTGTTTCTGGCATTCGGCTTCCTGCTGTATCTGTCGCTCTCGGCTGTTTCGGGCGCGATGGCCTCGAAGCAGGAGGATCTCAATAAGACAAACATGATCTTCACGCTGATCCTCGTCGCAAGCCTGCTGCTGGCCATGTCGAGCGGTATGCTGGACAATATCTCGAACGGTCAGCTGCCGGACAGCCCGCTCTGGCTCAAGCTGATCCCGTTCACGGCAATCCTTGTCATGCCGGGCAGACTGGTGCTCGGCGAGGAATCGGCACTGAACGCGGGACTGTCGATCGGTGTGCTGGTGCTGAGCGTGATCCTGCTGATGGCGCTGGCGGCGGCGGTCTATAAGCTGCTGGTGCTCTACCGCGGCGAGCTGCTCAAGCCGAAGCAGATCATCGCCATGATGAAGGAATCGCGCAAGCCGAAGTCTGACGGGAACACGGGTGTGTGATAAACGCACCGGATGAATCCGGAAATCGTATGGCTCGGCATGATGCACAAAAACAAGCGGAAATACCCGCCGGAATTTCTACGTGAAGTTCCGGCGGTTTTCTTGCCAATCTGCGAAAAATATGGTATAATAGTAACGCACTTCGCACGGATCTGCACAGCCGCTCGGTTCAGAAGGCGGTTTTTTCGTCTCAGACGCGGCGACTCCTTGTGCGGTCCGGAGGTCAAACCAAATTTTTTTATTCATCAGGAGGTATTCCAAAATGGGCGTTGTATCTATGAAACAGCTCCTCGAAGCCGGCGTACACTTCGGTCATCAGACCAGACGCTGGAACCCGAAAATGGCTCCGTATATCTTCACGGAGCGCAACGGCATCTACATCATCGACCTGCAGAAGACCGTTCGCAAGCTCGAAGAGGCTTACAACTTCGTGCGCGAGCTCTCCGCAGAGGGCAAGTCGGTGCTGTTCGTCGGTACGAAGAAGCAGGCTGCCGATTCGATCCGCGACGAGGCACAGCGCAGCGGCTCCTACTATGTCAATGCACGCTGGCTCGGCGGCATGATGACCAACTACAAGACCATTCAGCAGCGCATCAAGCGTCTGGAGCAGCTCCACGCGATGGAGGCAGACGGCACCTTCGCTCTGCTCCCGAAGAAGGAAGTTGCAAAGCTCTCCCTTGAGATCGAGAAGCTCGAAAAGTTCCTCGGCGGCATCAAGGGCATGAAGCAGCTGCCGGGCGCACTCTTCATCGTTGATCCGCGCAAGGAGAAGATCGCTGTTGCTGAGGCAAAGAAGCTCTGCATCCCGATCGTCGCGATCGTCGATACCAACTGCGATCCGGATGATGTCGATTATGTCATTCCGGGCAACGACGACGCGATCCGTGCGGTCAAGCTGATCGCCGGCACCATCGCAAATGCTGTCATCGAGGGCAGACAGGGCGCAGATGCACAGGCAGCTGAGGAAACCGCTGCTGCCGAAGAAGCTGCTGCTGAATAATTTCACGGGGAGGATATAACAATGGCAAATTTCACCGCAAAGGATGTCAATGATCTCCGCAAGTCCACAGGCGTCGGCCTCATGGACTGCAAAAAGGCTCTGACCGAAGCGGACGGCGATGTCGAGAAGGCAATCGTCATTCTCCGTGAAAAGGGTCTGGCAAATCAGGCGAAGAAGGCTGACCGCATCGCGGCTGAGGGCGCTGTCATCGCAGTGACCAATGCAGACCACTCTGCTGCTGCGATCGTCGAGGTCAACTCCGAGACCGACTTCGTTGCACAGAATGAGGAATTCGTCGGCTTCTGCGAGGGTCTGGCACGCACAGTCCTCAACGAGAATCCGGCTGATATGGATACCCTCAACAAGACCAAGTTCGACGGCAAGGATATGACCGTCGAGGAGGCACTGCAGGAGATCTTCCTCAAGTTCCGCGAGAACCTGAAGATCCGCCGCTTTGCACGTCTTGAGGGCGTTGTTAAGGAGTATGTCCACTTCAATAAGAAGGAAGGCGTTATCGTTGCTGCTTCCTGCGATGCAGGCGCAACGGATGCCGTTCTGGAGTGCCTCAACGATGTCGCACTTCAGGCTGACGCGATGAAGGCAACCTACCTCACGAAGGAAGAGGTTCCGGCATCGGTCATCGAGCAGGAAAAGCAGATCGTTATGGCACAGATGGCTGACGATCCCAAGATGGCAAACAAGCCGGAGCAGGTGCTCGCGAAGATCGCAGAGGGCAAGCTCGGCGTGTTCTACAAGGACAACTGCCTGCTCGCACAGGAATTCGTCAAGGGCGAGGGCGAGAGCATTGAACAGTATGTTGCAGCCTGCGGCAAGAAGGCCGGCGCTGCTATCACGATCAAGAGCTTTGTCCGCTTCATCTGCGGCGAGGGCATTGAGAAGCGTGTTGACGATTTCGCAGGCGAGATCGCAAGTATGCTCAAATAATGACCGGAACAGCACAGGCTGTCTGCACAAATTTTTGCAGACGGCCTGTAACCGGTATGCTTCTCACTGAAAATTCGCGGAAAATCCGCGATGTTTTTGGGAATATCTTGCTGAATCGGACGGATTATCGCAAGAAAGTCGGAAATCTGCAAAATGAATGACCGATTAGTCATAAACATGATACAAAAAGTCATTGCATTTTTTTTCAGATTCAGTTAAGATATAGATGGTATCATGTGAATGTGGATGAAGAAGGGGACATCCACCTCACGGTGCGGCATTTGCCGTATGACCACACACACATATACATTTTGGAGGAGTATGAACATGAAAAAGATGAGAATTGTTTCCGGCCTGCTGGCTATGGCAATGGCAGCTGTCAGCTTCGGCACCACTGCTTTTGCAGCTGACAATGTGCAGGTTAAGGTCGGCACTGACACCGTCAAGGCCGGCGAGAACTTCAGTGTTGACGTTGAGCTGGCTTCCGTGCCGTCTACCGGCCTCAGCTCGATTGATTTCGCCATCAACTACGATAAGGACGCTGTGAAGATCACCGATGTCAAGCTCGGTGCTGTCGGCGATACCGGTGCAAAGGCTGCTGAGGGTGACCTCGGTGACACTCTGTTCAACTGGTATGACAACGGCAAGCAGATCGTCATCGTCTGGGCAACCGGTTTGACCGATTCCAAGTACTGGGTCTCCAAGGACGGCGTGTTCCTGACCATCACCGGTACTGCTTCTGCAAGCGCAGCTGCGGGTTCTGAGTCCAAGCTGACTGTCGCTCCGGCTGACCGTGCGGTCTATCCGGGCGCTTCCGAGAAGGCTTCCACCTATTTCTCTGCTGTCGGCGCTGACAAGACCACCAATTACGAGGGTTCGTTCACGAACGGCTCCGTCAAGATCGCCGGCGGTGAGACACAGCCGGATGACACCAATGCTGTCTGGGGCGATGCGGACTGCAACGGTACTGTCGATGTCAATGACGTTGTTCTGATCGCACGCTTCTGCGCTGAGGACGGCACAGCTGTTATCTCGACTGATGGTAAGAGAAACGCTGATGTTACGACTCACTCGAGCAAGGTCGATCAGGAGGACTGCAGCCAGATCCTGAAGTTCATTGCAAAGCTGATCAAGGCTGAGGATCTCGCACCGAAGGCATAATCACCGCAATACTCTGAATCAGAATCTGCACTGTCTGAAGGGGACAGTGCAGATTTTTTTGCGAAAATGCAGCGGATGCTATTGCATCTTTGCGAAAAGTGTGGTATAATAGCTATATCTGTGTGAAACAGGAATAAACCGGAAAGGATTGAAAAAAATGTTCAATGATCTGATTGATACGATCGGTTATGTCTCCAAATGTGATCCCGATGTCGGCGCTGCGATGCAGCAGGAGCTGGCACGCCAGAGAAGAAATCTGGAGCTGATCGCAAGCGAAAACATCGTCTCGCCGGCTGTTATGGCGGCAATGGGCTCTGTCCTGACGAACAAGTATGCGGAGGGCTATCCGGGCAAGCGCTATTACGGCGGATGTGAGGCTGTCGATATCGTCGAGTCGATCGCGATCGAGCGCGCAAAGCAGCTCTTCGGCGCGAAATTCGCGAATGTGCAGGCGCACTCCGGCGCACAGGCGAATACCGCTGTCTACTTCGCGCTGCTCCAGCCGGGCGATACCGTTCTCGGCATGAGCCTCGCACACGGCGGCCACCTGACACACGGTTCGACCGTCAATCTTTCCGGTAAATATTTCAACTTCCTCTCCTATGGCGTCAACGACAACGGCGTTCTGGATTACGATGCCGTCGAGAAGCTGACGAAGGAGCATCACCCGAAGCTGATCGTTGCCGGTGCTTCGGCATATCCGCGCGCGATCGACTTCGCAAAGCTCGCTGAGATCGCACATAACAACGGCGCAATGCTCATGGTCGATATGGCGCACATTGCCGGTCTAGTCGCAGGCGGCCTGCATCAGTCCCCGGTCGGC
The DNA here is from genome assembly GCA_002394125.1 of Ruminococcus sp. UBA4350. Taxonomy (GTDB): domain Bacteria; phylum Bacillota; class Clostridia; order Oscillospirales; family Ruminococcaceae; genus Firm-04. The sequence goes on from DGSY01000007.1 coordinate 14,329, forward strand.
TATGCCGATGTCGTCACCACCACCACGCACAAGACGCTCCGCGGTCCGCGCGGCGGCCTGATCCTGACCAATGACGAGGAGCTGGCAAAGAAGATCAACAAGGCGATCTTTCCCGGCATTCAGGGCGGCCCGCTGATGCACGTCATCGCAGGCAAGGCTGTCTGCTTCGGCGAGGCACTCAAGCCGGAGTTCAAGGCATATGCAAAGCAGATCGTTGACAATGCACAGGCGCTCGCAAAGGGCCTGCTCGCACGCGGCTTCGATCTCGTTTCCGGCGGCACCGACAATCACCTGATGCTCGTCGATCTCCGTCCGGTTCACATCACCGGCAAGGAGATGGAGCACCGTCTGGATGAGGTCTATATCACCGTCAACAAGAACGCGATCCCGAACGATCCGGAGAAGCCGATGGTCACCAGCGGCATCCGCGTCGGTACGCCGGCGGTCACGACCCGCGGCCTTCAGACCGAGGATATGGAGAAAATTGCGGAGTTCATGTATCTCACCGCAACGCAGTTCGAGACAAAGGCAGACGAGATCCGTGCCGGCGTCAGCGAGATCTGCGCAAAGTATCCGCTTTACGAATAATTCCGATTTGGTACGATATTGCGAAAGCAGGGCACAAGCTGTCCTGCTTTCCGTGTGTCTATGGGAGTGACAAAAATGGACTTCAATGTGATGAACATTCTGCTGGACTGCGGCATCATCCTGCTGGCGACAAAAGCAATGGGTATGCTGACGCGAAAGATCGGTCTGCCGCAGGTTGTCGGCATGATCCTCGCCGGATTGCTGATCGGCCCGGCACTGTTCGTTCACAGCTCTTTCCCCGGCCTGATTCACCCGACCGCGCAGGAAATGAATGTGTTAAAGAGCTTTTCGCAGATCGGCGTCGTGTTTATTCTGTTCTCAAGCGGACTGGAGACTGATTTCCGTGAAATGAAGCGCAGCGGCGCCGCCGCAACGGTCATCGCGCTCGCGGGCGTGTTTGTCCCGATCCTGCTCGGCACGCTGACAGCGCTGCTGTTCATGGGCGGATTCTCCGTTGTCCATGAACATGAAAAGCTCATGAATGCGCTGTTTATCGGCTGTATTCTCTCCGCGACAAGCGTCGGCATTACGGTCGAGACACTGCGCGAGCTGGGCAAGCTGAAAACGAAGATCGGCACGACCATTCTCAGCGCCGCGATCATCGACGATGTGATCGGCATTGTCGCGCTGAGCATCATCACCGGTCTCGGCGGCGAGGGGAATATCTGGATGACGCTGCTGCGCGTCGCGGGCTTCTTCGTGTTCACGGTCATCGCCGGCTACGGGATGCGCATTTTGTTCAAGAAGCTCGTCAAGGCCTATCCGCACAAGCGCAGAACGAGCATTTTCGCCTTTGCCGCCTGCTTCCTCTTTGCCTATGCCGCGGAGGAATTCTTCGGCATCGCGGCGATCACCGGCGGCTATATGGCCGGCCTGATGCTCTCCGGTCTCGGCGACAGCAATTTCGTTGACCGCAAGGTCATCGTTTCCGGCTATATGTTCTTCACGCCGATGTTCTTCGCGTATATCGGCATCAGCGCGGATTTCAGCGCGTTCCGCTGGTCGAGTATGCTGTTCGTGCTGGCATTCGTCGCGGCGGGCATCATCGGCAAGATCATCGGCTGCGGCGCTGCGGCGCGATGTTTCAGATATGACGGGCAGGAATCGCTGGCGGCGGGCTTCGGCATGATCGCGCGCGGCGAGGTCGCGCTGGCGGTCTATGCGACCGGCTCGGTACTGATCGCACCGCAGGGCGGCATTGATCCGCTCGTTGCGACGATCTTCCTCATTATCATCAGCTCGATCCTCTGCCCGATTTTCCTGAAGCTGGTCTTCCGCGGACACAAGGCCGCCGATCTCGAAGCTGCCGCAGACCACAAGGTCACGATCTCCTCGGAGGCACTCGAAAATGTGCATCATCATATTGAGGGCGGCGATGAATAACGCCCGCCATTGGAGGCAAAGAATATGGATACAAAGCTAATCCTTGCGAGCGGCAGTCCGCGCCGGCGGGAGCTGCTCGGCAAGCTGGATATTCCGTTTTCGGTGATCGTATCAGAATGCGATGAGACACTGCCGGAGGGCGTTCCGGCGGAATCCGCGGCGGAGATGCTGGCGGTGCGGAAGGCTGCGGCGGTCGCGAAGCTGCATCCGGATGCAGTTGTCATCGGCGCAGACACGACCGTCATTCTCGATGACGAGATCCTCGGCAAGCCGGCGGATGAAGCTGACTGCAAGCGGATGCTGAATGCGCTTTCGGGGCGGATGCACAAGGTCATCACCGGTGTCGGCATCTTCTGGCCGGGCGGCTCGCTGAGCTTTTCCGATGAAACATCGGTGCAGTTTTATCCGCTGACGGATGCGGAGATCGCCGCATATGCCGCCTCGGAGGAGCCCTATGACAAGGCCGGTGCATACGGCATTCAGGGGCAGGGCGCGCTGCTGGTCGCGGGCATTCACGGGGATTATTACAATGTGATGGGACTGCCGGTCGCACGGCTGGCAAGACAGCTGAAGCAATTACATCTGATTTGATGCGTCCGGAAGGGGGGATCATCATGCTGAGATTTTTCGGACGCGGTTCGGCATTCGCTGACACGCAGAACTGCGCATTTTTCACCGCCGGCAGCGAGCTTGTGCTGCTCGACTGCCCGATGTCTGCATTCCACCGCCTGCGGAAACTGGAATTCCCGCAGACGCAGATCACGGTTGTGGTCACGCATACGCACGGCGACCACATCGGCGGCATTCCGATGCTCATTGCTTTATCGCAGTTTGTCTGGAAGAAGCCGGTGACGGTCATTGCGCCGGCTCAGACAGTCGCTGACGATCTGAAATTCTTCATTGAGCGGCTGGACGGCGGCGATCCGGATGCCTATACGCTGCTGACTGCGGACGCGGCAGAGCGTGAATGGCTCTGCGGGGCGGTGCCGGTGCGCCATGTGCCGGGGCTGGCCGGGCGCTGCTATGGCTACCGGCTGCGCATTGCGGGGCAGGATGTGATCTATACCGGCGACACGGCGGAGCTGGAGCCGTTTCTGCCCTATCTGCACCGCGGCGCGTATCTCTATACGGAATGCGCCGCGCATGATACCGGCGTGCATCTGTTCATTGACGAGCTGCTGCCGAAGCTGCGCGAATTGAAGGCCGGCGGCGTGAAAATCTATCTGATGCATCTGGATGATGAAAAGGTGATTCGTGAGAAGATCAAGGGGAGCGGCATCCGGTTCGCAAAGCTGTTCCGTTCAGGGCGGGTAGAACCCGCGGCCAATTCCTAAAGTCCTCCGGCGGGTAGAACCCGCAGCCATTTCCTAAGGTCATCCGGAAGCAGAATGGGATGAAAGCCAGACCGTAAATTAGCTGCGAACAGCAGCGTAACAGCGACAAAACTGATATGCTTCGCGAAACGGTGCCGGAGGAAAGCGGCACCGGGCACTGCCCGGCGGCGGGGAGCCCCCGCTGGCAATTCCTAAAGTCCTCCGAAAGCGAATAAAAGCAGAATGAGAATCGTACAATAGGCACGGTCAGTGCCGTAACAGCGACAAAACTGATATGCTTCGCGAAACGGTGCCGGAGGAAAGCGGCACCGGGCACTGCCCGCCGACTTGACAGATCGCGAAAAATCATGTACAATAGTATACGTGGAACTATGCGCGGAGGCCGGCCGGCTTTCGCAGAACGATACCGACCGAAAGGAACTTGATATGATACTACTGGACGATATCAAAAATCAGCTCGTCAATGCCCGCCCCGAAGTCAAGGAGCTGGGCGAGGTGCTGCAAATCGAACGCGCAAAGCATGATCTCGCCGATCTGCGCATCCAAATGGAATATGACGGCTTCTGGGACGATCACGAGAAGGCGCAGAAGATCACCCAGCGATGCAATACCCTCGAACGCAAGGTCGAGAACTTTGAACGCCTGCAATCGCTGCTTGAGGATACGATCGAGCTGATCGAGCTTTCCCTTGAGGAGGGCGACGATTCCTCCAATGACGAGATCGCGCGGGATGCTGAGGAATTCATGGCGAAGCTCGAGGAGGAAAAGCTCAAATCCCTGCTGACCGGCGAATATGACAACTCCAATGCGATCGTGACGCTGCACGCAGGCGCGGGCGGCACCGAGGCGCAGGACTGGTCGCAGATGCTTTACAGAATGTATAACAAATATGCGGATACGCACGGCTTCAAGGTCGATTTGCTCGACTGGCTCGACGGCGATGAGGCCGGCATCAAATCCGCATCGTTCATGGTCATCGGCGAGAACGCCTACGGCTTCCTGAAATCCGAGGCGGGCGTTCACCGTCTGGTGCGCGTGTCGCCGTTCGATGCATCCGGCAGACGGCACACATCGTTTGCGGCGGTCGAGGTCATGCCGGAGCTTTCCGATGATGTCGAGGTCGAGATCCGGCCGGAGGATATCGAAATGCAGGTCTACCGCTCCAGCGGCGCCGGCGGCCAGCACATCAACAAGACCAGCTCGGCGGTTCGCCTGAAGCATATCCCGACCGGCATCGTCGTTTCCTGCCAGACGCAGCGCTCGCAGTTCCAGAATAAGGATTACTGTATGAAAATGCTGCGCGCAAAGCTCGTTGAGATCAAGGAGCGCGAGCATCTGGAAAAGGTCTCCGATATCAAGGGCGACCAGCTCAAGATCGAGTGGGGCAGCCAGATCCGCTCCTATGTGTTCATGCCGTATACGCTCGTCAAGGATGTCCGCACGGGCTGTGAGACCGGCAATGTGCAGGCGGTCATGGACGGCGACCTCGATGCGTTTATCAATGCGTATCTGAAGGCGCTCTCGCACGGTACCCTCAAAGCCGGCACCGCCGCGACCGACGAAGCATAATATAAACCGGGGAAGAATATGAAAAAACAGTTTTTGGAGATCGGCAAGATCGTCAACACACACGGTCTCGGCGGTGTTGTAAAGGTCATGCCGTGGTGCGACAGCGCGGAATTCCTCTGCGAATTTGAAACGCTCTACCGCGGCCGCGACCGCATCCCGATGCAGATCGAGCGTGCATCCGTGCAGAAAAATATGGCGTTGGTCAAATTCAGGGGCGTCGATACGCCGGAGGCCGCGAATGCGCTGCGCAATACCGTGCTGTATATGGATCGCAATGACGTCGAGCTGGATGACGACACCTATTTCATTCAGGATTTGCAGGGGATGCGCGTCATTGATGCCGACGACGGCCGCGAATACGGCGTGCTGCACGATGTCCTGCAAACCGGCGCGAACGATGTCTACGAGGTCGAGCCGCCCTCCGGCAAAATGCTGCTGGTGCCGGTGATTCCCGATGTCGTGCTGAAAATTGATGACGAAACGGATACCATCACGATCCGGCCGCTGAAAGGACTGTTCGACGATGCTGATTGAGATCGCGACGCTCTTTCCGGAGATGTGCGAGGCGGTGCTGTCGGCCAGCATCATCGGCCGCGCCCGCGCAAAGGGCGCGATCACCGTCAACTGCCACCAGATCCGCCAATACACCAAGGATAAGCACAACCGCGTGGACGATTCGCCGTTCGGCGGCGGCATGGGCATGGTCATGCAGGCACAGCCCATTTACGACTGCTGGCAGGCCGTCAGAGCGCAGTCAGAGCTGCCGATGCATACCATATATCTTTCGCCGAAGGGCGCTGTATTGACGCAGCAGCGCGTCAGAGAGCTTGCGCAGATGCCGCGGCTCTTTCTGCTCTGCGGGCATTACGAGGGCGTGGATCAGCGCGTGATCGACCGCATTGCGGATGAGGAAATCTCGATCGGGGATTATGTGCTGACAGGCGGCGAGCTGCCCGCGCTGGTGCTGACGGATGCCGTTGCGCGGATGTGCGAAAATGTGCTGCCCGCGGCCGATGCCTACGAGGAGGAGAGCCATTATAACGGCCTTCTGGAATACCCGCAGTATACCCGGCCGGAGATCTGGGAGGGCGAGGCTGTTCCGCCTGTGCTTCTCAGCGGACATCACAAAAATATTGCACAGTGGAGAGCCGAGCAGAGTCAGGAGATCACCCGGATCCGCCGTCCGGATCTTTGGTCAAAATGGTCAAAGGAATGAAGTCGGTTCGCTTCTTGTCGATTTCAACAAATTGTTTTGTTGAAAACTAGGCACTCATCCAATGGTTTTCAACAATCCGTTTTCGTGAAAATGCCCAAAGCGAACCGTATCCGATTCCTCTGAATGTAGCATTGCGGAGAAATTTGCAGTAGTTTCGGCTTTTTGTGTAGAAATACGATTGACGAAATGCAAAAAAAACAGTATAATGATAGCGTGATTCCGGAACGGCGACAGGATTCGGGATTTGAAATCGGACAAAAGCAATATACGTTCCGTATTATCAGGAAGGGGATTACGGATCGTATTTTGCGGCTGATCAGGCAGTACCGTGCAGACAGCCGAAGCAAGGCCGTCAGCGGCCGCAGAATGCCGGAAAGGATCACAGATTCCGTACTTTGGGTTTTATGAATTCATAAAGGAGAGAAAGTTTATGTGCATTAAAGATGTCATGGTTCAGAATCAGGTAGGACTGCACGCACGTCCTGCAACCTTCTTCATTCAGAAGGCAAACGAGTTCCGCTCTGCAATCTGGATCGAGAAGGAAGAGCGCCGCGTGAATGCAAAGTCTCTGCTGGGTATTCTTTCGCTCGGTATTGTCGGCGGCACCGCAATCCGCATCATTGCTGACGGTACGGACGAGGAGCAGGCAGTCGCTTCGCTGGTCGATCTGGTCGAGAGCGGTTTCAGCGACGACAACCGCTGAGCGCATCCGGATCACCGCGATCCGCATGATTCCGGGCACAGACAGCACACCTGACTTGCCGGATGTAAGCGAATAAAAAAGGGGACGTTTCTGATGAAGCGTCCCCTGTTTTTTTATATTCCTTTGCCGCGGAGCCGCGTCACAGCGCGGCCGCACGGACTACGCAGCGGCAGCGAGTGCTGCGGTCTGCGCAAACATATTCTCCGCAAAGATCCCGTAGCCGCGAGTGGGATCCTTGACAAAGACGTGCGTGACAGCGCCGACGAGCCTGCCGTTTTGCAGGATCGGGCTGCCGCTCATGCCCTGCACGATGCCGCCGGCGTAGCGCAGCAGGGCTGGGTCTGTCACATGAATGACAAGGTCACGCTGAGAGTGGTCATCGCTGCGAATCTCCTCGATCTCAGCGGTGAATGCCTGCGGGACGGTGCCGTCGATCGTCGTGTAGATCAGCGCCTCGCCGCGGGTCACATCCTGCCGGTAGCCGAGCGGCACAAGCATCTGTGACTGCGGCAGACGGTCGAGCAGACCGAATACGCCGCAGTCGGTATTCGCCTGTAAAGTGCCGATGCGTCCGGCGGTATTGAATTTGCCGCGCAGCTCGCCGGGCTTTCCGGCGCTGCCGGTGATGATGTCATTGACGGAGACTGCGATCACGTCGCCGGAGCCGAGCGGGATCTGCTCGCCCGTGTCGATATCGCAGACCGCATGACCGAGCCCTGCAAAGGCAATCATGCCGTTTGCAGCGTGCGTGAAATAGGTGACGGTACCGATACCGGCGGTGCTGTCGCGCACCCACATACCGGTCTGCCAGCGCTGTGAGAGCGGCACATAGAGCGGCCGGATCTCTGCCGTATGCAGCTGTTCGCCGCGCCGGTAGGTGACCCTGACCGCGGAGCCGTCCGATTCGCTGACGGCGTTTTGCAGATCGGCATTCGAGCTGACCGGCCTGCCGTTGACCTGTAAAATGATGTCACCGATCTCCAGCCCCGCATCCGCAGCCGGACAGACCGAGCCGTCCGCACCCGCAATGCCGCTGAGCGAGACGATCATCACGCCGTCCATGAGCATCCGGATGCCGAAGGGCTGTCCGCCGACATAGACACTGACGGGCCCGAAGGTCGTGAGCGATGCGGTCTTGACGGGGATCATCCCGAAGAGCCGCAGCTCGGCGGACTGCATGGGCGGGGCGGTATCTGTGATGCGGCGGACGGTGACGGGCAGGAGCGTCTGCACGGAGACGTCTCTGCCGGATTCTGCATAAAAATGGTCGGGGAGACTGGCTGCATAATAGCGCACGGTTCCGCAAAGACTCAGAATGAGCGCTGCGGTGCAGAAGGCAAGGCGCGGCAGCCATATTTTTTTGCAAAGAAATTTCATTTGCGTCATCCTCTCTGCGGGCGCCGGATGATGCATGGCACCCGCACAGAGAGAGTATATGCAGTTTTGCGGCGGATTTTCGGCAGAGCGGAAAGACAGTTTGTGGCATCAACCGACGGAGCGGCGGAGCCTGCATTTGTGCGGCAGCGGGAGATTTTTGGCGTTATTTTTACCAATGCAAAAATTAGTAATCAATAAAAACAGGCAGCGCCCGTAAAGCGGACACTGCCTTTGTTTTTTGCGGAATCAGCCGACAATACCCGAACGCTCAATGCCCTCCGTAAAGTGCTTTTGCAGGCACGCATACAGGATCAGCATCGGCGTGATCGAGATCAGACAGCCGGCCTCCAGCCAGACGATCTTTTCACGCGCACTGATATTCGCATTCGCATTGTTGAAGATCTCAATATTGAGGATGCCGTCGAGATTTTTCAGCACGAGCGAGATCGTTTTCGTGTTCGTGAAGAACGAGCTGGCGACATAATAATCGTTCCAGTACCAGACGATCGAGAACAGGAAGACCGTCAGGAACGACGATGCCGCATTCGGCACCATGACCTTGATGAAGGTCTTGAACGGGCCGCAGCCGTCGAGATAGGCCGCATCCTCCAGCTCCTTCGGCAGACCGCGGAAGAACTGGCGGAAAATGAAGATCATCAGTCCGGCACGGATGCCGTTTGCCGTCAGCGCCGGCAGATACATGACCAGCATATTGTCGATCAGGTTGACCGTTCCGAACAGGAAGTTGCGGAAGGTGCTGTAAAGCGGGATCGAGATGATCTGCGTCGGAACGAGGATCATCAGCACGACGATGCCGAACAGCAGATTTCTGCCCTTGAACTTGAACCGCGCAAAGCCGTAGCCGGTGATCGCGCAGGTCACGACCTGACAGATCGAGCAGCCGATATTCAGCACGAGCGTATTGATGAGCGGGTTGTTGTTTGCACGCGTCAGACCCATTGCGTTGATGGTCTGCTTCATGATTCGCAGCGTCAGGTGACGCGGAATCCAGATGATCGTCGGGTCGTTCATGTCGGCATTTTCGCGGAAGCCGTAGGAGAGCATGAACATCAGCGGCGTGAGGATGACGAATCCCAGACCGAACAGGATCAGGAAGCGGAACACCGGCCAGCATTTCTCGAAGATCTGCTTGCGCCGGAGATACGCGATCTCCTGCTTGTTCATATTCTTCATGCGGATGCGCATGGCTTCCTTTTTGCTCATGCCCTCGCCGACATGATGCTCCTCATGAACATCGGGCTTTGCGCAGTCCGGAATGTGATCCGAGACCGGATGATCGGGATCGGAGAGCGGACGGCGCGAGGCTTCTGCGGGCTCCGCCTCATCTGCGGACGGATCCGGTATGATTTCGGCCGGCTGTGCGGTATCCGGCTCAGGCTCGGCCTGCGGGTCAGGCACTGCCTGCGGAATGAGATTTGCGGTGGTGTGCGTCGTCGGGCGCGATACCGGCGGTGCTGCCGGCGTCACGGTCTGCGGTACATCGCTGTCAGCGGGCGCAGTCGTTACGGCAGGCGCTTCGGGATCGGCAGTCCGCTTTGCGGCGCGCTTGGCCTCGGCCTCCGCCATGATCTCCTCCAGCGTGAATTTCTTTTCCTCGGGGGACATATTTTTATCCATTCCTGCACCCCCTTATTCTACTTCATAGAAGATAAACTTGTTGATGATCATGACGATGATGCCGACGACGACCATGACGATCGCGAAGTAGCTCCACGCCATTGCCGCGGCATAGGCATAATCCCAGTCGAGCTGCTTATCCAGCACACGTGCCATGACAAGGTTATCTGTTTTGGTGAACGAGTCGATGACCGTATAAATGAAGTTTGCGAGGATCATCGGGCTGACATAGGGCAGCGTGATCTTCCAGAAATATTCCCACGCGGTCGCGCCCTCCATCGAGGCGGCCTCCTTTGCGGAGACGGGGATATTCTGGAGCGCTGCGAGGAAGATGAGGATCTGGATGCCGCTGCTCCAGACGAGACCGAAGATATTCGTCACGACGGAGTTGATGACATCGCTGAGTCCGGCGCTGATATTCATAACGCCTAAAAATTCGAGCAGCTGATCGACGATATCCGTTTCAAAGAGCGTCGAGAACTGTGCGCCGCTGTCCGCGCCGGTCGTCGCAATATTGCCGTTGATGATGTTGTAGACCGGGCCGGTCGCGATGATGACGGGCAGGAAGAAGATCGCGCGCGCGAAGCCTCTGCCCTTGAATTCCTGATTGAGAATGACCGCGATAAAGAGCGAGAAGATCAGGATCATCGGTGTCGTCAGCGCGGTGTCTTTCAGGACGGAGATCAGATTCTGCTTATACTGCGGATCGGCAGCGAAGGCGTATTTGAAATTCGTCAGCCAGTTCTGCCCGACATTCCAGAGCCAGACCTTGTTCATGCCGCCGACATCCGGCTTGAGCTGTGCGTTATCCATGAAGCAGTAGCACAGCGATTCGACCAGCGGGATCAGGAACCAGAGGATCGTGCCGATCAGCCAGATCGAGATGAATCCGTATCCGTAGAGGGATTTTCTGCGTTCATATGGAATTTTCATTCAAGCACCACAGCTCCTTCCTCTACATAGTCCTTCAGCCTGCGCGTTTCACCGTTCATGGTGACGGTGCATTCGCGGAGATCCGTGACGGTCTCGACGCCGTTGTCATATTTCGTCGTGATGACATCGCCGTCGCGCTGCCAGCTGATGATGCAGGCATCGCTGACCGCTTTCAGAATGTCCTTGCTGAACGCATAATACTGCGCCGCATTCTTTGTCCAGTAATCGTGATATGCATAGTAGTATACATCAAAATCGGTGTCCTTCAGCTCGCTGGTCTCCGCATAGAGCATATCAAAGCGGAGATTGCTGCCCGAAGCCAGCGCCAGCATCACGAGGCGCTCCGCGTCCGCGCTGCCGTTGACGGCCTTTGTGGAGAACGGGATCACGCCGTGCATGACCATCTGATAGAGCGGGATATCGCCGTCGAAGATGTTGAAGCCGGACGAGTAAAGCGGCACATCCGTGATCGTGTCCGTATAGGGCAGCACATAGGCATTCGGATCCTCGGAAAGCACATTGCCGACATCCTTCTTGACGGCACTGAGCGCATCCTCGACATACTGCATTGTCTGGTCGCGGGAGGTGCCGGTCTTCTTGCCGTAGTCGCCGTAGAGCGTCGAGGAGAGTGCGCCGATGCTCACGCCGGGCATCGAAGCCTTCTGATAATTGCTGACGAGCTTCTGATAAAGCTCCGGGAACTGATTCGGCGAGAGCAGCGACATGGTCTTCTTTTCACCGTAGGGAACGCCGTAGGCGCGCTCATAGTCCACGATTCTCGCGAATGAGCCGGAGACGCGCACCGCCGTATCGGTCAGCGACCAGTAGCCGTTGCCGGAATAATAGGCGGTATTTGAGACAGTCGGATACCATTCGATGCCGTTGTCATTCATGTAGCCCGTGAGCTGATTGAATGCTTTCCTGCCGCCGAGCGTTCCGGAGGGCTTTGCCTTGAAATCGACCTTGCCGCTGATGCCGGCATCCGTCCAGCGGTTCAGCGAGACGACCATATTCTCCGCACCGGCATCCTTGAGATTCGAGAGGATCTGCTGCATCTCGGAATAGGAGGTCATGGAGGTTTTCATGAACACGGGGAAGCCCAGCACATTGCGCTGCTTCATGCAGCCGCCGTAGAGGTCGATATAGAGCTTTGCCTCATCCGGCTTCGACTTTTTCAGCACCTTTTCGTCATCGAGCAGATATTGCCGGTAGCGCGCCGCGATATCCGCATAGTCGAGCTCCTTGCCCTTGTCGGCATTGATCTCGTCCTCCGCGGTCAGCGGGTAATAGCGCACCTGCAATTCGCGGTTCGTCAGCGTTTTCTCGTAGACATCCAGCGGATTGAGCTGGTCGCCGCCGAGGAAATACTGGTCGGAGCTGCGGAGCATGAACTTGAAATAGCAGCGGTTATATTCCGTATTCGACTGACCGGTTCCGCTGACATCCGAGCAGAGGAAGCAGCTGCCGTCGCCCTTTGTCGCAACGGCCAGCAGCGCGTTTTCGCCCTTGCAGATGCCGTACATCGGGAGGGAAACGCCCTCGACGACCGGCCCCTTTGTTTTCGGCACGGCGGTCGTATCGACGTCATAGATCAGCTGATTGTAGGTCTTTGCGGAATATTTCTTGTTGTTGAAATTGATGATCGCGCCGCTGCCGTCCGGAATGACGAAATAGCCCTCCTCGGACTGATCGGCGGCACCGAAGCCGTTGAACATCGCGAGCGTCTGCGCGAGAACCGGCTTTTCGGCATTGACATCGTTTTTCTCGGTGATTTTGCTGGTGTCGATGCTGACTTCGAGATAGTCGTCGCCCAGCACATAGGAGACAGGAATTTTGATGCCGACCTTGCGGAAATTGTAGGTGACCCTGACACCGTTCGTGATATCCGAATAGGTGATGCCGGTCTTGTTCCGGTCGCCGGAGCGGACATTCGTGACCGAGCGCTCATTGATTTGCGCGGCGGTCAGCGTGATGCCGGACTGCAATTCGGCGCGCAGCACCGGTGCGGCGATCTTGTCGCCTTCGGCATTGATCGGCGATGTCCACCAGACATAGCCGTTTTTCTTGTTGACGAGCGCAAAGAGATCTTCGGGCTTTTCGTCATTGTCCTCATCGAGCTTGGATTCGTCCCATGCCCAGAATTCGAGCTTGTCATTCTCCGCGACCTTGCGCATTTTCTTGAACACATCGTCCTCGGAGCGATCGACCCAGTCGGTGTCGGCCTGCGAGCCGTCTGCGGCAGCTTCCGCATCACCGTCCGCATCAGCCGTCCCGCCTGCGGTATCCTCCGCAGCCGTGTCACCGGGCTGGGCGGAAACGGGGAGCGAGCCGGAAAGCGTGGGCATCAGGACGGCGGCAGCAGCCAGAAAGCTCAGGAGCCTGCGTTTATTCTGCATATCTTTCACCGCCTCTCAAACTCTCACGCGATACAGAATTTCTGTATACAGCGAATAGAAGAACACATAGACCTTCTGGAACAGACTGAGGAACAGCACCGCCAGAAACAGGATGATGAGCATTGCGATCAGCGTCAGGATGATCGCGGCGACCGTTTTCGTGAATGTATACTGATGCACGGCCTTGATCGCGTTGAAGAGCAGCAGTCCCGACCAGATCAGTCCGATATAGTAGACCGTCGAGAAGAAGACCTGCTCATCGCGCACGAGAATATGCGTCAGGAACACATTGACATAGGTCGAAACGATATAGGGGATCAGCGCATATGAGCTGTAGATGCAGATGTTTTTCATCGTGCCCTCGCCGTCGAGCAGCGTGCAGATCGCCCAGTTTCCGATCACCCACGCGAGGAAATAGACCACCGAGCGCATGATATACGGCACAACGGAGAACATCGCATCCGGCAGCGGCCGGAACTGGAATCCGCACCAGCGGTCATAGGCGATCAGCGCGAAGAACAGCGCGATGATGATAATGACCGTATATTTGAGCGTGCCGCCCTTTTTCCAGCGGAGATCCTCAAAGCCCTCAAAGGGGTGGAAGACAACGTGCTTTACCCACTGGGGCTGTGTCAGATCCATCATACAGCGGCACCTCCCTTCTGATTCGTCGCCGTCGCGAGTGCCTTTTCGCGCTTTTTCCGCAGGAATTTCCGGAGACCCCAGATGCCTGCGATCAGAACGGCAGCGATGATGAGGATGACGGTCAGATGCTCTCTGAGCCATTCGGAGCGGTAGCGCTCAAAGGCTCTGTTGTAGCGCGCAGAGGCATCGGCCTTCTTCGCATATTCCATCGAATCCTTGTATCTGCCCATATTGTAATACGCGCTGGAGATGCCGAGATAGGCACGGCGGTAGTTGCCGTCGCGCTTTAGAACCTCAAGCCACGGATCGAGCGCTTCCTCATAGTAGCCGCCGTTATAGAGCGTTGTCGCGTGATGCACGATCCCGCCGAAAACGGTCTGTCCGAAGATCGTGACCGTGCCCTTGCCGGAATCCAGCACATAGACATTCTCGCAGCCGTCGCCCTTTGTCTCGACGGCGGTGACATTGCCCGCGGTGAATGCGCCGACCTGATCGCCGGTCGCGCCCATGATAAAGAGCAGATCCGCTTCCTTGTCATACTGGAAGACTCTGCCGGTCGTGGCGTCGAGGCAGTTGATCGAGCCGTCGCTGCCGATGTCGATATCGACGATCTTGGTCTTGTAGCTCGTGCCGGAATACCATGTGGAGAACAGGTCGCCCCATGTGAAATCCGACATATAGCTGAACAGATTGTAGCCCTCCGGATTGACCTTCTTGACGATATCGGTATCGGTCGATCCGGACGAGGTCGAGGTATAGATGAAGCCCTTCGCGGTATCGAGATCGAAGTTGTCGAAGGCTGTCGGGGTGCTTCTGGCGCGGTAGCGCTTTTCCTCCTCGGAGGCGATCGCATTCCAGAAGTGATTCGCGATGACGGTCGCGGTCGCGGCGACGGCATTCGCGCCGTAGTAGCCGATGAATTCGCCGTTTGCATCGAACATCGCAGCGCCCTTTGTGGTGTTGTTCAGAACGATGTAGATATTGCCGGCATTGTCGCAGAGGATCTTCTGCGGCAGGAAGGTGAGCTGCTGATCGTAGACGGTCGATTCGGGCTTTGTGATCTCCATGACCACATCGCCCTCCTTCGTGCAGACCAGCGCGCGGGAGTTTTCATTGTCCGCGATGTAGAGATACCCGGTATCCGGCGAGACGAAGATGCCGCGCGGAGTTTTGAGCGTTGTCTCGGAGCCGTCCGGCATTCTGAAGGAATCGTAGATTTTTTCGACCTTTGTGAATTCGCTGTCGATCACGAGTATGCGGTTGTTGCCGGAATCGACGAGATAGAACAGATCGTTCTCATCCTTAAAGAGATCGCTCGGCGTGCTGAGTGCATCCGTGCCGAGATCGAGACCGGAGACCGAGCGTTCGGCGAGATAGCCCGCCTGCGAGGGGACGGCCTCACCGAGATAATTGTAATTATAGACATCGTAGGGTTCATCCGCGGATGTCGGTAGCGCAAGAGCAGGAATTGCCGCCAGCAGGGAGAGCCCCGCCGCCGCAGTCCGGATCAGCCTGCGCTTTGCCTGCTTTTTCACAAATCATCCATCCTTTCGTCTGCTGCGGTCAATCCTTGATGCCGGAGTGCGCCATGGTTTCCATGACCTGACTCTGCGCAAGGATAAAGAACAGTACCGGCGGAACAAAGAGGATGACCGCCGCTGCCATTGTAACGCCCTGACGGGAGATACCGGCCGATGCTGCCTGCTGAATGACTGTCGGGAGCGTTTTGAGCGATTCGTCATAGACGACCGAGCCGCCGGTGATGTTCCATGCACCCTGGAAGGCGAAGATCGCCGTCGTCATGAGTGCCGGCTTCTGGTTCGGGATGACGATCCGCCAGCAGATCGTAAAGAGATTTGCGCCGTCCACCTTTGCCGCTTCGATCATGGCATCGGGTACGGTCGTCATGGACTGCCGCATCAGAAAGAGTCCCATCGTCGAGGCGACGGAGGGGAGGATCAGCGCGGACATCCGGTTGATCATGTTCAGCTCTGCCATGACCATGTACTGCATCAGATAGATGA
>DGSY01000012.1:0-150 GCA_002394125.1 Ruminococcus sp. UBA4350
AAACGGTAAATTTGCCGTCCTCAGAAAGCGGGATCGAGGTCGTATCAATGACCTTGTCCATCGGGGCGAGCTTGAAGGTCTGCTCGGTCTTTTCGGCGTTCGCAGCTTCATTGCGCTCCTGTGCCAGACGGAAGCACTTGCGGATATCGT
>DGSY01000012.1:258-616 GCA_002394125.1 Ruminococcus sp. UBA4350
TCATACGGGACGGAACGCCCAGCGGATTCAGGCAGATATCGAGCGGCGTGCCGTCCTCAAGGAAGGGCATATCCTCCTCCGGCAGGATGCGGGACACAACGCCCTTGTTTCCGTGACGGCCGGCCATCTTGTCGCCGACGGAGATCTTGCGCTTCTGTGCGATATAGCAGCGGACGATCTGGTTGACGCCCGGGCCGAGCTCATCGCAGTTCTCGCGGTCGAAGATCTTGACATCGACAACGATACCGGATTCGCCGTGCGGCACCTTCAGAGAGTTGTCGCGCACCTCGCGCGCCTTTTCGCCGAAGATCGCACGGAGCAGTCTTTCCTCCGCAGTCAGCTCGGTCTCGCCCTTCGG
>DGSY01000012.1:722-921 GCA_002394125.1 Ruminococcus sp. UBA4350
CCGATGCGGATGATGCCGCGGTCGTCGAGATCCTTCAGCGCTTCTTCGCCGACATTCGGGATATCGCGGGTGATCTCCTCGGCGCCGAGCTTGGTATCGCGGCACTCCAGCTCATATTCCTCGATATGAACGGAGGTGAAGACATCCTCGCGGACAAGACGCTGATTCAGCAGAACAGCATCCTCGTAGTTGTAGCCTT
>DGSY01000012.1:964-1680 GCA_002394125.1 Ruminococcus sp. UBA4350
CCTTCCCATGTCATGAAGCCGATCAGCGCATTCTTGCCGAGCGAGATCTCGCCGTCGCAGGTCGCAGGGCCGTCCGCAATGACCTGACCTGCCTTGACCTCATCGCCGACCGAGACGATCGGGCGCTGGTTGACGCAGGTGCCCTGGTTGCTGCGCTGGAACTTGATGAGCTGATAGCGGCGGAGGTCATCCTCACGCTCGCCGTACTTCACGACGATCTCATCTGCGCTGACCGAGACGACAAGGCCGTCCTCCTTTGCCAGCACGCAGACGCCGGAATCAACGGCAGCCTTGTATTCCATACCGGTGCCGACGAACGGGCGCTCGGTCTTGAGCAGCGGAACTGCCTGCCGCTGCATATTGGAGCCCATGAGGGCGCGGTTCGCGTCATCGTTTTCGAGGAACGGGATCATTGCCGTTGCGACGGAAACGACCATCTTCGGCGAGACATCCATATAGTCGATCAGTGCCGGCTCGCACTCAACGATCTGATCGCGGTGACGTGCGGTAACGCGGCGTCTTGCGAAGGTGCCCTCCTCCGTGAGCGGCTCATTCGCCTGCGCGACATAGTAGTTATCCTCCATGTCGGCCGTCATATAGACGACCTCATCCGTGACCTTGCCGGTCGCCTTATCGACCTTGCGGTACGGTGCCTCGATGAAGCCGTAGATGTTGATGCGTGCGAACGATGCGAGATAGGAGATCAGACCGATGTT
>DGSY01000012.1:1848-24773 GCA_002394125.1 Ruminococcus sp. UBA4350
AGTGCGGAGAGACGGCGCTTATGCGTCAGCTCTGCGAGCGGGTTGTTCTGATCCATGAACTGCGAGAGCGGGGAGGATCCGAAGAATTCCTTGATCGCAGCAGTGATCGGACGGATATTGACGAGTGACTGCGGGGTGAGCGTCTCGGCATCCTGCGCCTGTAAGCTCATGCGCTCGCGGATCACGCGCTCCATTCTGGCAAAGCCGATGCGGAACTGATTCTGGAGCAGCTCGCCGACCGAACGGATACGGCGGTTGCCGAGGTGGTCGATATCATCCGTGTGGCCGAGGCCGTCACAGAGATTGCAGAAATAGCTGATCGTAGCGAAAATATCATCGCGGACGATGTGCTTCGGGACAAGCTCATCCTTATGCGCGATGACGGCACGCTTCAGTGCCTCTGCATCGCCGTCGGCATCCTCCAGCAGATTCTTCAGGACCTTTGCGGAGACCTTCTCGTTGATGCCGCATTCCGATGCATTGAAATCGGGAATGATCGCTGCGCAGTAGGGCGTGATGTCGATCATGCCGCTGCCGAGCACCTTGACCTCGCGCTCGACGAATTCGACGACCTGCTCATGCTTTTCGTCCTCATGCGTCTCGCGCACCTCAGCCTCGACATAGGCCTCATAAACGCCGGCCTGCTCGATTTCATCTGCAAGCTCCTTCGTGACCTTCATGCCGGTATCGGCGATCAGCTCGCCGGTCATGAAGCTGAACACCGGACGGGAGAGAACCTGTCCGACCAGACGGGAGCCGATGCCGAGCTTCTTGTTGTACTTATATCTTCCGAAGCGGCAGAGATCATAGCGCTTCGGATCGAAGAACAGCATATTGACGAGCTGCTTTGCGCCGTCGATCGTTGCGGGATCGCCCGGACGGAGCTTCTTGTAGACCTCCAGCAGCGCATCGTTGATGTTCTTCTCGGCATCGTCGGTGATGCCCTCCTCCTTCTGCTCGATGGTCGCCTTCAGGCGGGGATCGTCACCGAACAGTGCGAGGATCTCCTCATTCGTGCCGAGACCGAGGGCACGGATGAACTTCGTGATCGGGATCTTTCTGTTCTTGTCGATCTTGACCGAGACGACATCGTTGGAATCCATTTCATATTCCAGCCATGCGCCGCGGTTCGGGATGACAGTGGTCGTATAGAGGCTTTTGCCGGATTTGTCGCGGGTGAAGCTGTAATAGACACCCGGAGAACGCACGAGCTGTGAAACAATGACACGCTCCGCGCCGTTGATGACGAATGTACCGCTCTCGGTCATGAGGGGCATATCGCCCATATAGATCTCACTCGTTGTGACCTCGTCGGTTTCCTGATTCCAGAGCCGTGCTTTCACGCGCAGGGGCGCTGCATAGGTCGCGTCGCGCTCCTTGCATTCGGCGATGGTGTATTTCGGTGTGTCGTCGATGCGGTAGTCGATGAAGCTGAGCTGGAGATTTCCGTTGAAATCCGTGATCGCAGCCACATCGCGGAAGACCTCGCGCAGTCCCTCGGTCAGAAACCACTGATAGGATGTTTTCTGCACCTCAATGAGATTCGGCATCTGGAGAACCTCCTCGATCTTGCCGAAGCTCTTGCGCGTGTTCTTTCCGACCTGCACGTCCTTGACCGCAACCATCGTCTGGGTTTCGGGGTTCGTTTGCGTGCTCATGGGCAATAACCTCCTGTCTTTTGTATCGCGGCGCACAGTTTCTCCGCAGCCGTCCTCCCGAAAAAACTTTTCGCAGGGGACTTGACAAGCCGGAAAATCTATGCTATACTATACGAGAAGAAAAGCCGCTTGTGCCTAATCGGGCATTTTACTATTCTACACCGCTTTAGAGAATTTGTCAAGCGTTTCCGGAAAAATTCGGTAATCCTGCCGCGTTTTGCAGAAGCAGAGCGCGGCTTTTTTATATATTCTTTTGAAAGAACATTTATTCGCATATCTGCGGATTTTCAGACGGTTCAAAATGTCCGGGAAAGAGCAAGCCCCGCACAGGTGATGCCTGCGCGGGGTGCTGCTGTCTTATTCTGCATTTATTCGATCGCGGTATCGCGGACACTGCGGAAGACCGTCCGGACTTTGCTGTCCGCAGTTTCGGCAAATTGCCATAGAATATTCCCCGCTTTCCTTTTGAAATATCCCGAATCGGGATATTTATAATATACCATAATGGTATAATATTGTCAAGAGGGAAATGCTTATGAGACTGAAAGAACTGCGCAAGGCGCGCCATATCACACAGGAAAAGCTCGCAATGGATCTGAATACGAATCAGAATACGATCAGCCGCTACGAGACCGGCGAGCGCGAGGCCGATTATCGGACGCTTATTCTGCTTGCCGACTATTTCAATGTCTCGATCGACTATCTGCTGGAACGCACCGATAACCCCGCATATTACAAATAACCTCTCCCGCACGCAAAGCGCCGTCGGGAGAGGTTTTTTTGTATTCTGTTATCTGCACTGTCCGTCGCCGTTGATGAGATATTTGACGGAGGTCAGCTCATAGAGCCCCATCGGGCCGCGGGCATGGAGCTTCTGCGTCGAAATGCCGATCTCCGCGCCGAAGCCGAATTCGCCGCCGTCCGTGAAGCGCGTCGAGGCATTGACATAGACCGCCGCCGCATCGACTTCGCGCTGAAAGCGCTCCGCATTTTCGAGCGAGCGCGTCACGATGCATTCGCTGTGATTCGTGCCGTACTGTGCGATGTGCGCCAGTGCGCCGTCAATGCCGTCCACGATCTTCACCGCGAGCTGATAATCGAGATATTCATTCGCCCAGTCGTCCTCACCCGCTTCGAGTACGCAGTCGCCGAGGATTGACTGTGCCGCGCTGTCGCCGTGCAGCGTGACCTTGTGTTCATCCAGCTTTGCCTTCATCTTCGGCAGGAATTCCGCCGCGATGTCCTTATGGATCAGCACCGTCTCGACCGCATTGCAGACCGAGGGACGCTGCGTTTTGCCGTTGTCGATGATGTTGACCGCCATTTCAAGGTCGGCCGTCGCATCGACGAAAACATGACAGTTGCCGACGCCCGTCCGGATGACCGGCACCGTCGCATTCTCCGCGACTGCCGCGATCAGTCCGGCACCGCCGCGCGGGATCAGCACATCGAGATACTGCGAGAGCTTCATGAGCTGATTCGAGGATTCGCGGGAGGTGTCCGGCACGAGCTGGATGATATCCGCAGGCAGCCCTGCTGTCTGCACCGCATCGCGCATGATATCCGTCAGGCAGACATTCGAGCTGAATGCCTCCTTGCCGCCGCGCAGGATCACGCAGTTTCCGGCTTTCATGCAGAGCGCCGCCGCATCGACCGTGACATTCGGACGGCTCTCGAAGATGATGCCGATAACGCCGAGCGGCACGCGCGTTTTCTGGATGCGCAGACCGTTCGGGCGGACATATCCCGCCTCCACTCTGCCGACGATCTCCTCAAGCTGAATCAGCTTGCGCACGCCGTCTGCAATGCCGGCAATGCGGTCCGCATTCAGCAGCAGTCTGTCCTGCATGGACTTCGACATATTGTTTTTCACCGCATTGTCGAGGTCGGTCTTGTTTGCGGCGATGATCTCATCTGTGCGGGCGATGAGCGCATCCGCGATCGCGGCGAGCGCATCGTTTTTCTGCTTCGGGGATGCAGCAGCGAGAATATTCGCGACTGCCTTTGCATTGGCTCCGAGCTGCTGCACTGTCAGCTGTTCCATAGTAGATTCCTCCTTAACGGTTTCTGTTTATGCTGTTTTTATTCTTCCACATATTCGTCAAATTCCGCAGTGTCCATGCCGCGTGATCTCATGTATTCCACAATCAGCCGGAAGATGCGCGGCTCGCCGATCATGCCCGCACTGTCCGCAGCATCGGCCATGATCTCCTCTGTCAGCAGCTCCGCCGGAAGCAGCGGCAGCATCTGTTCCGCGAGATCTGCTTCATGCATGACCGTCAGCGCCCAGAGCAGCGCGTCCGGCCGCTGACTGACCGCCGCAAGCGCTGCCGGATCGCCCTCCGCAGCGAGCGCAGACTGCATTGTCAGCAGATGATTGTCATCGAGCCTGCCGGTCCCGACCGAAAAGCTCCGCGTACCGAGCGTCACGGTTTTCAGCGCATCGCATTCCCGGAAGCAATGCAGGACAGCGTCATCGCTCTCCTCGGTATGCGGCCGGATACGGAATGTGATGCCCGCCGGCAGCCGGATGCTCTGAAGCGCCGTACAGCCTGCGAATGTATGGAATGCGTCTATGCTCCTGACACTGTCCGGTATGAAAATCTCACGCAGATCCGTACATTTCATGAATGCCTTATAGCTGATCTTCTCCACGCTATCCGGAATGCGGACGGTCTCCAGTCCGGTGCAGTACTGAAAGGTAAAGGAGCCGATCTCCGTGATGCCCTCCGGCAGGCGGATGCTTTCAAGCGATGTGCAGTCAGCGAAAGCGCCGTTTCCGATCTTCCTGACACCCTCCGGTATCCGGATCTCCCGCAGCGAACTGCATCCGGAAAAGGCGTTATTCTCAATGCGTTCGAGCCCTGCGGGGAGCGTGACGGAAACGAGATTTTTGCAGTTTTCAAATGCGCGGTGTCCGATGACGGTGATATTCGCCGGAACCGCAAATTCCGTCAGATCCTCCCGTCCCGCATACTGCGATTCGAGGATCTCGCGGCTCGCCTTCATTTCGGCGGCGAATCTGTCATGCAGCAGGCCTGTCAGCCTGTCCAGAATCCCCATGCGCACCTCCTATCCGCCGGTTCCGGCGCGGTCATCCCTGACCGAAACGCCGTATTTGTTTGCCCATCTGATGAATGTCTCCGCGCCGTTCGCCGCGAGCGGGAATGACGCGAGCATTCTGTCGCTTGTGAAGATCTGCAAGCGGCTCATGCCCGTGATCCGGATCTCCCAGATCTGCTCACAGGCGTACCATTTTTTGCGGTAATAGAGCGATTTTCCCTGCACGCCGAGCTGCGGATGCAGACAGGTCACGATCAGCAGTGCAATGCTCAGCACTGCCCCGAACAGAACGATCCCCAACGGAAACAGATATTGTGTGAGCGGCGGCATTCCGCCGTTTACATACCAGTCCTTTCCGATCTCCCGGACGGTATATACCAGCGCCGCGCCGGTCAGTACAAAGCAGAGCGGCAGCAGCTTGTGTCCGCCGCCGACGATGAACTGTTCCGGCACGGCAGCCTGTTCAGCAAGCCGCCGCTGCAGCGCCGTCATCCGCTTTTCGCGTTCGTCGGATCTGTCCGGTTCCTGCATCTGGTTCACCTCCTGCTCCTGCGGCGCTTCCGTCGCTGCTTTCGTTCGATTCGCTCGATTTTCGCATCCAGCCATGCATCGAGCTTTGCAAGCCCCTGCGGGATATGCAGCAGCCGGATCAGCCGCACGCGCACCCATTCGACCGCAATGCTGCCGAGGAAAATGAGCGAAGCCGTCAGAAACACGCTCGCCAGCATATGCTTCACGGAATACTGCGCATACCGCACAAAACGGTTCACCAGAATATTTGCGAATACCAGCGGATGCGTATGCGTCAGATAAACAGCAAAGGTCAGCGGCGCCGTCCAGCCAATCACGCCGCGTGCGGCTTCACTGCGGAAGCGCATTGCCGAAAACGCAAAAAACAGCGCCAGCGATGCGGTCAGCGTCGGCACATCGTCATAATAGAGCCGCATTACGGAATTGCCGTTCAGGAGCATTCCCCAGAGCGATGCCGCCGCAAAGATCAGCAGACAGCAGGGGATCGCTTTCCGCGGCAGCCGGATGAAGCGCCGGATGCCCGCGCCGAGGAAATACAGAACGATCAGCCAGAATGCGGAATATCCGCTGTGCATGACAAACGGATCCCGCTCCGTGAAGGTCTTGCTGACCGTAAACAGCAAAATCATGCTGACCGCCGTCAGGTAAAACTGCATCCGCGTCATCTGCTGCACGGCTGCATTCAGCAGCGGCATAAAGAGGAACAGTCCGCAGTAGGCCGTGTAATACCAGTACTGCGAAAAGCTGACCGGCAGAAGCGAATGCAGAAGATCCTCAGCGGTAACAGCATCCGGCCGGAAAATGACAAAAAGCAGCGCGATGCCTGCGGAATAGAAAAACACCTGAAGCCAGAGCATCAGAAAGCCGGAGAGCCGGTGCTTCGCTTTCAGTCCGACATAGCCGGAGATCAGCGCAAAACAGTTGACCGCGACCAGCGCCATATGCTCAAGGCCCCATGCGGCAAAATGCGTCGGGATGCGGTAGGCCGGATTGAGCAGCACGCCGCCCTGACCGAGCAGGTGCAGCACCGCAACAAGCAGCATCGCGAGTATCCGCAGCGCATCAATGCCGTAATTCCGGACGGTTTTTTTTTCACTCATTGCGCCGTGAAGCGGGTGCCGACCGGCTGACCGGCGAGCAGCAGATCATAGAGCCGCTCCGGTTTTTCGCCGTTCATGATGACCATGTCGATGCCGGCGGCATTCGCCATTTTTGCGGCATTGATCTTCGTCGCCATGCCGCCGCGCGCATTCGGCGTTCCCGCGCCGCCGGCGACCGCCTCGATCTCCGGCGTGATCTCGCGGACGATCGGGATCAGCTCCGCATTCGCGTCCTTGTGCGGATCGGCGGAATACAGCCCGTCGATATCGCTCATCAGCACCAGCGCATCGGCATGGACAAGTCCGGCGACGACCGCCGCCAGCGAATCATTCTCGCCGATCTCCAGCTCCAGCTCGTCGATCGCGACGGTGTCATTCTCATTGACGATCGGGATGACGCCCAGCTCCAGCAGCCGCTCCATGCAGTTTCCGGCATTTGTGCCGCCGTTGGAATTGAGGCTCGCCTTCGTCAGAAGCACCTGCGCCACATTGACGCTGTAATTCGCGAACTGCCGGTCATAGAGATACATCAGCTCGCACTGTCCGACCGCGGCACAGGCCTGCTTGGTCGGGGTATCGGTCGGGCGTTCCCGCAGGCCGAGCTGTCCGACACCGAGTCCGACTGCGCCGGACGATACCAGAATGAGCTGCTTGCCTGCATTGGAGAGATCGGCCAGCACGCGCACGAGATTGTGGAACCGCCGCAGATTCATTCTGCCGGTGCGGTGCGTCAGCGTGGAGGTGCCGACCTTGACAACGATGCGTCTGCTCTCGGAGAGCGGACGCAGAGATGTATTTTCAGTATCCAAGAGATCCATACTTCCTTTCGGTCGGTGCTGCTTAAAACAGCACTTCATCTTCGGGGGCAGTCCCCGCATCCTTCATCAGTCCGTCGCGGAAATCGGGATTGACAACGTGCTGCGGATTGCCGCTGAGCCAGCCGCGCAGATTGTCCTCCGTGATATCGAGCAGACGCTTCCGCGTATCGAGCGGCGTCCAGCCGATATGCGGCGTAATGACGCAGTTCTTCGCATTTTTCAGCGGGGTGTCCGGCGACATCGGTTCCTTTTCCAGCACATCGAGATAGGCCGCCGCGATCATATCATGATTCAGCGCATCCGCGAGATCCTGCTCCACGACCGTTCCGCCGCGGGAGGTATTGATGAGGATCGCCGTCTCCTTCATGAGCGCCAGAGATTTTTTGCAGATCAGTCCCTTTGTCTGCTCGGTGAGCGGGCAGTGCAGCGTCAGCACATCGGCGCTGCGGAAGACCTCCTCTGCCGTCACGACCGGATAGGGGCAGTCCTGCGGCAGCGTCCGCGTCGCGATCAGAACACGCATCCCGAAGGCATCCGCGATCTTCGCGACATTCTTTCCGATATTGCCGTAGCCGATGATGCCGAGCGTTCTGCCGCGCAGCTCGCCGGTCGGATAGGGAAAATAGGAGAAGGTCGGTGCCGATTCCCAGAGACCGAGCCGCACATCCATCGAATAGAGCGCGACGCGCTGGAAATGGTCAAAGATATATGCAAAGACAAGCTGCGTGACCGCATCGGTCGAGTAGCTTCCGGCATTGCAGACCGGAATGCCGCGCTCCGATGCCGCTTCGAGATCGACATTGTTGAAGCCGGTCGCGAGAATGCCGATGTATTTGATATCCGGGCAGGCATCCAGCACCTCCCGCGTCAGCAGCACCTTATTGCAGATGACGACATCCGCATCGCCGATGTGCGAGACAGTGTCCTCCGGCTTGGTTGCGGGATAGACATCCACATTTTCCGCGAGATGCGCAAAGCGCTTCGGGGAAAGCTCGTCCTGATTGTATGCCATTGTTGCCCAGTCAAGAATTGCGATTCTTTTTGCGCGCATGGATCATTCCTCCGTATTCTGTTCAGAGTCTTCTGCGGCAGGCTCCGGGATCTCCGGTGCATCCGCCATGACAGCGGGTGCCGCCTTTTTCGCGGCCTCCTCTGCTGCGGCCTTTTCCGCCTCGGCCTTTGCGAGCTTCCGCGACTGCACGATATTGAGCACCAATGCGAGCAGCAGCAGAGCGCCCTCCATGATGCCGATACCGTAGAAGTATGTCTCGTTTTCCGGTGCAATGTAGATCAGCAGGGAAAGCGGGATCGCCGCCGCAAGCACGAGCTGATACCAGCGCTTTGTTCTGACGAATTGCAGCAGGAAAAAGACTGCCGCAATGATGCAGAAGCCGACGTGCTTCTCAAAGCTGATCGGAAAGACATTGATTTCCAGATGTTCCATATATGTTCAGATCTCCTTTGGATTAAAATAAACGCGGTTAGTTCATATTTTCCGCATCGTAGAAGACGCGGTATTTCTTCTGATTGTGCGTATAGGCACTGATGACCAGCCCGATGCAGAGATACATCGAGAGCATCGCCGTTCCGCCGGCACTGAAAAACGGCAGCGGGATGCCGATGACCGGCATGACCTTCATCACCATGCCGAGATTCATCACATCATGCGTAAACATGATCGCGAAAACGCCCATGCACAGCACCTTTCCCATCTGATCCTTTGCGGCGCGGCTGTCGCGGAAAATGCGCAGGCAGATGCAGGCGAGGATCACGATGACCGTCACCATGCCGACGAAGCCGAAGGCCTGTCCGATGAACGAAAAGATGAAGTCATTGTGCATTTCGGGAACGGTGACATAATCACTGCTGCTGAGCCCCTTGCCGAAGAGCTTTCCGGCGTGGACGGCTTTCAGGCCGAGATTCTGCTGATATTCCAGACCGAGCGGATCGGCGCCGGGATTCAGCAGAACGCGGATGCGGTTGCGGTGGACATCGCCGAAGACATATGTCCAGAGCGCCCAGAATGCCAGCGGCATCAGTGCGGCGCCGCCGAGCAGATACCAGAACGAAAGTCCCGCCGTAAAGAGCATGAATACGGTCATCGAAGCGAAGATGATCGCGGTGCCGTAGTCGCCCTGCAGGGCAACGATGCCGGCGGGGACTGCCGCGTGCAGCAGCAGCAGGAACAGATGCACAGGCTGATTGAGCTTATCGCGCACCTTTGAGATGTGGAACGCGTAGGTCAGCAGAAAGACGAGCTTTAAGATCTCCGAGGGCTGCACCTGCACGAATCCGAAGTCGATCCATGCGCGGTCGTCCGCGCCCTCGCGCCCGTAGCCGAGACTGGTAAAGGTCAGCGCACAGAGCGCCAGTGCCGGCGGCACATACAAAAACCAGAATTTCGCGAGCTTGTGGTAGTCGATCGCCGCGACCGTGATGCAGCCGGCAATGCCGAGCGCCATCGAGATCAGCTGCACGATCCAGTCATTGGAATCGACCTCCGCGGTGATGTTCTGTGTCCAGAGGGCACGGAGCATCACGACGCTTGCGCCTGCGCAGATCGTCACAAGTATCAGCAGCAGCCAGTCCATGCGGTGCAGGAAGCCGCTGCGTGAGATATCAGAGGATACGTTGCGTTTCAATTTGTTTCTCCTGTTTTTGTTTTTATCGTGATCCGGTTTGTGTCAGCGGGTGCTGATCTGCCAGTATTTTCTGTCGAGTGTGCGGTACTGCACCGCCTCCGCGATATGCTGCGCCCCGATCACCTCGGACTGCTGCATATCCGCCGCCGTCCTTGCGACCTTCAGCAGCCGGTCATAGGCTCTCGCGGAAAGCCCCATTTTCTCAAAGACCGCCTTGAGCCGCGCCTTTGCCTGATCGGTCATCGGGCAGAATTCAGCGAGCTTATCCGGCGTGATCCGCGCATTGCAGGTGATCGCCGTTCCTTTGAAGCGTTCCGTCTGGATCGCTCTTGCGGCCGCGACACGCTTTCGGATCTCCGCGCTGGATTCCTCCGGCTTCTTCGAGGAGAGATCATCGAATGTGACCGGCGCCGCTTCAATATGCAGATCAAAACGGTCGAGCAGCGGGCCGGAGATCCGGCTGAGATACTGCGCCGCCGCACGCTGTCCGCAGGTACACGGCCTTGTCGGATGTCCGAGATAGCCGCAGGGACATGGATTCATCGCAGCGATCAGCATGATCGCGCAGGGATATTTGATCGTGCCCGCCGCACGGGAGATCGTCACCTCTCTGTCCTCCAGCGGCTGCCGGAGAATTTCCAGCGCTCTGCGGTCAAATTCGGCAAGCTCATCGAGAAAGAGCAGGCCGTTGTGCGCCAGCGAAATTTCGCCGGGATGCGGTACGGAGCCGCCGCCGGCAAGTCCGGCGGGCGAGATCGTGTGATGCGGCGACCGGAACGGTCTGACAGTCACGAGCGGATGCTCTGCATTGAGCAGCCCCGCAACGGAATGGATCATCGTTGTTTCAATGGATTCCGCGAAGGTCAGCGGCGGCAGAATTCCGGGCATCCGCTTCGCGAGCATACTCTTTCCGCTGCCGGGCGGCCCGATCAGCAGCGCATTGTGTCCGCCGGCGGCCGCCAGCTCCAGTGCGCGCTTTGCGGCGGTCTGCCCGTGGACATCGGCGAAATCCGCGACCGTTTCCGCGGGCGCCTCCTCCAGTCCGATATGCGGCATCGGTTCGAGCAGTTCATCGCCCTCCAGATGCGCCAGCAGCGACTTCGCATCGGCAACGCCGTAGACGGTCACGCCCTCCACGACGGCCGCTTCCTTTGCATTCGCGAGCGGGACATAGACCGTCCGGATGCCCTGCTGCTTTGCGGTGATCGTCATCGGCAGAACACCGTTGACCGGCCGGATATCGCCGTTCAGCGAGACCTCTCCGATCAGTGCCGCATCCTCCGGAACGGTCACTCTGCCGAGCGCCGCGAGGATCGCGATAAAGATCGCAAGATCGTGCATACTGCCGTTTTTGCGCCGGTCAGCGGGTGCGAGATTGACAATACAGTTCGAGGTCGGGAACACGATCCCGCAGGTATAGAGCGCGGACTTGATGCGTTCGCGGCTCTCCTGCACGGCAGTATCGGCAAGCCCGACGATCTCAAAGCGCGGCAAGCCCTTGCTGAGCTGGATCTCCACATCCACGGGAAATGCATTCAGTCCGAAAAGCCCCATGCTGCTGATTTTCGCAAACAAATCCGTCAGCTCCTTTGTCTCCGGATGCGCCGCTTAGCGGGCTCCGGCTGATTCTGCATATTGTCCGGTCAGCTCTCCGGATGATGCTCCTCACGGGCACGGCGCATCGCCGCAAGCCGCTCGCGCACCTCCTCCGGCGTCGGCAGCATATCGGGATTGCCCTGCGTCGTCGCGTGGGAGGGGATCGCGGTCATATCCGCGAGCATGACAGCCGGATCGGGCTGCGGCTGCGCGGGCATCTGCACGGCATCGGCGGCAGCGGCGAGCGATTCCAGCGAAACATCCGGCACGGCGACCGGCTCCGGCGGCAGGACAGGCGCCTGCTTTGTACCGAACGGCTTTGTCATATCCGACAGATCGAGCGGGCCGGAAACACTGACCGACTGCGGCAGCCGGATCGACGGTGTCGGGCCGAGCGCCTTCGGTGCGCCGTCCTCTGCGCGTTCCTGCGGGACATAGGCCGGTGCAAACGGCACCTCACTGCCCGCTGTCACGCGCTCCAGATCCGTCGGCGGAAAGGGCTGCGCCGGTGTGCCGAGCAGATCCATATGCGAGGAGGATGCTGCGCGCCGCGCCAGCACATCCGCTGATTCCTCGTATTCCGCGGGGAATGCGGCCTTCGGGTCGAAATGCGGATAACCGGTCTGCTCCTGAAGATCCTTGTCCTCACTGAGCAGGAACAGCGCGTAGATATTCAGCGCGATGCCGGGTAAAATAAACAGCACATTGCCGACGCGGAAGCCCTGCTCCGGCCGCGTAAAGATCAGCGCGAGTGCGATCAGAAAGAGCAGCAGCAGAACCACACACGGCAGCCGTTTTTTCATATATGCGATCCCCGAAAGAATGATCGTGATGATGCCCAGCAGGATCTGGAATACACCCGCCGACATCGCGAGATAAAAGATGCCCGCGCCTCCGGCATCGCCGTCGCGCACCGACATTGCACCGGCAAAAAACGCTGCGGCAAAGATCAGTGCGCCGAGCGCGATCGAAAAACCAAGATATTTCCGCAGACCGGCGTTGACCTTGCTCATGCGCAGACGGTTCTGCTCAAACTGTGCTTCCATTTGCGGCGTGATCCGCATATTGCATCCTCCTCCCGGCAGTCCGCAGAGCCTGCTTCGGCATTTCCCGCGAAACAGGCTCCGTTTTTTCGCATCTTACTTCTTTTTTCTTCTGCGGTTCTGCGGATTTCCGCTGCCGCGCTGCTCCGGTTTTCCGGCCTTTGCAGCAGGCTTCTCCGCCGGTTCCGCGTTTTCAGCTTTTGCGGGCGCGGCATCCGCTGCCGGCTCCGCAGACATCGCCTTTGCCTTCGCCTCCGCCTCTGCAAGAATGGCGCGCGCCTTTGCCTCCGCATCCGCAAGGATCTTTGCAGCGGCATCCTCTGCCGCATCCGTCAGACCGGCCGCCGGTGCAGCGGGAACAGGCTCTGCCGTTTCAGCAGGCTCCGCCGCAGCCGATGCGGGCAGCTTTTCAAATTCTGCGATATCCTTCAGGGAAACGCCGTCCTTTTCGCGCTTCCGTGCTGCAGCATCCGCATCCAGCGCTGCGATCGCAGTACGGGTCTCCTTTGCGTCCTTTACCTCAGAGATCTGCTTTTGCAGGATCTGCGCAAGCTCCGCGCCGGCATCGGCCTTTTCAGAATCCGCATTTTCCCTGAAAGACGAGCCGTTCTTGTAATAGCCCGGCTTTTTCTTCTTTTTGCGGAGCGAATAATCCGTTGTAAAGAGCGTGGATTTCGTGCGGTGCTCTCCCTGATGCGCGAGCAGTGTCTGGATCACGATATCCGATTTGGAGATATCGAATTTCTCCTGGAAATCGGGATAGCCCTCCATTTCGGAAAGCCTCTGCTCATGGCTCATCGCCTTGATCGAGAAGAAATAGAATACCGTTCCGACAATGCCGATGATCGCGCTCAGGTAGTCAAGCCGCGATATGCCGATGACCGTGACAATGATATACCACACCTCCAGTATCAGGTTGAGGACATGGAAATTCGCCCACGCAAGATACCCCAGCACAATAATGACCATTGCGATCAGGATGACGAAGATGCCGCCCGCCAGCACCGCACCGGCGGCGCGGACGTCGCTCAGGCCGAGCGGCGTGGAGAGCATATCAAATCCGCCGATGTACTTCCGGAAGATCGAAAGAAAGCAGACGACAATGCAGATCACGAGATTGCAGAAGAAGGTGCGCCGGTGCGTGCGCTCAATATCGTGCATCTGCATCCGGCAGTATTCGTAGTGTGATTCGTCCTTCTCGAAATGCACGAGCTTGACAGCTTCATCCGCGAAGGGATTGTTGTTCTGTGTTGCCATAATGAACGCATCCTTTCTGAAATTATAATTCATCCATTGTGCCGGAATGCATACCGGCCGGTTTCACGGCAGGCGCAGCGGCCTGCGAACGGTCTTTGTAGGCTTTCAACTCGGCGGGGAGCGCCTGCGCCGTTTGATCATCGAGCAGATCGTACATTTCGCCGGGTTGTCCGTCCGGAACAGCGCGGGCATTGCTTTCAACAGCCCGCCGCACAACGCTCTGCACGATCGCCTTTTCATGTGCGGCTCTGTCCTCATGCTCGATGATAAAATGCGGATAGCCCTCCTCATTTTGCAGCGGGAGCAGGATCAGATGTGCGATCAGTGCCGCAGCGAGCGGGATCGGCAGCAGGAGTCCCCAATAAGCAATATACCCCGCACCGGTCAGGCCGAGCGTCAGGATCAGAACGCCGAGCGTAAATATCCATTTTCTTTTGTGTATTACATAGACGGCGGCCGCCGCATCCGCGATTGTCAGCAGCAGCGCAATCAGCGTTTCCCAGCCGCGGGAGAGCGTCACCGTTCCGAGAAAATTGACAAGCAGCTGCGGAAAGAGCTCGCCTGCGGCCAGTACCAGCGCGGTGAACATCGCGATATTGAGAATGAATTCTGCAAACCGCACCTGCCGGCGGTATTTTTCATAGCGTGCAAGGCGGGCTTCCTCCGTTTGTCCGTCAGCCATATCAAAGCTCCTCCATGTCTTCCAGTTTGGTCATGGTGCCGTCATGTTCTTCTGCGGCGCGGACGACCGGATCGGCATCGCGGCTGCGGTCATGGTAGCTGTGCAGCTGCGCATGGACGGCATCGGTCGTCTGATCGAGCAGATCATCCATATCTCTGTCCGTATTAAGACGCTCCTGCGCTGCCCGCACACCCGCCTCAACTGCGCGGTGTTCAATAATGCTGACCTGTGCCTTCCGGCGATCCTCATATTCCGAGAGCGGAATCTTGAAATACGGATAGCCCTCCTCTTTTTTCAGCATCTCCCATTTCACGCAGATTGCCAGCGCCGCACCGAGCGCGGCCAGCGGCAGCAGGCTGAGCCCGTGCAGCTCCCCGAAAAAGGCGAATGTCACAAAGAGCATCCCCAGAACAGAGAGGCCTGTCGGAATCCAGTGCCGGAAAAGCAGTCCGATGCAGCCCAGCACGCCGCTCAGAATCATCATGATCTGCCCGTCTGAGGAGACCTCTTTTTCTATCATGAATACGGCAAACCATGCGATGACCAGAAGCCCTGCCGTAATGCGCGGCAGCCATTTGAATCCGCGCTCGCACAGCTCTGACTGCAAACGCAGTCTCTCATAGCGCTTTTCACGCGCTTCATCTGTATACAGACTCGCCATTGCAGCACCCCCTCCCGCCTGTGAATATAGATACTCCATATTATTATATCACATAATTTCTGAATTTGCAATGGGGAAAGCGAAAATATTCGCGTGCCCGCGGGGAAAGCGGCCGATTTTGCATATGCGCACAAAAAAACGCACAGAGAACAGACGCTCTCTGTGCGGTTGAATCCATTGATTGCCCTTGTTAATACAAACCGGGATTTAGCAGTGTCTCTGACGGATTTATAATGGGGCTCTCGCACGCTTCGCTATGAGTTTGCTCTGCAAACTCACCTCGACCAAAAACTTTGGACGGCGCTCCGGATAATGAACCAAGTCACTGCTCAAAAGCCGCGAACAGCGGCGTGTGTTTGTGAAATTCAGCCTGTGAGCGCGACCGTGCCTTTAGCATAACGGCTGTCGGCCCTGCCGACTCCGGTTTGTATCAGCAGTACAGGCTCACTGCGGAAGAACGTGCGCGAGATAGCCGCAGTTCAGGACGCCCTGACAATAGTTGATCTTGTTGCGGACGATCGCCTTGATCCGTTCAATATAGGTATCGGAAACGGCGTCATGCTCGGTATTCGGATAGAAAGTCTGCGTTTCTGCGAGGAAATAGCCGCGGTCGGTCTTCCAGTTATAGTCGCGGTCGAAGTAGATCGCTTCGGCATCGGACAGCACATCCCGTCCGGGCATCAGCCGCGAATCGTAATCCAGCCCGAACAGATTCGAGAGCGTCGGCAGCAGATCCAGCGACGACGCAGGCGCATCGACAACGATCGGCTCTGCATCCTCCAGACAGCCGCTCCAGATGATGGCGGCATTGTGGTCTCTGTGAACTGCATCCACCACATTGTAGCCGTAAAGCTCCGAGAGATACGGCATATTGCCGTAGGACGCATTATCATCAAGGCCGTAGGGGAAGTGGTCGGCGGTCATGCAGATGACCGTATCATCCGCAATGCCCTTTTTCTCCAGCGCCGCGACCAGATCGGTCAGCGCCGCTTCGAGATCGAGATTGCAGGCGATATACGCCTTGACCGGCTCCGAATACGGCAGATCCTCCACCTCGTCCCAGTGCTTTGCGGACATCGCATTGAAGCGGTCATAGCCGTTGTGTCCGCTGACCGTCATGTAATACACATTGAAATGCGGCTTGCCGATATATTCGGGGATCGTCCCCTTTATCATGTCCTGATCGCTCTGCGGCCATTCATAGGTCACATACTGCTCCATGCCGTTGCCGTAGCCCATGAAGCCCTCGGAGAAGCCGAGCTGATTATGCGTGATATGCCGTGAATAGAATGTGAAGTCATTATTATGGTATGCCTTGCCCCAGTAATGCTGCCGGTTGAGCTGTGAGGCGAGCGTCAGTCCGGTATTGCCGCCCGCCGTAAAGGACGGGAACGATGCGCCGCCGAACATCGGATGCAGTCCGAAGATATTCTGGAATTCGCCGCCGGTCGTTCCGGCGCAGGCGGGCTGATAGAAGTCCTTGAACTGAATGCCCTTTGTCGAAAGGCGGTAGAGCGTCGGCGTCAGCTCTTTGCTGATGACCTCCTTCGTGAAGGCCTCCGCCGTGAGAAAGATGAGATTCTTGCCCTTGAACATTCCGGTATACTGATTGCCGGATGCGGGCTTCAGCGTCGTGATATATTCCGAGAGCGACGCGTACTGTCCGGAATCCTCCTGCGCGAGCCGCTCAAAGTCGATATCGAGCGTATGCACCGGATAGGAAACGGTCGTCGCCGCCGTGGCGGTGTTTTCCGGATCTATGTCAGCCGGAGCCGTTGTGACGGCGGGCTCCTCCTCCGGTTCAAATTCGGCATTCTCAAAGGAAAGCGTATCCTTCCGGCCGTGCGTGATATCGAGCCGGATACCGGTCAGCAGACCGAAATTGCGAATCGCGGAGGGAAAGCTGTATTCCTTAGAGTAGACCGCCGCATAGCTTTTCAGGCCGTGGGAAAGCCCGATGCCGCCGCCGATGCAGATGAGCGCCGCAAGCAGAATCCCGAGCCGCGCAGGCCAGTTCGCATCCTTCGAGCCGCAGCGCTTTTTGAGGATCAGATACAGCACCGGCGGGATCGCCAGCAGCACGAGCATCAGAATGCCGCTGACCGAAAGGATCAGATTCATGATCTCTCCGATAAAGCCGGTCGCCGCGCCGCCTGCGCCGTTGATGATCGTCTTGATGTCATAGAAGATATTGTATTCCTGAAAGATGAAGAATTCCACGCCGAACGGGATCATGCCGAGAAACAGCAGGATGCTCCGCAGTACGCGGGCAATCTTTTCCTTGAAAAACGAAGTCAGCAGGACGGGCACCATTGCGTATCCGACAGAGAACAGCGCAATGATGCACAGATTCCAGGAAAAGCCTGAGCGGATCGTCGCAAACTTGAACACGATCTCCCACCAGAGAAATGCCGCCGCGAAGAACAGTGCCTCAAAGCGGAACATTCCGCCGATAACCTTCCGCAGGAACGAGGGCGGCGGTGTTTCCGGCACCTTTTCGTGCTGGTATACGACCTTTTGTTTTTTACGAAACATTTTTCACACCAATTTCAGTCTGGTTAGACGGCGCGCCGATTGTCGAACGCTGCCGAAAGCGGTCTGATACTGTCATTGCTGTTTATTATAACATATAATGTGCAATTTTGCAAGCCGGCGGCTGTCAGCCCTGCCGGCCCGCAGCGGGGAGCCCCCGCCGGCAATTCCTAAAGTCCTCCATACGCGTATGGAAGCAAAATAGGATTATGCCAGACCAAACAATAGGCGCGATTCGTGCCGCCAGCAGTGCTGGAGCCGGATTCTAAAGTTCTCCATAAGCGAATGGGAGCAGAATAGGATCCCCCCAGACCAAACAATAGGCGCGGTCAGCGCCGTAACAGCGCCGAAATTGATATGCTCCGCGAAACGGCGCCGAAGGGAAACGGCTGTCGGCACTGCCGACCGGCGACAAAATTGATATGCTCCGCGAAACCTAGCCGGAGGATATCGGCTGTCGGCATTGCCGACCGGAGCAGACGGCTGCGATGATGACAGATCCGGCGCCGGAGACTTTCAGCAGCTCCGTACAGCGCCGGAGCGTTGCACCGGTCGTCAGGATATCATCCAGCAGCAATACCGTTTCGCCGGACAGCTTTCCTTTGCCCGCTTCAAACCGCTCCGCATATTTCGCACGCTCCGCCGCCGTCAGGTCATGCTGCCGCGTTTCGGACGGCTGCTCCAGCAGCAGATCATCCCGCACAGGCAGCCGCAGCTCCTTTGCCGTATTCCGCGCAAGCGTCTCCGCGTGCGCATAGCCCTGTATCCTACGGCGGCTGCGGGCGACCGGCACCCATGTGACAACCGTGCTGCCGTCCGCCGGCAGAAGCTCCGCCAGCTCCTCCGCAAGCAGCTTTGCCGAAAATGCGCTGAATCCGCGTCTGCCGTCCTTCATCTGCAATACGCCCGTGCGCGCAGTCTCATCATAGCTGAACAGCACGGCACCGTTTTCCCACGGCAGATCGTTCCGCCCTGCTGCCCAGTCCCGGTACTGCACACGCTGCTTCATCAGTGCGGCAGCGCATTCATCGCAGATCAGCCGATCATACGGGATCCGCTCTCCGCAGCAGTCACAGCGGTTCGGAAAGAAGATATCCAGCAGCAGCATTCCGGCGCGGTTCATGCCTCCGGCTCCCTGTGTCCGGTCTCGGTGCAGATCATTTCCGTCAGGCAGGAATAGCGAACCGTGGATTCCTGATTGCTGACCATGTAATGAATCTTCGCGGGCGAGCCGATGATGATCAGCAGCTTCTTCGCGCGCGTGACCGCCGTATACAGCAGACTGCGGTAGCAGAGCCGGTCGGCTCCCTCCGGCAGAACCAGAATGACCGCTTCAAATTCGCTGCCCTGACTTTTATGTACGGTGACGGCATAGGCAAGCTCCAGCTGATCGAGCTGATCGGCGCGGTATGTCACGGTGCGGCCGTCGAAATCGACCTTGAGCGTATTCGTGCTTTTGTCAATGGCGGTGACGGTTCCCATATCGCCGTTGAAAATGCCGGCGCCGCGTTCGCCGTCCTTTGTCCATTCCATTTCATACTGATTCTGGATCTGCATGACCTTGTCGCCCTCGCGGAAGGTATAGACCAGATTCTTCATGATCATCTTTCCGTACTGCGCCGGATTGACGGCCTCCTGCAAAATCGGATTCAGCGCCGTCGTACCGAGGATATTCTTCTTATTCGGGGAGATGATCTGGATATCGCTGCGCGGATCGAAGCCGTAATGCTGCGGAAGACGCTCCGCATACAGCTCCCGCATCAGGCCGATGACCTCCTGCGGCGTGCGGCGGTCAAAGAAGAAGAAATCGCTTGATTTATCCAGCAGATCGGGCATTTCGCCGCTGATGATGCGGTGTGCGCTGCGGATGATGCAGCTCTCCTGCGCCTGCCGGAAGATCTCCGTCAGCCGGACGACAGGGATGCACCTGCTCGCAATGAGCGAATGCAGCAGATTGCCCGCGCCGACCGACGGGAGCTGATCCTCGTCGCCAACCAGAATGATCCGTGCAGAAAGCCGCACGGCGCGGAGCAGCCCCTCAAAGAGCAGTGTATCGACCATTGAGACCTCATCGACGATGATAACATCCGCTTGCAGCTGCTCCTGCTCATTGTGCTGAAAGATGAGCTGCCCGCTGTCATCCGGCTCCATGCCGAGCAGCCGGTGGATCGTCTTTGCCTCGCGGCCGGTCAGCTCGGTCATGCGCTTGGCGGCGCGGCCGGTCGGGGCGGCGAGCAGCACCTTGCTGCCCGCTTTCACGCAGAGGTGGATCAGGCCGTTGAGCGTCGTTGTCTTACCGGTTCCGGGGCCGCCGGTCAGAATCATGATGCCGCGTGAAAATGCGCAGGCGATTGCCTTTTTCTGCTGCTCCGCATAGGTGATGCCGGTCTCGGCCTCCTCCTGTGCGATCGCCTTTTCACAGTCAAAATCATCCGGCGGCGAAAAGGCCAGCTTTGCCGCGACGCGTGTCGCAATGAAATCCTCCGCCCGCCAGTAGATATCGAGATAGACATAATCGCCGTCCGATGCGTGATATACATAGATCACGCGCTCCTCCTGCGCATCGGCAAATCCCGTCTGAAAATCCGCTTCCGCAATGCCGAGCCTGCGCAGCGCATCCTCATGAAATCCCGCAAAGGGCAGACAGGTATGCCCCTCCTGCGCAGCGGATTCCAATATCCAGCGGAAGCCCGCGCGCAGACGCTTCGGTGAATTCGCGGGGATTTTCAGCTCCGCGGCAACGCGCTCCGCAGCACGGAATTCCAGCCCGATCAGCGGATCGCAGAGCCGGTAGGGGTTATCCGCGATCATTTCCCACGCAGTCACGCCCCAGAGCCGGTAGGCCTTCATCGCGGCGGAGGGCTGGATCTGAAATACAGCCAGCCTGTCCATGAGCGTGCGCAGACCGAAGATCTGCTGTGCGGCGGCTGTGATCTCCTCGCATTTCTGCGGCGAGATGCCCTTGATGCGGCAGAGCTTTTCCGGCTCCTTTTCGATGACCTGCAAGGTGAATTCGCCGAATTCCGCGACGATCCGTTTCGCAAGTGCCCTGCCGATCCCGTGGATCACGCCGCTGGCGAGATAGCGCTCAATATTCACGACAGTCGAGGGCAGCGAGCGCACACAGCTGTCTGCTTCAAACTGCTCGCCGAATTTCGCATGGCTGCCGAATACGCCGGTCAGCTCGATCTCCTCGCCCGGCTCCAGCAGGCCGAGCTTGCCGACGACCGTGATCATGGCGTCCTCGGTTTCGAGATCCAGAACGATATAGCCGTTGTCCTCATTATAATAGCGCACATCATCGACGGTGCCTTTGAGCGTCAGTATCATTTTCTGCTGCACGATGCGGCGTCCCCTTTCCGAAATTGAAATTATACTTATTATAGCGTATTTCACGAAAAAAAGCAACACCCGCGGATGACTGCGGAACGGACCCTCACCCGATTGTCTTTTTCGGGAAAATGTGCTATAATGACACGGAACAATCTGAAGGATCGGAGGAAAACAATGATTCAGGATATTGCACCGAGCCGGCTGAATAACAGCTGGCAGACAAAGCAGCCGCAGCCGGACAGCTTTATGATGTGCTTTCATGACGGCAAACTGCTTGCGGCGGTCACGGACGGCGGACTGCGCTTTCCGCGCCTGCGGGAAATCAACGGTCAGGGCAAAGCGGCGGTCTATCTCTTTTCGGTCGATGACGAGGACTTCTTTCTCACGGAGACGGACGAAGCTGACGGCTATGCATATTATTCGATGCGGGAGCTGCGCGACCGCTGCGCGGGGAAATATCTCTATGCGGCATTCACGGCCTTTCATCTGCATCTCTGGTATGCGGACAACCGGTATTGCGGCATCTGCCGCGCCGAAATGCAGCATGATGCCGCCGAGCGCGCGCTGGTCTGTCCGGAATGCGGACACAAGGTCTATCCGCGCATCAATCCGGCGGTGATCGTCGGCGTCATCAGCCGCGGGCGCATTCTCATCACCCGCTATCGCCGCGGCTATGCGCATAACGCACTGGTCGCAGGATTCACCGAGATCGGCGAAACACTGGAGGAGACCGTCGCCCGCGAGGTCATGGAGGAAACCGGACTGCGCGTGCGGAATATCCGCTATTACAAGTCACAGCCGTGGGGCATGGCGCAGGATATCCTCATGGGATTTTTCTGTGAAGCAGACGGCGATGATACGATCCGAATGGATGACAGCGAACTGAAATCGGCAGTCTGGTGCCGGCCGAATGCAATCGAATTGCAGCCGCAGCAGCACAGTCTCACAAATGAAATGATGCAGCTTTTCCGCGATACGAACGGGCATCTGCCGCCGGAGCTCTTCCCGCCTGCGCCCGATGCGCCGCCGGAAAAAACGCGCATTTATTTCACCCGCCACGGCGAAACGACCATGAATGCAGAAAATCATGTCAGCGGCATCACGGACTGTGCGCTGACGGAAAACGGCATCATGCAGGCGGAGCAGCTTGCGGAGATCTGCGCGGCACAGGGCGATATTGACCTGATCCTCTGCTCACCGCTGAAACGCGCCCACCGGACAGCGGAGATCGTTGCCGCAAAGCTCCGTGTGCCGGTCATGACCGACGAGCGCCTGCGCGAATGGGATTACGGCTCATACGAGGATCAGCCGCGGGATGCTGCGCCGGAATTTCAGGCGGCAAAGCGGGAATTCGGCGTGCGCATGAAGGACGGCGGCGAATCGCTCTTACAGCTTGCGCACCGCGTCTATTGCTGCATCGACGATATCCGGAAGCAGTATGCGGGGATGACGGTCCTATGCGTCTGTCACGGCGGGGTATGCCGCGCGGCCGAGACCTATTTCAAGGATATGACGACTGATGCATTTTCGCATTTCTTTATGGGAAACTGCGAGCTGCGGCGGTATGAAATATGAGAGAAGCCGGAACGGACTGTGCGTCTGTTCCGGCTTCTGTGCGGACGGGGCTTATACATCGAAGGGAGGGGACTGCGGAACCCGGTGCTGCGGATCGTTGGCAGCATTCCATTTGCGCATATCAAACGGCTGATTCAGCCACTTGTCGAGGATCTCCCTGCGTTCCCAGAGGGGCTTGTCCTCCATCTGTGAGGCAAGGTCTGCCATCGCATACCGGTAGTATGCGCACTGGTCCTCACGGAAGCAGTAGGTCACGAAGAAATCACGATTTGACATTTCCGCTCCTTTCACGGTCAGGACGGTATTCGGATAGGAATGCGGAGCCGTCTGCCTCCTTTCAGTGGCGCCGCATTCTGTCATATCGCATCTGTATTATTGATGTACCAATTAAATCTTGAAGAATAGATGCGCAGGATTTTTGTCGTGAGACAAGG
>DGSY01000136.1 GCA_002394125.1 Ruminococcus sp. UBA4350
CCTTCAAAGTTGCGGTTGAAGGTACGCAGCGAGATGCCGCCGGAATTCGGGGACTGTCCCATGCCGATGCACGGGCCGCAGGCGGATTCGAGGATTCTCGCGCCGGCGTCGATCATATCGCCGAGAGCGCCGTTTGCCGCGATCATGTTGAGCACCTGCTTGGAGCCGGGCGCGATCGCAAGGGAGACATCCGGATGGATCGTCTTGCCCTTGAGGATGTATGCGACCTTCATCATGTCGAGCAGCGAGGAATTCGTGCAGGATCCGATGCAGACCTGGTCGATCTTGAGCTTTCCGATCTCGCCGGTCGTCTTGACATTGTCGGGGGAATGCGGACAGGCTGCGAGCGGTTCGAGCTTCGAGAGGTCGATCTCGATGACCTCGTCATAGACCGCATCGGGATCCGCCGCGAGCGGTGTCCAGACCTCCTCGCGCTGCTGCGCTTTGAGGAATGCCTTTGTCATTTCGTCGGACGGGAAGATGGACGATGTTGCGCCCAGCTCCGCACCCATATTGGTGATGGTGGCGCGCTCCGGAACGGTCAGCGTTTTGACGCCTTCACCGGTGTATTCGATGACCTTGCCGACGCCGCCCTTGACGGACATTCTGCGCAGAACTTCAAGGATGACGTCCTTTGCAGCGACCCACGGGCTGAGCTTGCCGCTGAGCTTGACATTGACGACCTTCGGACAGGTGATGTAGTATGCGCCGCCGCCCATTGCGACCGCGACATCCAGACCGCCCGCGCCGATCGCAAGCATACCGAGACCGCCGCCGGTCGGGGTATGGGAATCCGAGCCGATCAGCGTCTTGCCCGGAATGCCGAAGCGCTCCAGATGCACCTGGTGGCAGATGCCGTTGCCGGGACGGGAGAAGTAGAGACCGTGCTTTTTGGCACAGCTTCCGATGAAGCGGTGGTCGTCGGCATTCTCGAAGCCGTTCTGGAGCGTATTGTGGTCGATGTATGCGACAGAGCGCTCCGTGCGGACACGTGGAACGCCCATTGCCTCAAATTCGAGATACGCCATTGTACCGGTCGCATCCTGCGTCAGAGTCTGGTCGATGCGGATGCCGATCTCGGTGCCGCGAACCAGCTCGCCCTCCACGAGATGCGCGGAGAGGATTTTTTCAGTCATGGTAAGAC
The DNA here is from genome assembly GCA_002394125.1 of Ruminococcus sp. UBA4350. Lineage (GTDB taxonomy): Bacteria > Bacillota > Clostridia > Oscillospirales > Ruminococcaceae > Firm-04. Next base: position 1,145 of record DGSY01000136.1, read on the forward strand.
CCATTGATGATTCCTGCCTTTCGATAAAATTATACTCTTATATTTTACACCAAAAAGGGGGTATCTGTCAAGTGATTTTTCCGGAAAGCGACCAATTTGCCATTATTTTTTCTCCGTGATCGGTGATTTTGCAGGATCGAAGCGGCATTTCCGGCATGGCATCATGCGGCCGCGGTAGTGCGGTTCCGACAGCGGATCCCGCCTGAAATTGATCGGTGATATGATTTTTCATGAATCTTTCATTGCTTTTTTCGGGAGGTTGTGCTATAATATATCTTGGGTCACAATACGGTGATCCGTTTGATACAGAAAGGATGCGATTATGAACAGAATCAAACTGTTAATTGCCGGAAGCGCGGCGCTGATCTTATCCGCATCTGCGGCGATGCCGGCTTTTGCCGACGGCGAAAACGGAACGGTCGAGGATGTCTTTGCCGCGATGCGCCGCATCGGTTTTCCGGAAACCATGATCCAGGAAGCCCGCGTGCAGTATCAGAATACCGAGCATGACAAGGACGGCATGAAGATCAAGGATAAATACTATACCTATGACGTCTGGGCGGATATGGTCGAGCTGTATGAGGACGATATCTGGAACGATGTCGGCAAGCAGTTCGATGTAGCCGGCACGGAGATTAAGCAGGCTGCGCAGGAGAAAAAGCAGCGCGAGGAGAGCGGCAGCACCGAGAAATGGGAGCCGTCTGTTCTGCCGGAGAAGCCCTTTGTCAATATGACGCTCGAAGAAAAAAAGGCCTATATCAACAGTCTGCCGAAAGAGGAGCGTGCGCGGTTCCTTGTGGAGCTGTCCGTGCATGAGCGCAACAGCATCATCAAGCAGATGGATCCGCAGAGTCAGGCGAATCTCGCGAGCGGCTTCATTGATCTCGGCAAGGATCTCGGCATGAATATTTCCGTGGACAAGCTCGGCGCGGACGGCATTGATTATTCTGTCCGCAATGAGGAAGGAACGCTGATCGCGGCCTCGACCGTCGGCGTTTCCATTGACGATACCGGCTGGGATACGACCGTTCCGGTGCTGACGGGGGCGCTGATGATCCTCGGCGCAGTCGGCGGGATCGCGTATTTCGGACTGCGGATGCGCCGCGGGGAGCAGGACGCATGAGATTCACAGTAAGACTTGCGGCGGCGGGACTTGCCGTATGCGGCAGCGTGCTGTGCCTGACCGGAACGGTGTTTGCAGCGAATGAGGAGGATGTGTTCCGTGCGATGGCAGAGGCCGGAATGCCGGCGTCTTTCATTCAGGATACGCGGAATCAGTTTCACACGCAGCCGCATGACGAAAACGGCATGGAGATGAACGGCGAATACCGCAGCTATGACGAATGGGTCACGCTGATCCGCGAGAACGGTGCGCAGTATGTCTGGGGCGTGATCGCGGAGGAAATGCTCGTGCCTGCGGAGGATATCATCGCTTATTACGAGCGGAAGCAGGCAGGGGAGTCTCCTGCGGAGGAGCCGGAGCCTCATCCGGCACCGCATTTTGCGGAGATGACACTCGATGAAAAGCGCGAATATGTCGCGTCGCTGCCGGAATCGGAGCGCGCTGCATTTCTTGCGGAGCTGACCGCAGAGGAGCGGACATCGCTGCTCAAGCAGCTCAGTACGGACAAAAAGCAGGAGGTGCTGGAGGGGCTCGCGGAGCTCGGCAGGGAAATGGGCATGAATATTACGGTGGACGATGCGGAGAATTACCGCTTCAGCGTGCGCGACGGTGAGGGCAGGCTGATCGACACGGCGGGCTTCGGCCTGACTGTCGATGCGACCGGCTGGGACACGACCGTTCCGGTGCTGACCGGCGCGGCAATGGTGCTGACAGCGCTCGGCGGTCTGCTGCTGATCGGATACCGATGCAAAAAGGAGGAACTGACAAATGGCTGAACAAACCACGAAGCGCCGCGGCAATGTGCTGCCGTATCTGTTGACGCCGCTTCTTTTGCTGCTGCTGACGGCGGGCGTTCTGATGCTCTGCTATTATCTCGCGCCGACGCATCAGCTTCAGAAATACCTGAATATCGTATTCATGGACGATCTGAAAACGACCACGCAGACCGCCGGACTGAATATCATCGAGCATGACGATATCCCGACGGACAGCAAGCCGCAGAATGATACCTACGAAGAAGGCGAGATTATCTATCCGACCTTTGGTGAGCAGTATGCGCAGCTGGAGATCAGCTCGATCGACCTCTCTGTCGGCGTGTATTACGGCGTGAATGCCGAACTGCTGGAGCGCGGCGCTTGTCATTCCACGCAGTCCGCGATCATCGGCGAGACCGGCAATACCGTGATTGATGCACACGTCAATACCTTCTTCTCTGATCTGAACCGCGTGAAGAAGGGCGATACCGTCCAGCTGTTCACAAAATACGGCGCATTTGAATACAAGGTCACGGATCTGTTTGAATTCAGCAAGGACGAAAAGCAGTATCTCGCCGTCGAAAAGGACAAGGAGGTTCTGACACTTTATACCTGCAAGCCGCAGGTGATCGGCAGCTCCGATCTGCGGATCGGTGTCCGCTGTGAGCCGGTGAAAAAGCAGTTCTATGAGCAGGCCGGCAGTGAGGACGGAGGTGCGGAATGAAAAAGGCTTCCAGCTATATTTTCAGTGTGATCTTCACGCTTCTGCTGATCTTTCTGATTGTCGGCGCCATGACCGCGGGCGTATTCCGCTATTACGCGCTGAAAACCGATACGCCGCTTGCGATCGTGCGGTCACAGACACTTGCGGAGCGCGTGCATATCTCGCTGGAAACAACGATGCGCCAGCAGGAGAGTACGACCGGCATTCCGGCGTCTCTCTATGCCGATGCGATCAAGGCGGAAAAGCTCGAACCGATCATCAGCGATACGATCTCATCCGGCTTTGCCTATCTGCGCGGCGATGCTGCGTCCTACAGCGTCAATGCAGATTTCTCGGAGCTGGAGCAGTCGATCCGCGATTTCTTCTCGGAATATGCCGAGACAAATCATGTCAATAAAGATGACAATTACAATGAAGCCGTCCGCTCGACGATCAATTCCGTAGAGCAGACGATTCTTTCCGCCTGCGATGTTTACCGCTTCGGCAGTCTGAACGATGCGGGCGTTACCAAGCAGCTCCGGAACTATCTGCCGTGGGCGGGCGTGGCTGCGATCGCGCTGATCGCGGCGGTACTGCTGTTTGTGCTTCTTGTTTTCTTCGCGAATATGCATGAAGCGGAAATGGGACTTTACTGGACGGGAACCGCGCTGCTGATTGCCTCATTGCTTGTGCTGATTCCGACATTCTGGGTTCAGCATACGCGCTGGTTCGACCGCTTCTCTGTCAAGACTGACCAGACCTTTGCCGCTGTGACCGGTTATCTCTATGCGAATACGCATATGCTGATCGTCACGGCGCTCTGCGGCATCGGCATTGCCGTGCTGTGCTATGTGATCTTTGTGCCAGTGCACCAGAACCGCAAGCATCACGAAACGGCGCGGCGCGCCAAGCACTGACCACCGGAAGGAGGCTGCATATGCAGATCCTTGAGATCGGCTGGCGCTCTCTGCTGCGGCAGGAGGAGCGGATCCAGCTCGGAAACGGCGCAGAGGGCTGCCTGCTGATGATGACGGACGCGCCGATGCGCCTGCTGCTCGGTGAGACAGAGCTGCGGGCGGAATCCGGCGATGCGATCATCGTATCGGCGGGGCAGTCTGTGACGACCATTCCCGCAGAGGGCGATCTGCTCTATGACTGGGTGATCTTCGATCCGGCGGCGGACGGCAGCTTTTATCAGGCGCTCAAAATTCCGGAGAACACGCTGCTGCGCTTCGGCGATACCGAATTCTTCTCGGCATTGCTCCGCCAGACCTGTGCGGAATTCTATGCATCCGGCACAAAGCGCAGCGAGATGCTGGACTGTCTGCTCAAGGCACTTCTGATCCGCATGGCGGAAACCGGCGGGCCGATCAGTCCGCAGCAGGGCGCTGCCAATAATGATCCGCATTATCCGGAGCTGGTCGCACTGCGCGAGAAGATCTATGCCAATCCGCAGGAGAAATGGACAGTTGAGATGCTCTGCTCCGAGGTCAATATGAGCCGCAGCTATTTCCAGCTCATCTACCGCGAGACCTTCGGGCTGACCTGCATCGCGGATGTCATCAACTGCAAAATGAACCGCGCGCGCGATCTGCTGACCTCGACGAGCTATACGATCTCGCATATTGCGCAGCTCTGCGGCTATGAAAACGAGGAGCATTTCATGCGCCAGTTCAAGAAAAACAACGGTGTGACGCCGACGGTTTTCCGGCGCGGGCACCGCACCTGACAGAAGGAGCATCCCATGAAAAAATCAGAAAAAGCAGTGGAAAATCACAGGAGCTTTTATCCCTGCTCATCGGCGGTCATGTGCGCATTTGCGGATGATGCCGGCATGACGGAGCAGGAAGCATCTGCGGCGGCGCGTCCGATGGCGGGCGGCAGAATGGGCAAATGCGGCGCGGTGCTGGCAGCGGAGACCGTGCTCGCACGGAAATACGGCACACATGATGCGCGGATTGAGGAGCTGAACCGCCGCTTCATCGAAAAGCATCGTTCGGTCATATGCCGCGAGCTGAAAAGCGGAGCGGTCAAAAGCCCGTGCCGGAGCTGCGTGACCGATGCGGCGGAGATCCTCGAATCACTGCTGGACGGTGCGGATGTATGAAGCTGCGTCCGCATCATCTTCTGTGTATTCAGAAATTCACAGGAAAAGGCTATGACGCCGCATTTACCGCGCATATGACTGCGGTCTGTGCGGCGCTCCATGACAGGCCGGATACGTCTGTCACACTGACTGCGGGCTGTGACGATGTCTGCGCGGCCTGCCCGCATAAAGCCGGAGCGGAATGCGATACTGCGGAAAAGGTTCAGGCACTTGACCGCGCCGTATCGGAGCATTGCGCGCTGCAAGCCGGCATGACAGCAGACTGGACATCATTGAAAAATATTGCATCTGCGAAGATTTTCCATACAGACGCATTTGCTGCGGTCTGCGGCGGATGCCAGTGGTACGGGCTTTGCAGAGAAACGGAGGAATCTTAATGGTACAATCGAAATTTCGCACACTTGATCTCGCATACACAGCGATCGGCGCAGCGCTGATCGCAATCTGCTCATGGATCAGCATTCCGCTGACCGTTCCGTTCACGATGCAGACCTTTGCGGTCTTTTTCGTACTGCTGCTGCTCGGCGGGATGCGCGGCTCGCTGTCGATCCTCGTATATATTCTGCTCGGCGCAGCGGGTGTGCCAGTCTTTGCAGGATTCAGCGGCGGCGTCGGCATTCTGTTCGGCAACACCGGCGGCTACATTATCGGCTTCCTGCTGACCGGTCTGGTTTATCTGGTCGCGGAGCATCTGTTCGGGGAGAATCTCTGGGTGAAGATCGCGGCGCTGGTTGTCGGCCTTGCCCTTTGCTATGCATTCGGCACGGTATGGTTTTATGTGCTGTATACGAGACACACCGGCGCGGTCAGCATGATGACTGTCATGTCGTGGTGCGTATTTCCGTTCATCCTGCCGGATCTTCTCAAGCTCGCGCTGGCTGTTCTGCTTTCGGGCAGAGTGAAGCGGATGATTCCCGGTCTGTCATAATCTGATAAAAAGCACTGTGCAGCCTGACACAGTGCTTTTTCTTTGATTCCGTAAAATGGAATTCAGACAGGCATACAGACCGGATACTGTTGTGAAGCTGCACACAGTTCCATACAAGACATAACCGTTGCCTTCATTTTTTGTGCTGAAACAGAAGCAGCCGCCAGTGTTTTTGCGCACCGGCGGCTGTTCTCATGTAAGCGCCAACCACTCCTAGCT
>DGSY01000104.1 GCA_002394125.1 Ruminococcus sp. UBA4350
CGCATTCTTCAGAAAGTCAGCCCGCTGAACAGAAAAAAAGGCCGATACCGATGCAGCAGGCGGCAGCAACAAAGGATACGCCCTGGCAGCTGAATCCCGCAGATTTTGCGGGCGCTGTGCAGACAACACCCGCGCCGCCTGTTCAGCCGGAGCATCATACATCTGCTCCCCCGCCGCCTGTCGCGCCGCGTACTGAGCAGAAGCCTGTGTCCCGCACAGCGCCTGCGGCACAGAGTCCCGCATACCGGCAGACGGCAGCGCGGAATCAGAAAAACGACGATAAGGATATGAAGATGCGAAAAATTCTGATCGCGGCGAATGCGGCGCTGCTTATTGCAAATATTGTCGGGCTGATCCTCTGGCTCAAATAAGGGGGCGCTGTCATGAAACGAGTACCCGGCGGGAATCCGCCGCTCTTTCTTGCGGCAGTTCTGCTCTGCATTTCGGCGCTGATCGGCTCGGCCGCGCTGCTCGTTCTGCATCCGGAAAGGCAGGTGCCGGAGCCGGCCGCAACATGGACGGAAACGACCGCCGCAGTGACCGCTGCACCGACCGAAACAACAGTGACTACGACAGCAGCCGTGCAGACGACCGCAGCACCCTTGACGACTGCCGCAGAGACCGATGCAGCGCCAGCGGAAACGACCGCTGTGACTGAAAACGCGCTGCCCCCCGCATATGCCGCGCTCATGGACGAAATTCTCATTCCGCGCTGGGGCGTTTCCGGCAAGGATGATCCGAAAACGCCGTACGAGAATGCAGGCATTGCGGCGGCCTATCTGCGTGATTTCCGCGGAGACGGCAAAGAGGATCTGCTCGTGATCCGGCTGGATGCGGTGCAGGACGGCTGTGCGGCCGTGCCGGTGTTCCAGCTCTATACCGATTTTGACGGCACCGCGAAGATGCTGGATGAATTTGAATGCAAGATGCAGTGGTGCGAATACACCGTGCGCTTTGCGGACGGGCATCTCTATGTCAGCGGCGATTACGCCGGCATGGGCTTTACTCCGGACACATGGCTCTGCACGGAGATCGCGGTGGAGATTCAGCCGGACGGCGATCTGCGGCTTGAAAATATGCAGCAGGATTATATCCGCCGCCAGCCGGAGCCGCTTTGTCCGGAGGAGGCCGAGGTTCTGCTGGAAATGCAGCTTACGGCGGACAGCGCCGATGCATTCCCTGCGGCAAGAAAATTTCTGCTCCATGAATTCAGCGGAATGTGAGCATTACAAAGCCCCGCCGGCAGTGCCGGTTTCCATTTCCTAAAGTTCTCCATACGCGATGAATGTAAAATGAGACTTCCACAGACCGTAAAATAGGCGCGGCCAGCGCCGTAACAGCGATGTATCTGGTATGCTCCGCGAAACGGCGTCGTAGGGAAACGGCACCGGGCACTGCCCGGCGACAAATTCCGTTGATTGTATCAACCGACCGAAACAGCCTCGCCGGGAAAGCCTTCTGCGCAAAGCCGCCTGTTCAGCTGCTCCCCGCTGCCCGATGCAGTCAGCATGATCTGTCCGCCAGATTCGGAAAGAGCATTCAGCAGCCGGATCAGCGCCTTCTGCGTTGCATCCTTTCCCGCGAGCAGCTGAATATCGTCGATCAGCAGAGCATCCGCACTGCGGTAACTTTCATAGAACAAATCAAGCGTCTGATGCGCTGTGAGCGTATGCACCATTTCTTCGCACAAAAGCTTTGCATCCGTCAGAATGACTCTGCAATCCGGCCGGAGCCGCAAAATCGCATTCCGGACTGCAAAAAGCAGATGCGTCTTGCCCATGCAGTAGCCGCCGGTGAGATACAATGGCTTTGCGCGGCTGTCTTCTGCAAATCTGCCTGCTTTTTCAAAAGCAGCCCTGTTCTGCGGCGTAACATTGAAATTCTCAAATGTAAACTGCGTGCCGATGTGTTCGCTGATCTGCATTTCCGATGTTCTCATTGGATTGCTCCTTTCTCAATATACGGACGCCTGTGCTTCTGCACGGAAGGCAAACGGCAGAGACCCGTCTCTGCCGTTTTTCTTGTGCTTGATCTTCCGCGAATAATGTGTCTTGTCCGTGTCCGCAATGCGCGTGACCGGCGAGATCTCCCAGACGCCGCGGCGCTGACGGTCAGCCTCGCGCCGCTGCTTCTTGCTCATTTTCTCATACGGAACGAATTTCTTCATGAGTCAGCTTCACCTGCCTTGAAATTGTAGATCGGACGGATGATCTCATTGATCTCGACCGTATCACCGATGCAGCCGATGATCGCCTCCGGCGGCTTATATGCCATCGGGCATTCATCGAGCGTACCGCTGCTGACCGAGGTCGAGTAAATGCCCTGCATCTGCTTCTTGAATTCCGAGACCGTGAACGAGGACTTCGCTGCGGCGCGGGACATCAGACGGCCTGCGCCGTGCGGGGCGGACTGGTTCCAGTCATCATTGCCCTTGCCGGTGCAGATCAGGCTGCCGTCGCGCATATTCATCGGGATCAGCAGCTTTTCGCCGCGCCGCGCCGAGACAGCGCCCTTCCGCAGGATCATATGCTCCGTGTCGATGTAGTTGTGGATCGTCGTGAACTGCTCGGCGATATGCAGACCCATGCCGCGGATCAGCTCATCCATCATCGCACGGCGGTTGAGCATTGCAAATTCCTGCGTCAGCTTCATGTCGTGGATATATTCCGTAAAGAGCTTGCCTGCGGTATAGGCGAGATGCTTCGGGACATCCGTGCGCTTTTCGGTCATCAGCTTCTTCAGCGTCTTCTGTATCTGCTTCTGCTGACCGTTCGCCTTCATTTCGGCAATCAGCGCCTTGATGTCGTCCGCACCGGCGCAGTTGAGCTGCCGGTAGGCCTCCTCCTGATAATACCGCGCAACCTCGACGCCGAGATGCCGCGAGCCGGAGTGAATGACCTGATAGATGCTGCCGTCCTCGGACTGGTCTGCTTCGATGAAGTGATTGCCGCCGCCGAGCGAGCCGATGCTCTGCATCATCCGGCGGACATGGATGCGGTCGGCGCAGTAAAGCGATTCCCGCGCAAACTCCTCGGCAAAGCGGTGCGGCGTTTCCCGCACATCAAAGCCGGAGGGGATCTTCTGATAAATCAGCTTGTCGAGCTTTTGCAGCTCGATATGAGTTTCCTTCAGCCGGACGGTCTCCATGCCGCAGCCGATATCGACACCGACCAGATTCGGGATTGCGGTATCGGTGACGGTCATGGTCGTGCCGATCGTACAGCCTGCACCGGTGTGGACATCGGGCATGATGCGGATCTTCGCGCCCTCGCTGACGGGCTGATTGCAGAGCGCTAGGATCTGTGCGATCGCGCTCTCCTCTGCGATCTCTGCGAAAACCTTCGCAGATGCGTACTTTCCTTGTATTTCAAACATACTGTGTTCCTTTCCGGAAAGCCCGAACGACCAAACAAAAAAACGCCCCTGCACAAAGCAGGAGCGCTCATCTTCTCTGAAATCATCATGCGCCAAAAGCACGCACGGAGACAGATCGTTCGGGCGAATTCCATGTCTTGTGTGTAATCCTGTATTCGGTTTTCATAATCGTGTGCTTGTATTGACTGTCACTGCGTTTCATGGGATTCACCTGCCTTTCTGAAAATTTTCCTTATTATACACGATTCTCCCGTATTTGTCAAGACGCAGCGCAGATTTGTAACTGCTTTGTAAAATACGGCAGTCAGCCTGCAATGTTTGCTTGACATTTCCCGCAGGATGTATTATAATAGAGATATCTAAAAAAGGAGGGATGACAATGGTCTATCCGGCAACAGATGAGATTTACAAGACGATGCAGGAGCACAACCTGAAGTGCGGCATCGAAGCCCGCGACAACAGCAGCGCGCTGCATATCGGCATCACTGCGGAAAGCACAGGATTCGAGGCAATGTATATTTCGAGAAGTGAGAAGAATGATGTTGCGCTCCGCATTTTCAATCTGGTGCGTTTCCCGGAGGAAAAGTTCGGTGAGATGCTGAAGGTTGTCAATGAATGCAATAACAAATTCCGTTTCCTGAAATTCTCTATTGACACAGATTCATATTCCATAGATGCGGCATTTGATTTTGCGCTGGAATCTGAGAATCTCGGCGAATGTGCCTATGAAATGCTGATGCGCAGCGCAGGAATCATTGACCAGTGCTATCCGGAATTCATGGCAGTCCTGAAGAACTGAGTGCGGGAAGGAGGAATATGATGTATCCGGCAATCGAAGAAATGATACAGGCATTTGAGGAGGACGATCTGATCTTCCGTGTACAGGAGGATGAGGAAAGCTCCCGCCTGACTGCAAATGCAATCGTGGATTACACATCTTTCACTGTGCATTTCCTGAGCACTGACGACAAGAATGATGTGTCTGTGCGTGTGCCGCATTTTGTCCGTTTCAAGGAAAAGGATGTGACGGAGATGCTGCGCGTGGCCAATGAGATGAACAACCGTTACCGCTATGTCAAGTTCGTTGTGGCTCCGGAATCGGAGGCAGTGACGATCGAATATGATTTCCCGGAGAATACCGAGCACATCGGCCCGGCGGCTGTTGAGGTGTTCCGCCGTCTGATGTCGATCGCGGAGGAGGCCTATCCGGTATTTATGAAGGCAATCTGGAACAGACCGTCAGAGGTTTCGTTCGGCAATATCCAGTTCCATGATGTGACCGTCTAAGCAATGTGAAATAAAGCGGTGCAGGATTTGCGTTCTCGCAATGAATGCACCGCTTTTTTTGTGCTGATCAGTATTCGGGATGATCGCTGTTTTTCGATGCGATGCAAAGGCACATGACCGTTGTGCCGACAGTGCCGCCGAGCATACAGCCGAGCAGAAAACCGACCATTCTGCGCACCTCCTTCCGGAATGCAGCTCTGTTATCAGTATGGCACATCCGCGCCGTTTTATACCGGTCGGCAGAGCCGGCAGAGAATAGGGATTGACTTTTATGCGGGGATTGTGGTATAATAAACAGTATGTGAAGTGCGGGCGCTGATGCCCGGAAAAACACAGCTTGAGGAGGATACTATGGCAAAGAAAAAACGCCGGCCGGACGCGGAACGGCAGCCCGCCGTGCCGGAAAAGGACATCACACAGCCGGTTCCCGATGAACCCGATGATGCTCCGGCAGACCTGATTCCGGAAGAACCGGAGCTGACACCTGCTGCGGAGGAAACGGAGCTGACACCTGCTGCGGAGGAGCCGGAAACAGACACCGCCGCAGAAACGGCGGATGCGGATACCTCATCAAAGCCCGCTGCGGATGCAGATACATCAACCAAGCCCGCCGCGGATGCGGCTGCCCCTGACAGTACAGATCCCCCCGCAGAGGAACAGTATTCGTTCAAAACCCTGATCAGTGATGCAAAGGGGCTGCTGACCCGGTACGACCTGCCGAATATGCTGCTGACCCGCATGATCGGGCTCTATTTCCTGCTTTCCGGCTTCTGGGTCATCTATCTGCGCAAAAAGTTCATGCTCAATCCGGTGGAAAACTGGCGCGACTTCGTTCCGAAGATCAACGGCGGCAGTATGCTGATCTGCTCGCTGATTTTCCTGATCGCAGGCTTCGCGACGCTGTCCTGCTTCCACTCGATCGTTCCGAAAAAGGCGCGGGTCATAGATCAAGGCTTCGCGATATTCTCCGTTCTCTTTTTCGATATCGCAATGCTCTGGCACGCCAACAATTTCTTCATGACCACTGCCGTGATGTTCGTGTCCGGAGTCTTCATCTATTATGTGCTGGCAAAGCTCCCGTCACGCAAACCGTTTGAAGCGATCCCCTGGCCTGTTGCCGGTGCGGTCGTGCTGGTCTCGACGATCCTGATCATGCTTTTCATCGCAGAGGGCGCAGTCAAGCGGCATATGATCTTCGGCACAGCCTGCCACGATTTCGGCCTGTTCGTGCAGATGTACCACTATCTTGCAAACGGCCTTCACGCATACACCACCTGCGAGCGCGACACACTGCTTTCGCATTTCAATATCCATGCTTCGTATATCTATTATCTGCTCGTGCCGTTCTACAAGCTGATCCCGAAGGAATCGACCCTGCTGATCGCGCAGGCAGTTCTCGCAATGGGCGGCGCGATCCCGATGTTCCTGATCGCAAAGCGCCACAAGATCAAGGGACTCGCGCTGATCCTCATCAGCTTCGCCTATGTATTCAGCATTTCGATCATCTCCCCCTGCTTCTATGATTTCCACGAAAATGCGTTTCTTCCGACGCTGCTGATGTGGCTGTTCTACGCGATTGACCGGAAGAGTTCCGTTCTGACATGGGTCTTCACGGTGCTGGTCTGCATCGTCAAGGAGGACGCACCGCTCTATATCGTCTGCATCGGACTGTTCATGTTCTTTGAATATAAGAATGACAGAAAGATGCGCTGGCAGGGCATTTCAATGGCAGCGCTCAGCGGTGTCTATATGCTCCTGATCGTTCGCTGGCTGACTGCCCACGGTGACGGCGCGACGATGACCGCGATCCGCTTCGGCAATCTCATCATCAATCCGGGCGGCGGGCTCGGTGAGGTCGTCAAGAATGTTCTGCTTGATCCCTCCTACTTCTTCAGCCTGCTGATTCAGGAGCAGACGATCAACTTCTTCTTCAAGGTCATGCTCCCGATCCTGTTCCTGCCGTTCATCACGAAGAAGATCCACCGCTATCTGCTGATGCTCCCGTTCATCATCATGAATCTCTGCATCGGTGCAGGCTACGGCTATGCTGCGGATATCAATTATCAGTATATCTTCGGACCGTTCTGCCTGCTGCTCTTTACCGTCATCCTCAATCTGGACGATCTCGGCGAGGAGAAAAAGCATGATCTTTCGATCCTGCTCGGCTCGGCCGCAATGGTTTTCTTTGTCGGTATGTCGATCCAGAATCTCGATTCCCGCATTTCCTACGAAAACGGCAAGGAGGGATTCCGGCAGGTCGAGGAGGTTCTTGACAGCATTCCGCAGGACGGTGTCGTCTGTGCAACGCCTTTCCTGCTTCCGCACTGCGCTGACCGCGATTACATTTACCTCTACGATTTCAACGACTGTGACCGCGACAATAACCGCCTGCTCGAACCGGATCGCTATGAGTATCTGGTTTACGGGCCGACCGGTGAGCTTGGCGAATTCACCACACCGATTCTGGAATCGCTCGGCTGGACGCTCTATAACGAGATGCCGGGCAGAGTGGTCATCTACCACAATCCGAATTTCGTCAAAACCGCAAACGCAAACTGATAACAAAAGGCAGATGCTGCAATCGCTGCGGCATCTGCCTTGTTTTATGGGGCTAGGATTGATTTGAGTGGTTTTCCTGACAAAACAGGCGGTTTAGAATGGTTAATAATAAGGTATCGCTTCGCGATGCTATTATGAATGGGTGCCTCACTTGTAGGCACCCAAGCCCGCGAACGCTTGAACGCTGGGGAGTTTCGCTCTC
>DGSY01000048.1 GCA_002394125.1 Ruminococcus sp. UBA4350
GCAAGGGCAAGATGACCGAGGACGAAGTCCGTGCAGCGCTGAAAAAATCCAACTATTTCGGCACGATGCTCGTGAAAATGGGCAAGGCTGACGCTCTGCTCGGCGGCGCGACATATTCCACCGCTGATACCGTCAGACCGGCGCTCCAGATCATCAAGACCAAGAAGGGCGCAAATCTCGTCAGCTCCAGCTTCATCCTGTTCCGCGAGAAGGACGGCGTTGAGGAGAAGATCGCAATGGGTGACTGCGCGATCAATCTCGGCTATTCCGACAGACTCGACAAGGACGGCAATGTTGTCTTGAGCGCTGCACAGCAGCTCGGTGAGGTCGCTGTTGAGACCGCACGCACCGCTGCATTCTTTGGCATTGATCCGAAGGTCGCAGTCCTGAGCTTCTCCACCTACGGCTCCGGCAAGGGCGGCACTGTCCAGCTCAGCCATGATGCTGTAATTGAAGCGCGCAAGATTGATCCGGAGCTCGTCATCGACGGTGAATTCCAGTTTGATGCGGCTGTCTCGGCAGAGGTCGCAAAGACCAAGTGCCCGGATTCCAAGGTCGCAGGTCAGGCGAATACCTTCATCTTCCCGCTGATCGAAGCAGGCAACATCGGCTACAAGATCGCACAGCGTCTCGGCGGCTATGCTGCATACGGCCCGATCCTTCAGGGATTGAATGCGCCGATCAACGATCTCTCCCGCGGCTGCAATGCGGATGAGGTCTATGCAATGGCGATCATCACCGCAGGCATGGCATAATTAACGCAAATACGCAAGTTTTACGCCATAGTATTTCTGATGTACGTTCAGAGATACTATGGCGTTTCTGTTTTTACAGATTACTAAAATCCCACAGCCAGCGTAAAATGCTGCTGCGGGATTTGCAGAGTATCAGGTGATCGTAACGGTCGCGGTGACAGTGCGGTACTGCGGTTTCAGCAGATCATCCGGCCTGACCGAGATATCCGGTTCGCCGTCTGCGCCGAAGAATACCTGCCGCACGCGAGTATGACGGCACGGATCATAGAGCGGATCAGATGCGTATGTGCCGCATTGCTTTTTGTCATGGGAAGACGGCCTTGCGTGATAGACGATCAGCAGATTGCCGTTTTCGTCGGTCACAAAGGAGTTGTGTCCGGGGCCGGATTCGCCTTCCACATCAGCAGAGGTCAGAACCGGCGATTTTGTCTTGCTCCAGCTAGCGGGATCCATGAGATCCGCGTCCGCCTGTGCGGTCAGCTTGCCGACGCAGTATTCCGAGCCGGTGCCGGATGCAGAGAAGAACACATAGACCTTGCCGTTTGCTTTGAGGACAGCGGGGCCTTCGTTGACGCGGTGATTGACCATTTCCCAGTCGTATTCCGGCTTTGTCAGCAGGATCGGCTTGGAGGCCAGCTTCCAAGGCTCGTCAGGGTTGATCTCCGCCATGAACAGGGAGGAATCGCCCTTGATTTCCGCCCATATGACATAATGCTTTCCGTTGTGCTCAAAGTAGGTCATGTCGAGCGAGAAGCCCGCAAAGGATTCTGTATCACCGGAGGAGGGCTGCATCTGTCCGCACTCCGTCCAGCTTCCCGTATACGGGTCACCGTCGCAGCGCAGCACATACGGGCGGATCGCCCAGACATTTTCCTTTGTTCCGGCGGCGAAGAAGATATACCACGCATCTCCGATCTTATGCATTTCCGGCGCCCAGATATGCCGTGACATCAGGCCGTTCGGATGCGCCGACCAGATCGTTTTTTCCTCTGCACCGGCCAGTCCTGCGACGGTACTGCTCCGACGCAGAATGATGCGGTCATAGCCCTTGTCAGCGCTGCCGTATGCCGGATACGAGGCCGTGAAATAATAATAGCCGTCGCCGCCGTCCGTGACAAAGGGATCGGCGCGCTCCTCGATCAGCGGATTTGCATAATCCGCAGCAAGCACTTTTCCGCTGACGGAATAGGTTCCCGGTGCGGCGCCGATGAGCTTTGCAAGATCGTTTTCATCCCACGAGACGGCAAAATCTGTTGTGCTGCCGTCGCTGTATTCTGCGGTCACCGTCTGCGGGAGACGGACATTGCTGCCTGCTGCCGCGCTGACTGTGACCGGCTGCACACCGGTATTGTATGTGCCGAGCGAGCCGGACGGGAATGCATGGATCAGCGCAGTATACTGCTCCGCCGTGATCGGGATGACATAGCCGTGGCGCGGGGTGAAATCAAAGCTGTAATCATTCCGGCTGACAGTCGTGAAGTTTTCGAGGTCGGTCGTTTTCTGCATGACATAATAGCCGTTGCCGTATGCATCGGACATCAGCAGCCATTCGTCGGAGTCGATCAGTTTATAGATATTCGGCCCCTCGACGCCGAGATTGCCCTCGGAGATCTTGTGGATCTCGCGGTACGGGCCGGAAGCGTGCTCGGCCTCTGCAAGGAAGATGCCCTTTGTGGTCTCGTCCTTGTAGTACATATAGTACTTGCCGTTCTGACAGATGATATCCGAGTCGATCGCGTCATGGCCGCTCTGCGGTGCAAGCAGGAGTGCCGGCGTGGTATCGAGCTTCATCAGATCCTTGCTGTAAGCATAATACATGATCGTGCGATCATCCGTGCCGGGAACACGCGCCGCGAAATAGATCATGTAGGATTTCTGCTCCGGATCATAGATCGCCTGCGGCGCCCATGCGCGGTCGCAGTTCATCATATTTGGATATTTGTTTGCGATCTCGATCAGTGACGCATCGAACCAATGCACGAGGTCGGTCGATTTCGCACTGATGAGATTGCGGTTGCTGTTCCAGCCGAGCGAGGATTTCATATCAGTCGCGAGCAGATGATAGAGGCCGTCCTCGCCTTTGAAGATATACGGATCGCGGAGACATTTCGTGCCGACCGGTGAATCCCAGACAGCGCGGCCGCCGTTCAGCGCAGTGAAGTGGTAGCCGTCCGTGGAAACGGCATAGGACAGGCGCTCCTGCTCCGGCGCATTGCCGAGGAAGTAAGCAAAGAGATAGGCCGTCGGCTTTTCGTCATATGGGATACTGCATTCTGCCGGAAAGCTCCATTTGTCTTTGAGCAGGCCGTCTGTCAGCATTGCAAGATCCGCCTCGCTGACGCTGCCGTCACCGCTGAGATCGGCGATCCTTTTCATCACACTGTCAAAGCCGCCCGATATGCCGCGGCGCATCAGGCTCAGGTCGCGGGCATCGAGGGTTCCGCTGAAATCGAGATCACCGGCGCACATCGTGTACTGATTTCCGACCGGACGGATATAGAATTTCTGGCCCTCGCCGCCCCAGTAATCCCACTGGTCGATATTTGCGCCGTTTTCATAGCTGATGTCATAGACATCGAGCGCCGCATTGCCGCTCCGCTTGCCGCGGATGATATAGGCGTCGTCCGTGCGCGTCAGGCGGAAATGCTGCGCATCGTCGCCGGTATAGGGCGAGAGCGAGATATTGCTGCCGTTTGCGCTTGTTCCGCCCTCGACGGTCATTGCGAGCGAGCGGTCTGCGGCAGAGAGGATCGCACAGCAGCCGTCGGATTCCTGTATGATAATCCATTGCTGCTCCGCCGATCCGACGGATTCCCACTGCTGCACATTGCCGTCTGATTCCGCCGTCATCAGCTTGCCGCTGAGCCGCGCCGCGATCGTATACGATGCGCCGCTGACGATACGCCCTGCGGTATCTGCATACACCGCGCGAATTGTCTGCGCGGCGGCGGAGACTGGCTGCGGCAGGCCGTTCATCACTGCGAATGAAGCGGCTAGCATGACAGCAGGCAGTCTGCCTGTTTTATGTTTCATCATCGGTTCCCCCTTTATATATAGATGGCAATATCATTATATCATATGATTATCAAAATTGCAATGTATTATTATACTGTTTTCATGCACGATTACAAATTAAAAGCCGTTTAACCGCAGATCGTTCAGTTTTTCGTAAATTTTTGCATATCGCAGAAAAAACTGCAACCGCTCTGCATTTTTGGGAATATATATAGCAGGAGCTCCAATCAAACAGAAGGGAGGATGCAATGGAAGATTCGCAGATCGTTGCACTGTATCTGGAGAGAAACGAACAGGCCGTGCAGGAGACAGCCGCAAAATACAGCGGCTACTGCATGAGCATTGCACGCAGTATCCTGCGAAGCGAGGAGGATGCCGCAGAGATCGTGAATGAAGCCTATCTTGCGGTCTGGCAGAGCATTCCGCCGAATCAGCCGGAGACGCTGACCGCCTACATCGGCCGCATCACGCGTACACTCAGTCTCAAGCGCCTGCGCACGGCCTATGCCGCAAAGCGCGGAAACGGCGAAACCACTGCCGCACTGGACGAGCTGGCCGAATGCGTCGGTTCCGGTCAGAATGTGGAGCAGGAGGTCGAAGCAAAGGAGCTGGCACTCCGGATCAACTGCTTTTTGCAAGGGATTCCGGAAACCGAGCGCAGCATTTTTGTATGCAGATACTGGTATTTCAATTCGATTTCAGAGATCGCGAAGCAGTTTGGTTTTTCGCAGAGCAAGGTCAAATCCATTCTGTTCCGCACAAGAAAAAAACTCTGTGATATGCTCAGAGAGGAGGAACTCATATGAAGCTCGATACATTAACAGATGCGATCGGCATGATCGACGATGATCTGATCGTCAATGCCGTCAAGGAGAGAAGGATCAGGCAGAAGCGGCACCGTCTGCCGGTGATCGCAGCAGCCGTTGCCGCGGCAGTCTGCCTGACCGTCGGCGCATCCGCGCTGGCTGCGCGCAATAAACATTTGCTGGATTCGTTCTTCGGCAATCAGGGCGCGGATCAGGTCTCTATGGCCGAGCTGCCTGCGCCGGTCGTATACGAAACGGGTGATGTGACACTGACCGTCGAGACCGAGATCGACGACGGCATGAACCGGCTGTTCCTGATCTCGGCGGCTGACAAAAACGGTAATCCGCCTGACTTCATGGATATGATGTCAAAGACAGTCCACGCGGACGGCTCGCTGACGCAGTTTGGCACCGGCGGATTCGGATTCGGTTATCATCCGGAAACCGAGGCGGCAACAGGGCCGGAATACCTCGCATATTTCGTGGAATATGCAGACCGCGAGGAATCGGACTGCTTCTTGTCCTTCCGCGGCTTTCCGGATATCCGCATCCCGATCCATCCGGAGCAGAATACGCCGGTCGCGGAATTCAGCGACGGGAGCGATACGGTCTATCGGCTCTCGTGCTTTGAGTTGGTCTATACCGGAACGGAACCGCCTGCGGGATATACTGAGCCTGTCGGGGATCCGGTAGATGAACCGGAACGCTGGCTGATCTATGCAGACGGTACGAAAAAGCAGCTTGACAATCAGAGTGCCGGAATTACAGAGCTGCGTGATGAGAACGGAAACGAGACCGGTATCTACCGCGCATATTATTCGCACAAGGAGTATCTGGATATCTCCGATGTCACGGCGGTCGAGATCGGCGGGACGGTCTATCCGCGCAAATAAACGCATACGAAAAGGGAGGAGCCCCCACACGGGTTTCCTCCCTTGTTGTATTGCATTCTGCGTGACAGAGACAGCGCAGTTTTCACCTTTCTCATTTCCGAAATGCAATCTGCCAATAAGGATATCTCGGGTTTGAATGCTCAAAATTCTGAACACAATCTCTGCTATAATAAAAATGCAGGGAAATGAGACCGATACGGTCACCAAGTTCATTAAATCAACTGTTCGGAAAAGGAGGATTCATATGAAGTTTGATGTGCTGCAATTCATCGACTCGGAAACACTGCGCGAAATGCTGCGCGGGAAGGAGCTTGCGCCTGCTGTGGAGTGCATTCTGATCGCGCAGAGCGAGAAGCAGAACATGGATAGGAAGCTGAGAGCGCTGATCGAGCGCGGTGAGGCGTATACCACCGCAGATTTTCGCCGTGGAATCTACAATCTGCGTGTCAGCAATGACTTTGCAGAGATCCTTGATATGTATATCGAAGCGCTGATATTTGCAATGAATCAGACGGAATCGGAGCCGTCGGATGAATATCTTTATTACGCGCCTGTATTTCCTTATATGGAGCCCTGTGCAACCTTTGCGGCTGCTGTTGAGCGCACCTGTCAGGAAATGGATGACGGTGAAAGTGCGATGATTCTGCGTGAAAGAGCTGACGATTCGGAAGCGCCGGCAATCAGATACCATATCAGCAAAACCGGTGAGATCATGGATATCCGGTTTGACGGGGATGAAGACTGGAATATCAAGCTGGCGTTTGCAGAGATCCCGCACAGTTATCAGACCGGAGATATTATTTGTGCGGAAGGGTATTATTTCGTCGCTGCGGATGAAAGCCATGCAGATGAAAACGCACGCTGGCTGCGAAACGCGGATCACACAGATATGGGACTGAATTGTATCGAATTTTATCCGGATAAAACGCATTCCTGCGGCGGTATGTTCGGCCCCAGGAACGTTCCGATCTTGTCTGCAGAGCGGGTAAAGCCGGACGTCCTTCCTCTGGAAATGAGACCCTTGACCGGACTGCATCTTTTACTGAAAGGCAAACTTCAACTCACCGATTTTCTCGAATCTTACAGCTGCGGCCTGCTGGATGAACTGGTCAGCCATCTGAAATAAAGCGTGAAACAACAAGAAACCGGTCGGTACCGCAGGATGCACTGCGGCGCCGGCCGGTTTTTATTCTAATGTCCGATTGGAGTAGAAATAAAATAACGTATGTGCTATAATAAATAGAAAAGAGCATATGCTCCGGAATGAAAAAAGAGGTGATCGAAATGAGCCGTTTGCCATGGGGAAAGCTCGGTCTGTTTGCCGGCGGCGTGCTGTTCGGCACGGCGGGCATCAAGATCCTGAGTAGCAGAGATGCGAAAAAATGCTACACGAACGCGACTGCAGCCGTGCTTCGCGCAAAGGACAGCGTCATGGAGACTGTCACGACCGTGCGTGAAAACTGCGATGATATTCTCAGCGATGCAAAGGAGATCAACGCAGAGCGTGCCGCAGCAGAGGAAGCCGCTGTGATCGCTGATGCCGCTGAAAGCATCATCGAGGACGCAGCTGAAACCGGAAAATAATCAGAAGCAGACCGCTCCGGCGGTCTGTTTTACTGTGGGGTGAATCATATGAAATGTCAGATCCTGCATGAATCAAAAGGACGTATCCGCGTACATTTCTGCCAGAAGCACATGACTCTGAATCAGGCGGATATTGCAGAATATGCGCTGTCTGCGGTCAACGGGGTCACAAAGGTTCAGGTCTTTGACCGCACCTGCGATGTGATTCTGTATTATCGCTGTGACAGGCAGGAGGTACTCTCTGCGCTGGCAGATTTCTGCTACAGTGCAGATGCGGAAGCACTGGTTCCGGCCAAGACCGGCAGAGCGCTGAACCGTGAGTTTGAAGATATGCTCGAAACAGCGATATTCCGCCGTCTGCTCCATAAGCTGCTGCTCCCGGCACCGGTACGCAAAGTGCTGTCGTGGCTTCGTGCGATCAGATTTATCATCAAGGGATTGAAGTGTCTGCTGCGCGGAAAGCTCGAAGTCGAAGTGTTGGATGCGGTTGCGATCGCGGTTTCGATGCTGCGCGGCGATGACAATACAGCCGGCAGTGTGATGTTTCTGCTGAAGATCGGAGATATTCTCGATGAGTGGACACATAAGAAATCGGTCGATGATCTCGCGAGAACCATGTCGCTCGGTGTTGAGCAGGTCTGGATGCTGACTGCGGACGGTGAGGAGCTTCTGGTTCCGGTCTCACAGATTCAGAAGGGCGACTGCGTGACTGTTCGCACCGGTTCGATGATCCCGCTTGACGGAAAAGTTATTTCCGGTGATGCGATGGTCAATCAGGCATCCATGACAGGGGAGTCTGTTCCGGTTCACAAGTCAGCGGGTGCATATGTCTATGCCGGAACCGTCGTCGAGGACGGCGAATGCACAGTGCAGGTCGAGAATACGGCGGGCAGCGGACGATATGACCGGATCGTGAAGATGATCGAGGAATCCGAGCAGATGAAATCCTCAGCGGAAAGCAAGGCGGCTAATCTCGCTGACAGACTCGTGCCTTGGTGTCTCGGCGGAACATTGCTGACCTATCTGCTGACGGGCAATGCGACAAAGGCGGTCTCAATTCTCATGGTCGATTTCTCCTGTGCATTGAAGCTCGCCATGCCGATCTCGGTGCTGTCTGCGATGCGGCAGTGTGCTGAATCCGGCGTGACGGTCAAGGGCGGCAAATTCTTAGAAGCTGTTGCCGAAGCGGATACCATCGTTTTTGACAAAACCGGTACGCTGACGCATTCGCAGCCGCGTGTTGCGAAGATCATTCCGTTCGGCGGAAGGGATGAAGCGGAGATGCTGCGCCTTGCGGCCTGCCTGGAGGAACATTATCCGCACTCGATCGCGAATGCTGTCGTTGCCGAGGCGGAACAGCGCGGCCTGCTGCATGAGGAACGGCATTCCAAGGTCGAATATGTAGTTGCACACGGAATATCCAGTACGATCGACGGCGAACGTGTTGTGATCGGCAGCTATCATTTTGTCGTCGAGGATGAAGCCTGCAAGATTCCGGATGAGCGCATTTTCCGGCATCTGCCGAAGGAATATTCACATCTGTATCTTGCGATCGGCGGCGAGATCGCAGCGGTCATATGTATTGAGGATCCGCTGCGTGATGAAGCAAAAGCGGTCATAGATTCGCTGCATTCGCTCGGGCTTTCTAATATCGTGATGATGACCGGTGATAACGAGCGTACTGCGAAATCGGTTGCTGAAAAAGTCGGTGTGGATGCGTATTATGCAGAGGTTCTGCCGGAAGACAAGGCGGCATTTATCCGCGCTGAGCATAAGGCCGGCAGACGCGTTATTATGATCGGCGACGGCGTGAACGATTCACCGGCGCTCAGTGAAGCAGATGCAGGCATTGCGATCAGCACGGGCGCTGCGATCGCAAGAGAGATCGCGGATATCACGATTTCAGCGAACGATCTGTATGCGCTGGTGGATCTCAAACGACTGAGCAATGCGCTGATGAATCGGATCGGCCGGAATTACCGCACGATCATCGGCTTCAATCTCGGTCTGATCCTGCTCGGTGCAGCAGGTATTCTTCCGCCTGCAACATCCGCGCTGCTGCACAATGCCTCTACGCTTGCGATCGGCCTGAAAAGCATGACTGATCTGCCCGCCTGAACCGGCACAGGCTCGTTGCAATGCTCTGGAAAGCTCTGCATAAGGACAGATAAACCCGAATGCAGAATGGAGCATCGAAAGCAGAATGGAGTAGAAACAGGCGCAGCAATATGATATAATAATACCAGTCCTGCACGGCAGGGCTGATATTTTTAGATAAGGTTAGTGAAAGCTAACCAACGGAGGTAATTATGAAAGGAAAAGATCTCATTAACATCGGAATTTTCTCGGCGATCTACTTTGTAATTGTATTCATAGTGGCAATGCTCGGTTTCATACCGGTCTTTCTGCCGCTGCTGGCAGTGCTTGTGCCGATTCTCGGCGGCATTCCGTTTATGCTGTTTCTCACCCGTGTGAAAAAGTTCGGCATGATCTGGATCATGAGTGCCATTATGGGCCTGCTGATGCTTTTGACCGGTATGAGCTGGCCGCCTCTGGCAGTATCGGTCGTCAGCGGTCTGATTGCAGAGCTTGTCTACAAGAGCGGCAATTATCAAAGTGCATCCAAAGCAGTCCTCACGAACGGCGTATTCAGCCTGTGGGTCGCTGCAAATTATCTGCCGCTGTTCTTTGCTGCGGAGAAATACTGGTCTACGCGCCAGAATTTCGGACAGGATTACATTGATACTGTTACAAAGCTGATGCCGACATGGATGTGCCCGGTCATGTTTATCGTGGCATTTGTCTGCGGTATCCTCGGCGGTCTGCTCGGCAGAGCACTGCTGAAAAAGCATTTTGAAAAGGCCGGCATCGCATGAGCAAAGCACTTTTTGATGCGCTGGATGAGGCGGGATTCGGTTCCAATGTGCATGAGGTTGCGTCAGAAGGGGAATGCAGGGTTCTGAAGCTTGAGGATGCATCCGGTGAGGGTTTCATGACGATGTACCGCGTCTTTGACGGTATATACCTGATGTATAATGATTTTCATTTGAAAAGCTGCATTTCGGAGTATCAGAATGCGGAAACCGTCCTTTGCATTGATCACTGCCGTGAGGGACGCATTGAGCATGAAAACGCTTTCGGCGGGCGGTATTACATGGAAGCGGGTGATCTGCGGATCGACAGGCGTGTGCATCATGCAGGCAGAGTGGAAATGCCGCTTTCGCATTACCACGGCATTTCGATCGGCTTTTTGCAGAAGGATGCACAGGCTGCTCTGCGGCGGGAATTGCCGTTTCTGAATACGGATCTGCAAATGCTTGCCGAACGGCTTTGTCCGGATAACAAGGAATTGCTTCTGCGGACAAATGAACCGCTGAATGCATTGTTTCACCAGCTGTATCATGCGCCGAAGCAAATCCGGCTCGATTATTTCAGGGTGAAGATCGCGGAGCTTCTGCTGATTCTAGGCACATTTGATAATACACAGCATACCGAACAGCGGCAGTATTATCCTGTAAGTCAGACGGATAAAGTCAAGGAAATCCACGGTCTTGTGACCGAACGCCTTGACAAAACCTTCACGGTGGAGGAGCTCGCAGAGATCGCCGGTATGCCGCCCGCATCGCTGCGTAAGGTATTCAAAGCGGTCTACGGCGCACCGGTTTACCAATACATCAAATCGTATAAAATGAAAGCTGCCGCGGCTGTGCTGATCTCCGAAAAGCTGAGCATTGCAGAGATCGCGCAGCGTTTCGGATATGATAACGCATCGAAATTCTCTGCGGCATTCCGGGACGTGATCGGCGTTACGCCGCAGAATTACCGAAACCGACAGGAGGATCTGTAATGGGCAAAGATCAGAACGGATCGTTTGTCTGGCTGCTTTCGCAGTCCGGCGAACGAAAGGGAAAATTTACTGCAAGTGTGATCCTTGCGGCGCTGAGTATGCTCTGCGGCATTGTGCCGTATTATTTCATCGCACGCATTGTAAAGGATCTGCTCGCGGGCAGCACTGATAAAAGCGCATATATCATCAACTGCCTGATCATTCTTGCACTCTGGCTCGGACACGCATTGTTCCATGCGCTGTCCACTGCAAATTCGCATCTCGCCACATTTCATACGCTGGCAGTCATCCGCAAAAAAGCGCTTGACAAGCTCGCGAAAATGCCGCTCGGCAATGTCATCAGTCAGCCCTCCGGCGCACTGAAAAGCACGATTGTCGATCGCATCGACAGCATCGAAACAACGCTTGCGCATATCCTGCCCGAATTCACAACGGGCATCGGTGCGCCGGTCATCATTCTGATTTATACATTCTGCATCAGCTGGAAGCTCGGGCTGGCCGCGCTCATCACTGTTCCGCTCGGTATCGTCTGCTATGCGCTGATGATGTTCGGCTACGAGGAAAACTACAGCCGTACTGTCCGCGCCACAAAGGCGCTCAATGCCGTCACGACAGAATATATCAAAGGCATCGAGGTCATCAAGGTGTTCGGCAAGGCACAGTCGAGCTATGAGAAATTCGCCGCTGCCGCAAAGGAAAGCGCCGCGAGCTTTGTGGACTGGATGCGCAAATGCAATGTCTATATGACCTTCGCCATGTGCATCATGCCTGCGACAATGCTTTCTGTCCTGCCGATCGGCGGTATCATGACCATGCACGGCACGATCAGCACCGCGGATTTTATCACGGTCATCATCCTGACAGTCGGGCTGATCGAGCCGCTGATCGGTGTCATGTCCTATTCCGACGATATCGCGCAGATGGACACGATTGTGACCGAGGTGCGCAGCATTCTGGATGCGCCGGAGATGGAGCGCCCCGAAAAGCTGACGAAAGGAATCCGCGGCGGTGATATCGTGCTGGACGATGTTCATTTCAGCTATGCGGAAAAGGAAATCCTGCACGGCATTTCCATGACGGTGCATCAGGGTGAATTCATTGCGCTGGTCGGCCCTTCAGGAAGCGGAAAATCGACCGTCGCCAGACTGATCGCAAGTCTCTGGGATGTGAACGGCGGCAGCATTTCGTTCGGCGGCGTCAATATCAAAGATATCCCGCTTGACGATTACAACAAACGCATCGCCTATGTCTCGCAGGACAATTATCTCTTTGACCTGACCGTGCGTGAGAATATCCGGCTCGGCAACCAGAATGCGACGGATGACGAGGTCGAGGAGGCCGCAAAGCAGTGCGGCTGTCATGATTTCATCATGGGACTTGAAAGCGGATATGATACTCTTGTCGGCACATCGGGCGGACACCTCTCCGGCGGCGAACGTCAGCGCATCGCGATCGCACGCGCAATGCTCAAAAATGCGGAGATCATCATTCTCGACGAGGCAACAGCCTATACCGACCCGGAAAATGAAGCGATCATTCAGCGCAGTGTAGCGAAGCTCGTCGAAGGAAAAACACTGATCGTCATTGCGCACCGGCTCTCGACCGTCAAAAACGCAGACCGGCTCTATGTTATCAAGGATGGCATGATTGCGGAGCAGGGCACACATGACGAATTGCTCGCAGACGGCGGTCTTTACAGCGCTATGTGGGCGGCTCATATCTCGGCAAAGGACGGTGAGGACAATGTTTAAGATTCTGAAACGCTTTTTCGATTTCTGCGAACCAGCTGACAGAAAGCGCTTTTATGCTTCGATCGTTCTGAGCCTGTTTCAGGCGATGTTTGAAGCGCTGAAAATTCCCGCGATCGCCTGCATGGTCAAGGCACTGCTCGAACAGAATGTCACCGGAAAGACCTGCCTCATCTGCCTTGGCATCATGCTTGTGAGCATCATCGGCTCCGGCGCTTTCAAGGCAAAGGCGACCATGCTCCAGACCGAGGGCGGCTACAATACCTGCGCGAATAAGCGGATGCAACTTGCGGAGCATCTGCGCTATCTGCCGATGGGGTACTACAATGAAAACAGTCTCGGACGCATCATGTCCGTGACGACAAATACCATGCAGAATCTGGAAAATGTCGCAACGCGTGTTGTGATGCTGGTCTGCTCCGGGCTGCTCGCGACAGCGGTTATTACGCTCATGCTGATTGTCTTTGACTGGCGCATCGGACTGATTCTCTGCGGCGGACTCGCCGTATTCTTCGCGATCAACAGCGGCATGATGACAGCATCCGCCGACATGGCAAAGCAGAAGCTTGAAAAGGATTCCGCACTGGTCGCAAAGGTCATCGAATATATTCAGGGTATTTTTGAGGTGCGGACATTCCGGCTGACCGGGAGGCGCAGCCGCGATCTCAATATCGCAATCGACGAAAATGAAAACGCAAATTCGGCGATGGAGCTGAAGCTGATCCCGTTCATGACAATGCAGAGCTTCTGGCTCAAGGCGCTCGGCACGGTGATCGTTCTTGTATCCGTTCTTCTGCATATCAGCGGCAGCATGGATCTGCTCACGACGATTATCATGATCATCAGCTCGTATCTCATCTATGCGCAGCTCGATAATGCGGGCAAGTATTCCGCGCTGCTTCGGACGGTCGATGTCAGTGTCCGGCAGGCACAGGATATCCTCGCAACGCCGCAGATGGATATTTCCGATGCGGACATTACGCCGGCACACTGCAATATTCATGCCGACAATATCAGCTTTGCCTATGAAAAGCGGAAGATCATTGACAGCATTTCGCTGGATATTCCGGAGCGCACAACGACTGCGATTGTCGGGCCGTCCGGCGGCGGAAAAACTACGCTCACTTCGCTGCTCTCCCGCTTCTGGGATGTCGATGCCGGAACGGTCACGCTTGACGGCAAAGATGTCCGCCAATACAGCATGGATGCGCTCATGAAGAATTACAGCTTTGTGTTTCAGCGGGTGTATCTTTTTGCGGATACGATTGCGAATAACATTCGTTTCGGACAGCCGGATGCGCCGATGGAAAAGGTCATTGAAGCGGCAAAAAAGGCCTGCTGTCACGATTTCATCATGCAGCTTCCGGACGGCTATGATACCGTCATCGGTGAGGGCGGTGCATCGCTTTCCGGCGGTGAGAAGCAGCGCATTTCAATCGCCCGTGCGATCATGAAGGACGCGCCGGTTATTGTGCTGGACGAAGCAACTGCGAATGTCGATCCCGAAAATGAAGCAGAGCTGATGCAGGCGATCGACGCGCTTACGAAAGAGAAAACGATCATCATGATCGCGCACCGTCTGAAAACCGTCCGGAATGCAGATCAGATCCTCGTCATTGACGGCGGAAAAATCGCGCAGCGCGGAACGCATGAGACACTGATGCGGGAGGACGGCATCTACCGCAGCTTCGTTGAAAGCAGACGCGAAGCAGCATCGTGGAGACTCTGACATGGACGGACTTTTCACGGCGGATATCGAAAACCGCGGGCTTGTCCTCGATCCTCGCACAAAGCTCTTTGTCATCATTACACTGGTCATTTTTGCGCTTGGCGGAACGGGCAGCGATATCGCCGCCGTCCGTTACGGAACAGCTGCGGTCAGCATTCTGCCGGCCGTGCTGCTCCTCACCGCAAAGCAATACGGGAAAGCGGCCGTATTCGGGATTCTGTTTGTCGCCGTCAAGGCGGCGCAGCTTCTGCTTCTCCCGTACATTACGGGTGCTGCGCTGAGCATTCTCGGAATCTGCTGCATGGTCTTTGTGCGGCTGATGCCGGGGCTCATCATGGGCGCATATATGCTCTCATCCACGACGGTCAGCGAATTCATCGCCGCCATGCACCGGATGCATATCCCGCAGCAGATCACGATCCCGCTTTCGGTGATGTTCCGTTTCTTTCCGACTGTACTCGAAGAATTCACTTCGATCAATACCGCAATGAAAATGCGCGATATCCGCATCGGCGGCAAATATGCAGGGCGGTTCATTGAATACCGGCTTGTACCGCTGATGGTCTGCTCCGTCAATATCGGCAGTGAGCTTTCTGCGGCGGCACTGACACGCGGTCTCGGCACAAAGGTACGCCGTACAAATATATGCAGGATCGGTTTTCATGTGCAGGATATTGCTGTGCTGATACTGACAGCGGGGCTTTATATTCTGTGGATTCTCGGAATGATCGGGGTGGTGATATGAAGGATGCGGTACTGCTCAGGGATGTGACCTTTCAATATGCAAACGGGGATTCGGGCGCACTGAATGAAGTCAGCATGACAGTGCAGCACGGCGAATGCGTCCTGCTCTGCGGCGCATCCGGCTGCGGCAAAACAACAGTCACAAGGCTGCTGAACGGCCTGATCCCGCATTATTATGGGGGAGCGCTTTCCGGTGAGATCACGGTGTTTGGCAGGCAGATCCGTGAGACCGCGATCGAAGATCTTGCCGGAACCGTCGGCAGCGTATTTCAGAACCCGCGCTCGCAGTTTTTCTGTGTTGATACGACCGCGGAGATTGCCTTTGGCTGCGAGAATATGGGATTGCCGGAAGCGGAAATCAAGCAGAGACTCAGCAAGACTGTCTCAGAGATGCACATACAGAATCTGCTGGACCGGAGTATTTTCAATCTCTCCGGCGGCGAAAAGCAGAAAATCGCCTGTGCAGGTGTTTCAGCAATGCTGCCGGAGCTGATCGTTCTGGATGAACCGACCTCGAATCTTGATCTGGATGCGATCGCGGAGCTGCGGACGGTCATTGCTGCATGGAAAGCGCAGGGCAAAACGGTCATCATTGCGGAGCATCGGCTGGGATGGCTCTCCGGACTCTGCGACAGAGTTCTCTTTATGGAAAAAGGCCGCATCTCTGCGGAATATGCAGGTGATGCGTTCTTTTCGTTTACTGCCGAAAAGCTGAATGGAATGGGGCTTCGCGCTTTTCGTGCGTCGCGGAATTATCTGGAATCAAAGCCCGGACTGCATTGCATCAGACCTTTCGAGAGTGCCGGCAGCATTTCACTGACTGACTTCAAATTCAGCTACGGGAAGCATACGGCGCTGAATATCAGAAATCTGAATCTTCCGGCCGGCTCTGTGACTGCAATCGTCGGACACAACGGCGCGGGCAAATCGACATTTACAAGATGTCTCTGCGGACTGCAAAAGGGATTCAAAGGCCGCGTCAGCATCGGCGGAAAAATGCTTCGGCCGAAGGACATGATGCAGCTTTCGTATATGGTCATGCAGGATGTCAATCATCAGCTTTTTGCGGAGACCGTCCTTGAAGAGGTGCTGCTCGGCGCGGAGGAATCGGAGAAGGATAAAGCGCTTTCTGTTCTGGAAAAGCTGGATATTGCAGAATATAAGGATCGCCATCCGATGTCTCTCTCCGGCGGACAGAAGCAGCGTACTGCGATCGCTTCCGCACTGCTAGCCGGAAAAAAGCTTTTGGTATTGGATGAGCCGACAAGCGGGCTGGATTTCCGGAGCATGAAATCTGCCGCAGCACTTCTTCGTTCACTCGGCCGCGATATTACGGTACTGATCGTAACGCATGACAATGAACTGATCGACCGATGCTGTACGCATATGCTCCATATTGAGAACGGTTCGATTGCACCTGACTGATCGGAGACACAGAAACCACTTGAAAAAACGTGCGTTTTATGTTATAATAGAAACATTCTGAAATAAGGAACGGTGTAAATGGAACGACTCAATGAAATCATCTCGGAAATTGACGGCTATGTATGGGGAATACCGCTGATCCTGCTGATTTTGTTCTGCGGCATTTTCCTGACAGTTCGGATCGGATTATTACAGGTCAGACGGCTCGGCCTTGCGCTGAAATATATGGTGAAGAACGAGGAGGGCGGAACAGGCGAGGTTTCCAGCTTTGCGGCACTTTGTACCGCGCTTTCCGCGACTGTCGGAACCGGAAATATCGTCGGTGTCGCAACTGCGATTGCTGCGGGCGGTCCCGGCGCTTTGTTCTGGATGGAGATTGCTGCATTTTTCGGAATGGCTACAAAGTATGCAGAGGGACTTCTCGCGATCAAATTCCGCCAGACAGACCAAAACGGCAATATCCTCGGCGGCCCGTTTTATTATATTGAAAACGGTCTCGGAAAAAAGCATCGCTGGCTCGGCAAGGTGTTTGCCGTGTTCGGTCTGCTGGCCGGACTGATGGGCATCGGAACGATTACCCAGATCAACGGCATTACCTCCGCCGCCGAAAACTTCTTCGACCCGCAGATGATGCATACCGTTGAGATTATCGGAAAGCAGTTCTCTTTGACGACAGTCATCGCAGGCGCGGTCATTACGATTCTTGTCGCGCTCATCACAATCGGCGGACTGAAGCGCATTGCGGCTGTCACGGAGTTCGTTGTTCCCGCAATGATCTTTGCATATGTCGGATGCTGTCTCATCATCATCTTTACTCATATCACGGAGATCCCTGCGGCGATATCGACGATCGTCACAAGCGCATTTGATACCCGTGCAATTACGGGAGGACTGGCCGGAACAGCGATCGTTCTTGCGATGCGAAGCGGCATTGCAAGAGGTATTTTCTCGAATGAAGCAGGTCTCGGCTCTGCGCCGATCGCCGCTGCCGCAGCACAGACCAATGAGCCCGTCCGGCAGGGTCTTGTCACAATGACCGGCACATTCATTGACACGATCCTTGTCTGCACGATGACCGGTCTGTCAATCGTCATGGCCGGAAGCTATGCGAAAGAGGAGCTTGCAGGCGTCGCGATCACGACGGATGCATTCCGTTACGGACTGCCGTTTCCGGAGAGCTTATCCGCATTCATACTGATGATCTGTCTGGCAGTATTCGCATTCACAACGATCCTCGGCTGGAATTACTATTCCGAACGCTGCCTGTCTTATCTGACCGGATCGCATAAAGGCGTGACGGCTGCATACCGTGTGATCTATGTTTTGGCTGTCTGCATCGGCCCGTATCTGACGGTTGAGGCAGTCTGGAATCTCGCTGATATCTTCAACGGACTGATGGCTCTGCCGAATGTCATTGCACTTCTGCTTCTGTCCGGTGTTGTTGTCAGAGAAACGAACGATTTCTTCCGGCGGAAAAAGGCCGGAGAGATCAATGACTGATAATGCCTTCTGCAACCTAACAAAAAAGAAACAGCACCGATCCGCAGCCAGATCGGTGCTGTTTTATATTCATTTGAAACACATCATTTCATGAGAAGAAAAGCTTTGAGATGTGAGAGATCGTTCGCATTGAGCAGACCGTCGCCGTTCACATCTGCGGCCTTCCATGCAGGAATACTATTCGTCTGCGTGAGCAGGTATTCCCGCAGTAAAACGGCATCCTCATTTGTAAGCGCTCCGTCGGCATTGACATCACCCTGCGGTCCGTTTTCGTAAACGGTCAGTACCTCACAGATATCTGCTGTCTTGACGGTTCCGGCAGGGGAGGTGATCTGAACACTGTAGGTTCCGGCATCTGCGGCAGATACGCCCCGCAGGGTTAGCTGCTGTGCATTTGCTCCGGCAATCGGTTTGCCGTCATGCAGCCAGACATATGCCGCATCGCCTGCGCCATGCAGCACATTAAGCGTCAGCGATTCACCAGCGAAAAGCGACACCTGCTTTTTTGCGGTATAGACCGGAAATTCTCCGTTCAGCGTGTATTCCGCTGCACGGACATCCGAGAGCAGCTTCCAGTCATTTGCGCTGTCCTGAAGGAAGAAACGCAGGCCGGTCAGCTTTGTTCCAAGAGAAAGCCCCATGACATCGCCCAGCGGGATGCGGAATTCAGAAACACCCTCGCCGCGCTGATGCACAACACCCTCCGGCGTTCCGTGATTGAAATAGACAAAACCGTTCGAGGCATAATACAGCCAGTAATCGGCATCATTCGCGGTGTTCTTGAAGCTGATATTGCAGACCGGTGCATCCGCCTGCGCATCAAACAGCGCACGGATATAAAGATACTGCTCATCGTTTGTGATATACAGCTTTCCGGTTTCCGTTTCTGCGCGAAGCAATGTATCGTCGGTCTCGCCGGCATTCGAGACTGCACCGTCTGCGATCTGTTGTCCGTTTACCGTACAGAAGCTGCCGTCAGCGGGGGCTCCGCCGATCTCGGCAAGCGCCGCCTGCGTCCGTGCGGCGGGATCATTTGATGCAGTGATCTTTACCGTTCCGAGGTAATTTGCGCCGAGCGCTGCGTTCCAGATATCGGCATTTGCAAACCGGACTGAACGCATGGAAAGCTGATCAATGGTATTATCTCCGACCGACAGCTTCAGATAAACATTCCAGTCGCCGGGAGCCAGACCGCCGGGAAGCTGCATATGCAGCGATTCCTCTGCGGTCGAGCAGGAACGCCAGAGGCGTGAATCCAGATGCAGCGGCGCACGGTAATAGCATCCGCCGGATTCGAGCATAAGCTCCGCTTTCTGTTCGCGGATCGGGTTTGCAAAGCCCGTGTTTTCCACTGTAAACGGAATATCCAGCACAGAGCCCTGCGCTGCTGAATCCGGCAGATCTGCGCTGCGCAGGACAAAGCGGTAGCCGAGGTGATCACGAATAAATTTGAATACTGGCTGACCGTAATACGCGCTGTTATCCACACCGGAAACATCGTATTCCGAACCGAATGTATAATTCTTGTATAAATGGAAAATATTGCTGTTGATATAGGACAGATGCGTCCGGTACATTTCCGGTATCGCATTCTCCGGCAGATAAGTATCGTATTTCTGTGCAAATTCCAGATTGCCGGAAAACTCGCCGCCGAAATAACTGGTCACTGCCTGTCGGCCGAGCCATGCGGTTTCATCCGCACGGTTTGAATATGTGCCGAGGTCACTGTCCGAGCCCATATAGCCGTCATCGTAAAGCCCGACACGGGCTGCTTTGCTGCCCGGTTCGGAGACCCATTCCCCCAGTCCGGAAACAGGAATGCCGGCCCACTGTGCAAAGATATTCGGTGTTCGCACCGTGACGGGAATCGGATCGGGTACAGCATCGAGCAGCAGATCAAGCAGCTCCGCTTTCTGTGAGAGTGAACAGTATTTCCCGCCCCACTGCTCGCCGTAGCAGCCGACAAATCCGCTTTCTACGTACATTATAATATCTGCATAATCCGTGAATATCCCGCTGTCAGCGATCTGCTGCAAATGCGTTTTGAGCATATCAAATGTTGCAGGCTCCGGATCGCGTGTGCCGTCATCGTCATAACGGAACCGCATCGCGACGGTGCATCCGTTCCGGCGGCAATTATCCAGTGTTCCGCGCAGTCCGGCGAAAAATGCATCATCCAGCGGATAGTCGGTGCCGGTCGTATAGTTTCCGTCCGCATCCGTCGTACCGTTTTCGCCGGAGGAAAATGCGCCGATATCAATAAACATCAGCACAAGCGCTCCGGTCGGATTCTTCACCGGCGTATTGCCCGGCGCACAGCGGTACCACAGCGTTGAGGTATAGCCCATGCCCGGATTATTCAGCGTTTCCGTTGTCTCGGCGAATGAGATGCTTTCAGCGGCAGCAGGCAATACCGGCAGACAGGTGCAGATCATCGCCGCGCTGCACAACAGAGCTGCGGCTTTTCGGAATAATCGCATTTAAAACACCTTCTTTTGCTTACCGTAGAATTTGAATCAGCGGGGGAGCTTTGCAAGCGAATAGTTTTTGTAAGCGGGATCATCCGTGACCTCCCGGATAATATGCAGCTTATCCGGAAAACGGATCTCCTCCGCTTCATCACGCAGCTCGATCTCAACGATTGCCTTATCGTCCCAGAACGGATAAATGTCGATCTCGAAATACTGATTGTCAAAAGTGAGACAGTACCGGTCTTTTCTGATCTGGCGCATGGATGTATCCGCATTCATCAAAAGCTGCAAATACTCTTTTTCAGATAGTCTGCGCTCCAGCTCCAGCCGTTTGAGCGGAGAAATACTGTGCTTTACTGTCTGAAAGTAGATATAATGCCCGTCAGTACCGCGCTGCCTTACGCGGACTTCATCATTGTCATCAGAGTACAGATAGGTCTGTATAATATTGATCTTTTCACAGTTCGGCAGCGATCTGAGCCAATCGAGATCCGGATATTCGATCAGGAATTTCCGTTCGATCTCGAAGGGTTCAGGTTCACCCAGAAAGCATGAGATCTCGGCAATCAGACGCTTCATTTTTGCGTCGAAATCCGTAGAATTGTCGATCATGCGAAGATGCGGATGACCCGTCCATGCGGAGATCAGCTTATCATCAAGAGCAGCTGCCTCCTCAATCGTCTCTGTTCTGGCAGTGTTGTTCGCGGTTGTATAGAATTCCTCTGCGCCCTTTGCGGCAGTCACAAGATGAAACACTGCATCATAGCTGTCCCGCAAATCAACCTCATTTGTTCCCAGCTCTTCCAGTAAATCTGCAAATTCCTGCGCACTCATATAGGCTTTATTATCCAGCGCACCGCGGTCGCAAACGATCAGCACTTTATCCGTCTGCATAGTTTTTGCGGCCTGCTCATAGATTATCTGCTTCTGAATCTGAAGTCTAAGCAGACTGCTCTGAAAATCCCGGTTCGATCCGCAGCTCCACGGTGCAATGCCGCCGGTGATCAGCTCAGTCGCTGTCTCCGGAATAAAAAGAACTGTGTAGCCCTTTTGTGTAAACGTGGACTGAATCCGGCTCATTGCCGTTGTCTTTCCGGCGCAGGGGCCGCCGGTGATTACAATTTTATTGATTTCCATTCTCTTCTCCTATGTCATATTCAATTATACAGACCGTATCCTGCCGGTCGGATGGTTATTCACAGAGATGCCAATACTTTTGCGCAGTACTGTTCAATTTCCTCCAGCACAAGCGCCGGCTCCTTTTTCCGAAAGCCGCCGGCTGCCTGGAGATGTCCGCCGCCGCCGAAATGTTCTGCGATGGCTTTCGCGGAGATCGCACTGTCAAATGATTTGATCGAAAAGCGTGTCTGCCCCTCCGGATTATCAGGCGGATACTCACGGATCACGACAGTAATGCGGGCGGTCGCAACCACATCAAAAAGATTGTTGATATTCTGCAAATCCGGCGAATTCTGCGAATCTATGTTTTCATCATGCAGATCCTGCAGGGTGATCAGTCCGGCTGCGAGCTGCTCATCGCAGAGGAGATGCATTTTTCTGAAAATACGCAGTTCCAGATTTATCCGATTCTTCGTTTTGATTTGTGTGTAACGTCTGCCGATCTCAAACAGGTCAATCCCGCACTGCGCGAGCTTTGCTGCTGTTTGTATGGAATCAGCATTCGTGCTAGGCGTGCAGAAGCGGTTGGTATCCGTGACCAATGCAGTATAGAGAAGCTCGGCAATCTGCTTCGTGACCGCAACACCGAGCATTTCAGCGATCTCCAGAATCAGCTCGCTGCACGCGCTGCGGTTCGGCTGCACATACTCGTGATCCGCTTGTGTAAATTCACTGCCGTGATGGTCTATCCAGAAGCTGTAATGCTTATTCGTGAATGTAAGACCTGTGCGCTCCCGATCCTTGCAGTCTACTGCGATAAACTTTGTCTGCGCGTCCAGCGTATCCATCGGTATGCCGTCTGTCAGGCTGCGGAACTGACCCGGCACCGGATCATGCCCGCAGACCGCAGTTTTCGCGCCGGCTGCGCGAAGAATCAGTGCGAGCGCATAGGCAGATCCAATGCAGTCACCGTCAGGGTTGATGTGATACACAATACAAAACTGCGCATTCTCCGCTGTAACGGCAGAACGAAGATGGTTCACAAATTCATCGAGCTTTTCTAACATATGCATTCCCTTTCCGAACATTTTTCTTTTGGGATTAAACATCAATATGGTAAATATCGGCATTCGCATCCTTGCCGATCATCTCACGCACCGCTTCTTTGTATGCGCCGAGCTGCGCAGAATATTTCTCATCAAGGCCGGTGCTTTCGGCATTCGTCTTATAGTCGATGATCTGCCATGTATCCCCGGTGCGGTACAGCAGGTCGATGACACCGTTCACAATATCGCTGTCATGCCGCAGACAGAACGGCACCTCGCAGTACACAGCATCCGCATTTTGCAGTACGGGCAGCAGATCCTGCGGAACTTCATTCTCCTGCGGATAGCCGCCGGAAACCATTGTTTTCAGGACCTTTTGCAGCAGAGGCGCATAGATCAGAGGATCCGCATCATATTCCCGCAGGATCGCGGCGATCAGCGCATCCGCATCAGCAGGAATGCCGCCGGAGACGATGCATTCCATAAGCCTGTGAACGAGCGTACCCGTCAGTGCGGCATTCCGGTCGAACGGTTCCCGTTCTGATACATCCTCCGGCTCCTCCTTCGTGACCGGATTGAGCTTCATCTGGCTGGGCAGGACGATCTGGTATGTTTTATCTTCGGCAGCGGTGTCATTGAGTACGGATTTTTGCTTTGCATCCTCATAAAGCTGATCGCCGTCCTCACGCACGGCCGGCGGCCGGATCTCAAATGTATTCTCCGGAATGGCTTTCGTATACATCTCAACAGAATCCGACAGGAATTTTTTCCACGGGTTCTGCTCGAAGTGATCCTTGCCCTTGATGCTGTCGCCGATGATCAGAATGCTTTCTGCCCGCGTTGCTGCAACATAGAGCAAGCGCAGCTTTTCAGCGTCCATGCATTCATCTTCTTTGTCATAAAGTGCAGGATACGCATCGGTTTCCGCAGCCTTATATGTAATATTGTCAATGCGGTAGCTAAGTGAAAACACATGACATTCGGGCCGGCCGATACCATGCTCCATATGCAGCTCCGGCTTGAAATCCGACGCCTTCGGATCCGCGAGGATGACGATCGGAGCCTGCAATCCCTTCACCTTATGCAGATTTGCGATATGAACGCGGTTATCATTCTGTGCAAGACTGATGCAGCGCTCAACGCTCGATCCGGCCAGAATCCCGCGCAAATATTCCGCTGCATCGCTGTGACTCAGCAATGTGCCTTCCTTTTCCAGCTTTCGCAGAAGCTCCAGCGCATAATAGTAGTATTCCAGCGAGCTGCTGCCTGCTCTCGCGATCAGCTTTTCATTATCTGAGATGCACTCAAATAATGCCGCGCTGTCAGATGCGCGTCCGATATTTGCATATTGTCTGATCTTGGCAAGAGCTGCTCCGACTTCCGGATATTTTTCAAGAATCTTATCCTGCTCTGTGAATGCATTGAGACGTCCGCCTGCACAGCAGAAGCTTCTGATGCAGTCCTGCGAAATACCGAAGGCTGCGGAGGTCAGTGCATTGAAAACCGCTGCTGCATTTGTCGGATCTGCTGCCGCACCGAACAGCCGGACAGCCTCCTTCAGAGCGGGGCAGTCGGCAAAATCGGTCTTGCCCTCAACACGAACCGGAATGCCGGCAGCCAGCAGCTGCTTTGCGATCTCGGCCGTCTGTTTTTTGCGGTATGCGATCACCATGATGTCGCTGAATTTTGGCGGATCTCCGTTTTTCAGTCGGATCTCAGGATTTCCGATCAGCCGCCGGATCACTTCCTCGACCTGTTTGGGATCATCCGGCATTGAATTGCGGGAGCCGATCATTGTCTGATACCGGAAAACGCCGGTGAATGCATGATCTGCTTCATCTGCACCGATCGGGATCGGATGGAATGCGCTCTGGATATCGCCGTTATCCTTCAGCAAATCAGCAAACACATCATTGAACCAGCTTTTCAGCCTGACTGTCGATCGGAAATTGCGGCTCAGCGTCAGCACCTCGCCGTAATCGCCGGTAAACAGGCTGCGGACACGCATAAACGAGCTGACATCCGCACCGCGGAACCGGTAGATCGACTGCTTCGGATCTCCGACAATAAACAGCGAACCCGCTCGCGGAACACAGGCTGTCCATTCTGAATTCAGCTTCTCGGCAGCGAGATAGAATATGACCTCTGCCTGCAAAGGATCCGTATCCTGAAATTCATCCACGAGATAATAGCTGTGGCGGGATGCAATATGTTCGATCAGCTTTCCGCCGTTCTGGGCGTCCCTTTTCAGCATATTGCGGAGCGTCAGCAGGGCATCATGAAATGTCATTGTGCCCTTGATACGCATTTCGTCTGCGATCTCTGCGGCTGCATGGACAAGAAAATCCATTGTTGCAGCATATTGCAGCTTTTTCAGATCTTCGTAGGCAGCCGTAGTTGTTGTTTCCAGATAATAATATTCGGTCGTTCCGGATCTGCCTATATGCTCCTGAAACAGCTGCGGCAGTCTCGTTCCGATCGACTGCGGGCTGATGCCCTTTGCCAGACGCAGTCTGTTGATCTTTTTGAGCGCATTGAGTACATTGCCGACCTGTCCGTTCCACGGCTTTTGCAGCGTAATGATGTGCTTTCTCAGATCGCCCATGATCGTCGTGGTTTCCTTGGTCGTATCGGTCAGCTCCGGTTGTGAAAGCAAGGTTTTCAGAGTGCTGACAAGGTCGTTTTTCCAGTTAATGTACGGGGTATTGACATCCGGATTGGCAGAAGGGGGAGTATAGGTAAATGACGCTTCACGGCGTTCGGTGAAGCTGCTGATGCAATGCGCAAAGACTTCGTCCGGCTGCATATGAACAGTACGGAACAGCTCGTATTTTTCGGTGAGAGAAGCCGGATATTCACCGCGCTTGATCCTCGCATATTCCGTGAGATACTGCGGGATCGCTTCATCGCCCTCTGTGATCGATGTTTCCGACGGCATTCCCGCTTCAAGCGGATGCTCATGCAGCAGCATATTTGAAAATGCGTCGATCGTGCCCATAAAGCACAGATCAATATTTTGCAGTGCTTTCTCATAGCGTGTGCGGAGCGTTTCATCCTTTTCGTCATGCAGCTTTTCAGCAAGCCGTTTCTGAAAGCGTCCGTAGAATTCTCTGGCGGCGGCCTTCGTAAATGTGATCGCACAAATACTGCCGACCTCGATGCCGTGCGCGACCATTGCGATCATACGATCGACCAGCGAGGAGGTCTTTCCGGAGCCGGCAGCGGCTTCCACAAAGAAATTGCGGTCGATCTCTGTTGTGATCCGTTCGCGTGCAAGCGTATCTTCCTCCATGATTTTCTGCATCATTTCGCTTTTCCCTCCCCACAGATATTGATATACGCGCAGTAGCGGCAGTTCTCCTTTGAAGGATTCGCAGGAAAGCTGCGGATTTTAGCGGCATTGTCGATCTCAGTCAGCAGATCACTGATCTTCGCGGAGCGATCCTCATTATATGCGCAGGAGACCTTGCCGTCCAGATAAACATAAAGGTAATCGCCTCCGGTCACATCAGTGCCGTGCTTCTTCAGCATATCGGCATACAGCATCACCTGAATGCAGGAGCGGAGATCCTCATCCGTGTGCTTCAGTGTCCGGCCGGATTTGTAATCCAGAATACGAAGTGAACCGTCGGGCAGCTTTGCGATCGCATCCGGTCTGCCCTGAACGGTAATGCCGCAGTCGTAAACCGCGGAGAGTTCATCCTCAGCAGATTCAATTTTCATTCCGGCGACAGCATCATAGCCGTTTTCGACTGCGCGAAGAAAATCATGCCGAGGCTGCAGAGCATCCTTTGCATTCATCGGGGGACGCTCTGTCAGGAAACGGTCAAAAATCTGTTCGGCATGATCGAGAAATGCCTGCTTTCCGGGCATTGTTCCGCAGCAGAATTCCATTGCCTCATGCACCAGTATGCCGAGCATCTGCGGTGAGATCACCTCAAATACATCGTCGCTTTCCAGCTCCTGAAGCCCCATGATGCATTCATAGCAGAAGCTCTTCGGACACTGCACATATTTTTCGATCTTGCTTGGCGACAGCACACTGACAGCACTGGAAATATCTGTCACATCCGAGGATTCCGCCGGCTTTCCGAGAACGGTCTCACCGTTCAGATATGCGCGTCCGACAGCGGTCAGTCCAGGGAGATCCTGTGAAAAATAGCCGGTTTTCCGTATTGATTTCCCAAAGTCATCCACATCGGTTCCGCCCGCCTCCAGATAGAGCGCGTACAGCACAGATGAAGCATTGTTCGCTTTCAGCTCCGCTGCATCATATCCGCAGTAGCTCAGTTCAGTCCGGACGCCGATCGCCGCTGCGTTTTCCAGCAGATCATGAAGTTCAGACTGTGCCTGACGGATCATGTTTCCGGAG
The DNA here is from genome assembly GCA_002394125.1 of Ruminococcus sp. UBA4350. Classification (GTDB taxonomy): domain Bacteria; phylum Bacillota; class Clostridia; order Oscillospirales; family Ruminococcaceae; genus Firm-04. The sequence continues at coordinate 27,055 of DGSY01000048.1, forward strand.
GTCGGCGCATTCTTACCGAACGCAGTCATTTCATCATCGAGCAGCAGATAGTTTTCAGTCGGTTCGCCGGGGAACCGCTCCGCCGAAAGCCCCATGACAAACAGATTCTGCCGGAGCGCAGTCAATGCGCCGGAGACCGTCGTGATATGCAAAGCGCCTGCTTCGCTGTTCTGTGCACCGATGCTGACATTCAGCAGATCGGGGATGAGTTTCTCCGCCGGTTCGCCGGTCATCTCAGAGAAATGCTCCAGCGACTTGCAGAGCTTCAGCTGTGCGGCCTTGTCCAGTCTGCCGAGATCGTTTTTTCGTATTCTGGTATATTTCCATATCAGCTTGGCGCAGTTCATTCCGAGCTTCACAAAAACAGCGTTCAGCTGTTCCATTTCAGTCTTATCGCGTTCACCGGATGCCCGATATGCATCAATGCGCTGCTGATTCATACGGATATCCGTTCCGAGCCGCATCGCTCCGGCAGTCCGGATAAACCTGTCCGTATGGCTGATGCCGAAATCCGTGCAGAATTGCTTTTTGTCGAATGCGGGGCTGTTCAGCAGATCGCGCAGAGCGTCGATGCCGCAGTGTCCGACCGTCATCCAGCGCAGGTAATCGCGCAGGATCTGTGCCGGATTCGTCAGCGTGACCGGCAGTCCGAAGCCGAATGTGACCGGGATTCCAAAGCGCTTTGCAGCTTCAAAAAACAGCATCGCATAGCTGCTGTCAGTCACGGCGACAGTACATTGATCGAGCGGAATCTGACTGCGGTAGATCGAGGCAATCACGTTTTCAACCTCATTGACAGCGCCGTATGTTTCGGTGATATGCGGGAGAGGCAGCGGCTGGGCTGATTTATTCAGCAGCTCCCGCAATGAGACAACTTTCGGTGTACCGTCCGCAGCCTTTTCCGCAAGAGCCTGCTCCAGCGGTGTCAGCGGATATTCGCGCAGAACCAGACATTCCGCACGAAGCGGCTTTGCACGGCTGATTGCCTGCCGCATCAGGCCGGCCTGGTCGATCAGCTGTCTCTGCTTCAACGCATCTGTATATCGGTCATAGACTTCAATCAGCGCTGCGCTTTTCTCTGAAAATTTGCTGAGTTTAAGTCCGGAGACAATCGTTTCACGCTCGCTGCCGGAAATCTGCAAACGGAGCGTGCGCAGCGTATTTGCAAGATTCTGCGCATCATGATACGAAGCATTTTTGAAATACCGGATCTCCGGCAGAAAACGCCAGATCAGTGCAGCTTCGGTATCAGCAGCGATCTGCGTCTCCGTGAGCGAAATGCCCGAACGCATCAGCATAAACGCAGCAAGCTCCGCCGGCTGCATGATACGCAGTCCGAGCGTATTGCATCCGTGCCGTGCAAGCGTGCGAAGCAGTTCCGTTCCGTTCGGAGCGATCAGGATCTGTTCATGCATGGATTTCAACTTCCTTTCTGATAAATAATCAATAAGAATACATATATTATATCATTATTCACAGTATATGTCAATAGATTTGTGAATAATGACGGTGAAACTTAGAGCTGCGTCAGCCATGCATTGCCGTTTCGCATAAAAGACAATATGCAAAACTGTGCAGGATGCTGTATTTCCGAAAAATGCAGAATTAGTATTGACACCGTGTCAAAATATTGCTATAATAACTATAATGACACAATGTCAGAATACAGGAAGGGAGCGGACAGTTATGCCGAAGGGTTCTCCGGAGCTGACAGCCTCACGCAAAGAGGAAATCATCAGCGCCTGTGAAAAGCTCTATCAGACCATGAGCTTCAAGGA
>DGSY01000043.1:0-10244 GCA_002394125.1 Ruminococcus sp. UBA4350
GCCGACTGGGTGTCGCGGGCAAGCGAGATCAGCTGCCAGTATGAGTATTATATTGATGTACCAATTAAATCTTGAAGAATAGATGCGCAGGATTTTTGTCGTGAGACAAGGCAGAAAGCCGCCGCCTTGCTGACGCAAGGCAAGGATTTCTAACGCAGTATCACGGCAAAAAGACAAGCAGATGTCTTCAAGAGATAGTTGGGACATCAATAAAATACAGACCGGAAAGCATTGCGCTCTCCGGTCTGTTATTTTGTATTCGGTTTACAGATCAAATGCAGTACTGATCGCCGGCATCGCTGCTGCGGTCGAGGATATCCTGGATCGTGATGCTGTTGAGATAATCCGCGACGGCCTTGTTGAGTCCCTCCCAGATATAGAGCGTCACGCAGAATCCCGCACGCGGGCAGTCGTTGTATTCCTGATCAAGACAGGAGACCGGCGCGAGGCTGCCCTCGGTGGCGCGCAGCACATCGCCGACCGTGCATTCCGAGGCGGGCTTTGCGAGCATATAGCCGCCCTTGTTGCCGCGGTTCGTCCGGAGGATGCCGCTTTTATTGAGCATCGGAACGATCTGCTCCAGATACTTTTTTGAAATGTTCTGCCGCTCGGAGATCTCCTTGAGCGACATATATCCGTTTTCCTGATGCCGCGCCAGCTCGACCAGCATCCGGAGGGCATATCTGCCCTTGGTTGAAATTTTCATGCTCTGCACCTCTTTGCCGTAGAAATATTGCTGTTATATTTATTATATCATATTCTGCGCGCTTTTGCAAGGAAAACCGGCTCGGCATTCTACCGTTTTTTCGGGCGGAATCGCGGCTATGTTTACGCAAATCATACAAAATTCCTATGCAAACAGGTGAATGCAGACGTATATGTCCGGTGAAATAGCCGGCGATTTTTGTGCAGTCTGCCGAATTTGACAGATTTGCTTGACTCTGACGCAGCGTCATAGTGTATACTGAAATCACGCGGAGGAGGGATCGGCATGAGAACCGTGAAGGAGGTCAGCGAGCTGACCGGGATCAGTGTGCGCACACTGCAATATTACGACAGGATCGGGCTGCTGCCGCCTGCGAAACGGACGCAGGCAGGCTACCGGCTGTATGACGATGCAGCGCTGGAGCGGCTACGGCAGATCCTGCTCTATCGGGAGCTGGATTTCCCGCTCAGTGAGATCAGAGCGATTCTCGCGGCGCCGGACTTCGACCGGAGCAGGGCACTCCGGCAGCAGATCACGATGCTCGAACTGAAACGGGAGCATATCGAAAATCTGATCCGCTTTGCCCGCGGAATTGAAATGTCAGGAGGGAACACTATGGATTTTACGGCATTTGACAAATCGAAGCTCGAAGCCTACGCGAAGCAGGCGAAGGCAGAGTGGGGTGATACGCCCGAATACAGGGCATCACAGGAAAAGGACGCTGCACGTAGCGATGCAGACCGCGGAAGGCTCGCGGCGGATATGATGCGGCTGTTTACGGAATTCGGCGGGATGCGGGAGCTTTCGCCGGATGCGCCGGAGGTGCAGCAGCAGGTCGGGCGGCTGAAGGCATTCATCACGGAAAATTTCTATCCCTGCACGGATGAGATCCTCGCAGGTCTCGGAAAAATGTACGCTGCCGGCGGGGAATTCACGGAGAACATTGACCGCGCAGGCGGCGAGGGAACGGCGGAATTTGCGGCTGCGGCGATCGGGCATTACTGCGCCAATGCCGAGCATACAACTATCTAATTACGGCCGCACCGGTTCGGACAACTTGTCGGAGCCGGTGCGGCTCTTTTATATAGTATAAAGGCACTTTTAATTATATTATACATAAAATATACCGAAAGTATAAGATACGTATACAAAAAAATAACGCAAATATTCAAAAAACACAAACTTTCTGCATTTTTGTAGTTGACATTCTGCCGCAAAAGTGATAAAATATTTACTGTGAGCAATCAGATAATTTGTTGATACAAGGCAGGATGTGATACCGCATGAACCGGAAAGAATTTCAGCATCTCAGCAAAAGTGAACTCATCGGTATCATAGCTGAACTGATGAAAGAGGACGGCGCAAAGGAACTGACAGATCTGAAAATTTCAGATATTGAAGCCGTGCAAAGCGATTTGAATGCCAGCGCGAACCGCAAAAAAATTGCGGTTCGGATTTTTTCTGTGCTGATCGTTGTTGCAGCGATCGCTGTCCTGATTTCGACGCTCTTTCTGCCGGTGATACAGGTGACCGGCACGAGCATGGAGCCGGCAGTCCGTGAGGACGATGTGCTGCTGCTCGTCCAGACAAATCAGTTCGATTACGGCGATATCTGCTGCTTCTCGTGGCAGAATAAGCTGCTGATCAAGCGCATTATCGGAAAGCCCGGCGATGTTGTCCGCATGGACAGGGAAGGTAATGTCTTTGTCAATGACCGGCTCGTGGATGAGCCCTATGTGGCGGACAAAAGTCTGGGTGAATGCGACATCAAATTTCCCTGCTATGTTCCGGAGGGGCATTACTTCGTCCTCGGGGATCACAGGGAGACATCAGTGGACAGCCGAAGCTCCGTCATCGGCTGTGTGGAGGCGGATCAGATGGTCGGCAGGGAGCTGTTCAGGCTCTGGCCGCATCGGATCAGACAGGCGGAATAAAAGAGGACGGATGGAAAAGAGGAACAGCAAGTGAAGAATCGAGTCGAAGGACTGGTTCGGCAGTACCGGACGGCGCGGAAACGCAGGCTGCGGTTTGAAGCGATGGTCACGGCACTGTCCGTTCTGGTGACGGGCGGCGTATTCTGGCAGCTCCGAAGATACGGCACGGCGATCTCCGATGTGCCTGCGGCAGAGCTTCCGGAAAACGGGATCCCCGTCGTTGAGACCGATGCCGATCCGCCGGACGGTACGGCAGGATCCGGCATGGCAGAGGAGCCGGAGGACTGGGAGGCAGCACTTCCGGCCTTCACAGACGAAAGCGCACAGCAGCGGATCGCAGCGATCGCTGTCTCGCAGCTCGGCTATGCCGAGGGCAGCGGCGGCGTCCTGACCGCCGATGACGGGCAAACCCGCACCGGCTATACACGCTACGGCGCGTGGTACGGCAATCCCTACGGCGAATGGAACACCATGTTCACCTATTTCTGTATGTATTATGCAGGGGTTGAAAAGACTGAGGTTCCCTACGGCTCCGGCTGCTGGGCATGGTACGAAACGCTGGACAGCAAGAGTATGATCGCAGCCGGCGGCAATGAGAAAACAGGTGATATCATTTTCCTTGATATGGATGCGGACGGCGAACCGGACCGCACCGGCATCGTTTCCGATACCGCGGAAACGGAGGCAGGTCTGCTGCTCAGTGCCATCGAGGGCAACTGTGACGGCGCGGTTGCGTCGCGGCAGTATCTCTCCGGTATTCCGGAGATTCTCGGCGTGCTTTCCGTCGGCGACTATGTGACGGAAGAAGCGGCGCTGACCGAATACAGCGGCGAGACCGTATCCGGCATTCAGGTCGCGGCACAGGCTGCGGCGGGCATCTTCCCCGAAGGAACGGTCATGCAGGCCGCTGATGTTTCGGATGATGAAGCGATGCAGGCGGCAGCGGATACGCTCGGCGGAAATGCCGATATCCGCGAGGCAGTCGCAGTCGATATCTCATTCTATGATGCGGACGGCAATGAGCTGGAGCCTGCGGAGGGCGGAACGGTTTCCGTGCAGATCATACTGCCGGAGGAAAAACAGCTTCCCGAGGGCGACTGCAAGCTGCTGCATATCGACAGCGAGGGCGGGGGCACGGTCCTCACCGATGCGGATGTCGCAGCGGACGGCGCGGCCTTTGAAACGGATGCGTTTTCCGTCTATATCATGGCCTCGACCGGCCAGACAGCCGGTGACTATTACAACGGCGAGACGATCCACCTGAATCTCGGCGAGTCCATTACGCTGAGAGTTGAGGTCGATACCCCGAACACCTATTTCAAGCTTTATGACAGCTGGGATTCAACCGCCGGAAAAGCCTATATGACACCGAACATCCACAATGATGAACAGGTCCATACATGGGGCGAAAACCAGAATTACATCTACTATTCCAGAGAGATCGACGCAACGGATGAGAACGGCGAAATCATCAGGGATGAAAACGACGATCCCGTCAAGAAGACGGTCTACCACAATGAGGTGACCTTCACCGCGAATTGTCCTACGCCGGAGGGCTCGACCTTCCGGATCCATTCCCCGAACGGCGATGAGTTCCCTGTTGTGATCGCCCCCTCTGCGGAAAAGGGCATCATGGTCAATTCCGCGACCGGCTATAAGAGCAGCGACCGCATCCGTGAATGGCTGGGCAAATACAACGGCACCACCTACGGCCTCAGCTTCCCCTATAACTTCGGTATGAAGGATGTGGACGGATATGTTCCGAATTCCAAGGAGCGACCGTATCTGCTGATGGTCGGCGAGACAATGGATTTCTATGTCGATTCCGATTCCGCAGGCGATTCCTTCGTCTTTACCTTTGAGGACGGCGAGGGCGGCACACTCTCGGATCTGGCTGACATTGAGCAGTCATCCGGCAGCACGCATCATGCCGTAACGCTGACCGGTACGAATCCCGGAATGGTTCACGCAGTCATGCCGGAGACCGGCGACGAGATGTGGATCAAGGTCATGGACCGCGTCGGATCGACACCGTTCAGCCAGCCGCTCAATCACGCCGATATGGAGATCGCGGACGGCGGAACCTATACCGTTTCGTCCACCCGCGTCGAGGGCGGGCAGACGATCGTCGATGTCAAGGTCTATCAGGCCGACGTCGTGTTTGTCAATGACGCGTATATCTACGATAAGGAAGGCCGGGCGATCCAGCATTACACCTCAGAATTCGATCCGGCATATCCGCTTTACAGAGTCCAGCTCGAAACGAATGAGGACGGCAGCCTGAAAACCGACGAAAACGGCCGCCCGATCCCGAAGCTGGATGCGGACGGCAATACGATCAAGGACGAAACCGTTCCCCTCGGCGACTACGAACAGTTCGGCGTTCCCGGCGGAACGCAGTACGAAATGACATCCGCGTGGATCGCCAATATCAGCAGCAAGGCTTACAAAAAGACCTATGATGCAATGGATTCCGATACTGCGGAATTCGATGTCAATCTCCACCTGACACCGCGGCAGAAATATTCCTACAAGGTCAATCCGGACGGCTCGCTGACACAGATCTCGGAGGATCCGAACTGGCAGGCGGAACCGGAGGAGCGCGAGAATATCGTCTTCCTGCTCAATCATCAGGAGGTCATTGATGCACGGAATAAGTGCCCGGTGAACAACGGCCTTGACTTCACGGCAAGAGCGGAATTTACCGCGCTGGAAATGCCGGTCGAGAAAAAGCTGCTCAACGGCACGATCGAGGATCAGCAGTTCACATTCGATGTGATCGACTTAAATCCCACACCGCTCACTTCAACACGCTCACTCAACAATCAGGCGGTCGCGGATGCGGCACCCTGCGATGCGGAGGGACACGCAGTCCTGAAGAATATGCGCTTCTTTGAGGCGGGCACATATTACTTTGAGCTGAAGGAGCATATTCCGGAAAATCAGAACGGCATCGGATACGATGACAAATCGTTCTACTTCAAGGTCAAGGTCTCGAAGGACAATGACAAAAACTTCCTGACGGCCGTTCCGATCTTCCTCAAGGATAACGGCAGCGGCCATCCGGAAAGCTTCGAGCCGGACACAGAACACACTGACACAGTGTTCACGAACTACAAGGGCTATGAGCTTCCATCGACAGGCGGAAGCGGTATCCTGCCGTATCTGGCAGGCGGCATACTGATTATCAGCGCGGCATCTGTTCTGCTGCTGATACGCAGACGGAAGGAGGAAGAAACAAACTCCTGAACCGCGCATTCACCCGTAAAGCAATATCCAAAATCTCAATCAGAAAGGAAAATTGAAAGTGAAAAAGACAAGACTGATTTCGCTCGCAGCAGCAGCGGCACTCGCCGTTACATCGCTGAGCATGGCCGTATTTGCAGAGGATTCTGCACCGGCAGAGGAATCTTCGGCAGCAGCCGCTGAAACCTATGTGCAGCCGGCAGCCGACAATGCACATACCGTAACCATCACCAAGAAGGACAAGGCAGCACATACCTTTGAGGCATATCAGATCTTCACCGGCGTTCTGACCGGAAACAAAGAGGACAAGACCGATGACAAGGCGGTCATGACCGAGATCAAGTGGGGCAAGAACATTGATCCCGCAAAGCTCGCGGCTGCGATCGAAAAAGAGCCGGTCGTCGCAAAGGCACTGGAGGATTACAACAAGGATAAGAAGCAGCTTGAGGAGCCGTATGCAGACAATCCTGTTCAGTTTGCAGCATTCGTCAGCGCAAACAACAGCAAGGAATTTGCTGAGGCGATCGCAAATGTGTTCAGCGCTGCACTGACAGGCACACCGGCAGGCTCCGCGGAGGTTGCCAAGGGTGAAACCGCGAAGTCCGGCGATATCGCGGGTCTGACCACCGGTTATTATCTCATCAAGGACAAGGCGGATTCCCTCGCAGGCTCTGAGGGCGCATACACTGATTTCGTGCTCCAGCTCGTGAACAATGTGAAGGTCGATGCGAAGGCAGATGCTCCGGGCATTGACAAGAAGATCACCGACAAGGACGGCACCAATCCGCGTGACGGCGAGACCGCTTCAATCGGCGATACGGTCTACTATCAGCTCACATCCAAGGTTCCGGATATGGCCGGATACAAGACCTATTACTTCATCGCAGGCGACAAGATGTGCGACGGCCTGACCTTCCTCGATGATGTTTCCGTTAAGATCGGCGAGAACGATCTGGAGGACTCTGCATTCTATGTCAACCAGCCCGGCAGAGACGGCAAGACCTTCGAGGTCGTGCTGAAGAACTTCATCCAGTACAAGGATCTGAAGGACGAGCCGATCACGATCACCTATTCCGCACTCCTGAACGAGAACTGCGACCGCACCATCGCGGGCAACCCGAACGAGGTCGATCTGCTCTTCTCCAACGATCCGAATTACGATTACAAGGGCAAGCCCTCCGATAATCCGGATGAGCCGAACAATCCTGATGAGCCGGGCCCGAAGGAGCCGACCGGCAAGACACCGAAATCCGAGACCAAGGTCTACACCACCGGTATCCGCGTCCTGAAGCTCGATGAGAGCAAGAAGCCGCTCTCCGGCGCAAAGTTCAAGCTCACCGGCGCAGGCACCACCGCAGTCATCAGCCTCCAGAGCAAGTTCGAGGAGGATGCAGCGGGTACCTACTACAAGCTCGCAAACGGCACCTACACCACCACCAAGCCCACCGAAAAGACCAAGGCACTCTATGAATCCGAGAAGACCTACAAGCTCGTTGAGGACGAGGAGTCTGTCGAGATGGTCGCAACGGCAACGGAAAGCGGCGAGATCGAGGCATGGGTTGACAAGGACGGTTATCTCGTCTTCTCCGGTCTCGGCGACGGCGAATACACCATTCAGGAAACTGAAGCACCGAAGGGCTACAACATCGACAATACCGAGTACAAGATCACGATCACCAGTGCGCCGACCTTTGAGGCTCCGAACTGGAAGGTCAATGACAAGGATGTCACACCGGCAGCAGACAACAGCTGGACCGTCTTTACGCAGGAGATCACCAACAAGAAGGGCATCATCCTTCCGTCTACCGGCGGCATCGGCACGGTTGTCTTCTATGTGGTCGGTTCTCTGCTGATCGCAGGCGCAGTTGTCCTGTTCGTCAATAAGAAGAAAAAGGCAGCAAAATAATATCCAAACCCGATAGAAAGCCAAACGCGAAGGCTGGCAGCGGAAGCCGCAGTGCTTCCGCTGCGCCATCGCAGCAGGGAGAGTCCAATGAAAAAATGGATCCGTGAGCATTTGATTGACATTGTGATCGTATTGATGTTTGTCGTTGGACTGTCCGTGCTGCTATACCCTTCGATCAGCAGCTACATCAACGCAAAGCACGCTTCCAGGGCGATTTCGCTTTACAGCTCGTCGATCGACAATGCCTCGGATGAGGCGATCGCCGGAATGATGCGCGTGGCCGAATCCTATAACCGCGCACTCGCGGGCGACCGCGATGCGTTCTATCTGCCGGATTCGGTGAACGGCTATGAGACCGCGCTCGATGTCACCGGAACCGGTGTCATGGGCTATATTGACATCGGAAAGATCGGCGTACAGCTCCCGATCTATCACGGCGTCGATCCGACAGTCCTGCAAATCGGCGTCGGCCATCTGGAGGGCACCAGCCTTCCGGTCGGCGGAAAAAGCACACACTGTGTGCTGTCCGGTCACCGCGGTCTGCCGAGCGCAAAGCTCTTTACCGATCTCGATAAGCTGGAGGTCGGGGATACCTTCACGATCACAGTCCTGCGGCAGACACTGATCTATCAGGTCGATCAGATCAAGGTCGTGCTGCCCTCGGAAACCGGTGATCTGCAAATTGAAAATGACAAGGATTACTGTACGCTGCTGACCTGTACGCCCTACGGCATCAATACGCACAGGCTTCTGGTGCGCGGTGTCAGGCTGCGTCAGAGTGCGGAGGATCCGCGCATTTATATCCCGAACGAAGCATTCCGGATCGACCCGCTGATCGTGATGCCGGTCGCTGCGGCACCGGTCTTTACTGTTTGGATGATGATCCTGCTTACGCAGCGCAGAAAATGGCGCGATCGGCGCAGACGGAAAAAGGAGGAGAAAAAGAAGGCATGAAACAACTGAAAGCACTTGTGTTTTGCCTCGTTCTGATGCTCGCGGCGGGGGCGGCGATGCCTGCCTTTGCCGAAAAGATCTCGGATTTTGATCCGGCGCATCTTTGCTCGCTGAAGGTCGTTCTTTCCACGGAGGACGGTCAGAATGCAGCAGGTGCAGAGGTCGTGATCTGGCAGGTTGCGGATGTACTGACCGCGGATGACAGCTTCCGCTATGAATGGACAAAGCCCTTCGCGGAATGCGGTCTGGTGCCGGAGGATATCACCGCTGCAAAGCTCGCGAATGATCTCTATGCGTATGCGCAGAAGCAGAAGCTGGAGGGCATCTCCAAATTTACCGATCTCAACGGCACTGCCGATTTTGCGGAGCTTCGTTCCGGACTGTATCTGGCGGCGGAGCAGGGGAATACCGGCGAATTTGCCGCGATCAAGCCGTTTCTGATCGCACTGCCGACCGTCACGGGGGACGAGATCTCCTATGAGGGAACAGCGCTGCCGAAGATCGCCGCAGACCGTTCCGCAAGACTCAAGGTCAATAAGGTCTGGAACGATGACGGCAAAAAGCGTCCGGAAAATGTGCAGGTGCAGATCCTGCGCGGCGACAAGGTCTATGACACCGTGACGCTCTCCGAGGAAAACAACTGGACTGCGCGCTGGGACTGCGTGGTCTATGCGGATGACTGGTCGGTGAAGGAGGTCAGTGTGCCGGCGGGCTACGTCGTAACCTATCAGCAGAACGGCATGACCTTTACCGTGACGAATACCGAAAAGCTGATCCAGACCGGACAACTGACCCGCCCGATCCCGTATCTCGCGGGCGGCGGACTGGTGCTGATGCTGATCGGTACGGCACTGATCTTCTCCGGAAGGAGAAAAAACGATGAGCAAGGTTAAGATCGGCCTCGGCATTCTGATTCTGCTGCTCGGCTTCGCAATGGTCTGCGCCTGCGGGCTGCTGATCTATCACAACGAGCAGGAGAGTCTGGAGGCGGCGGATTCCGCACGGCATACGCTGCCGGAGCTGAAAGAGAAGATCGCCGAGGTGACAGGCGATCCGGAGAATACGCTCTATCAGCGCTATCTGCTGGGCGACGCCTATGTCGCGCCGGATTCGGACGAGGCCGCGGAGGAATTTGTGATCCCGATGGACGGTTACAGCTACATCGGCTATCTGACATTCCCGACGCTCGGCATGGAGCTGCCGGTTCTGGATTCATGGGATACGGTGCGGCTGCGCAAGGCGCCCTGCCGCTATTACGGTTCCGCGGAGACGCAGGATCTCGTCATTGCGGCGCATAATTACCGCAGCAGCTNNGCAAGGCGCCCTGCCGCTATTACGGCTCTGCGGAAACGCAGGATCTTGTGATTGCGGCGCACAATTACCGCAGCAGCTTCGGTCAGCTCCAGAATTTGCAGTACGGCGATGAGCTGATGTTCACCGATGCAGCGGGTATCGTTCACCGGTATCTGGTCGGGGAGATCGAGATCGTCGGGCCGAC
>DGSY01000043.1:10307-10580 GCA_002394125.1 Ruminococcus sp. UBA4350
ATTGATTACATGATAAACAGCGACTGGGATCTTTCGCTGTATACCTGTACCTACGGCGGCGCACAGCGTCTGACGGTCCGGTGCAGGGAGCAGGAGAGTACACCGGCGCCTGTATCCGATGCCGCATAAAAAAGATGAACGCAGATCCGCGTAAAACGGGTCTGCGTTCTTTCTCGAATACGTTTATTTATTTTTCTTATCCATTGCGCTTTTCATGAGAGTATGATATACTATTGATGTCCCAACTCTCTCTTGAAGATATCTGCTTGTCTT
>DGSY01000118.1 GCA_002394125.1 Ruminococcus sp. UBA4350
AAAAAATCCCCGGTCGGCCACTCCGTGATTTCCTGTACCCATTGCACTTTTCGCAATAATGTGCTATAATAAAACAAATCAACCCGCACGACGATCCGGAGGTATCATCATGAAACGAATCATTTCTATGCTGACTGCCGCAGTCTGCATTCTTGCAGCCGCTTCCGCATCACCCGTTTTTGCAATGGAAGCCGGCACGATGACCGAGCATCAGGAGCAATGGAAGGCAGAACAGGAAAACGCCTTTCCCGATCCCGATGCCGTGTCTGTCAAGGCGACCGTCGGTGATCTCGAATTCTCCGTCTATGACGAATACGCCGTCCTGACGAACTGCACGGACAGGGAAGTGACCGCCGTCACGATCCCCGCCTATGTGAAAGAAAAGCCCGTGCTGGGTGTTACGGATTCTCCGTTCGGCTTCTGCCGGAAGCTGACCGAGATCACCGTCCCCGAAACCATGCAGTATATTGAATGGAACAGTCTTGTCACCACGACAATCGTGAATGTCAACAACCGTCCGAGCGAGCCGCCTGTGGCATCGGTCGCGAGCGTGCATATTCCGGAGGAAAATCCGTATTACACGGTGCTGGACGGCATCGTTTACAGCAAGGATCTCAAAACGCTGATCGGCTGTCCGCCCGCCGCAGAGATCACAGAGCTTTCGATTTCCGCGGAGACGGAAACCATCGGAGACTATGCCTTCGCCGAGCAGCAGTCGCTCGAAAAAGCGGTCATTCCCGATCAGATCAGGCACATCTGCAACGGCGCCTTTGCCGCCTGCCCGAAGCTCACCTATGCCGAATATCCGGCAGATATGACGATGATCGCGGGCGATATGTTCTTCGGCTGCGAATCGCTCACCGCATTCAGCGCGCGCGGCGAGCTGCATACGATCGGATACGGCGCATTTTCAAAATGCACATCGCTGACCGAATTCACGATTCCCGAAACCGTCACTGCGATCGGCTCAAGTGCATTTGAAGAAGCCGGCTGCATCGAAAATGTCGGCGGTGTCTGGTATGTGCAGAACTGGGCGGTCGGCAGTGACGAGGATGTTCCGGAGGTGATCCTGCGCGAGGGCACGGTCGGAATCGCGGAAATGGCATTTTTCAACCGCTCCGCTGTCACGCTGCTGGATTTCCCGCAGTCTGTGAAATATGTCGGGGATCTCTGCTTTTTCGCACTCTCGCGGAGCGTTCCCTCGGTGCTGCATTACCGCGGCAGCGTCATCGGTGCGCGGACATTTGCGCCCGCAAAAACAGTGACGGATTTTTACATCTATGATCCGGCGTGTGAGATTGCCGATAATGAACAGACGATCCCTGCGGCGTATAAATATGCCGCGAATGCTGACGCACCCGACCTGACATTTCCGGAGCTGGCCGACTCTGTCACCGGCAAGATCACGATCCACGGCTATGCCGGTTCGACGGCGGAAGCCTATGCGAAAAAATACGACAGACCGTTTGAGGTGATCCCGTCCGGAACGCTGGCCGGCGATGTGAACGCAGACCGCAGTGTCGGCATTGCGGATGCCGTATTGCTTGCGAAGTGGCTCACCTGCGTGCCGGATACCGTTCTGCCGGATCCGCAGGCCGCCGATCTCGATCGGGATACGCGGCTCACTGCCGCCGATCTGACGCTGCTGAAGCGCCTCCTCCTGACCGAATAAAAATTTAGCGTGGACCGCTGCCTGCTTTCAGACAGCGGTTTTTTTATCTGCGTATTTGAGGGGTGGGGGCTCGGCACGGCACTTTGCGCAGAGCCCCCCGAAGATGGTTGATTCAACGGACTGTGTTCAGTCCAGAAGCATTTGTTTGAGCAGTGCGAGATCCGCCGCAGTGATGCGGCCGTCCGCATTCAGATCTGCCGCCGCCGGATCCGGAAGCGCGTTCTCGATCGTCAGCAGATATTTCACCATCATGACAGCATCCGCGACATCGCATTCGCCGTCTGCATTGATATCGCCGCGCACGGGCGCATCGCCCGGCTCCGTGATCTGCTCTGTCTCGGTATAGACCTCTGCCGGCGCAGCGACAGGCTTGAAATATGCGCGGGCAAAGTCGATCGAGCCGTTGAAGTAACCGCCGTCGAATCCCCTGCCGATCACGCTGACGGCATCCGCACCGCGCATGATATCCCGCAGGCTGACGGATGCAGGCAGCTGTGCGCTGCTGACGGAATCCTGCTCGTTATCTGCAATGTGCAGCGTCATTGTTCCGTTTTCCGCGATGATCCGGATCTTGTACCATTTGCCCGGCTCGACGGCACGGCTGCCGGTCACGGTGACGGCATCATTCCCGTTCGGCCGGAAGGTCAGCTCCGGCATACCCTGTGCATTCTTCGGCGTGAAGCTGAGATATTGCTCCGCATCGCCGAGATAAAAGAGCTTCTGATCCGCCGCGCCGCCGCGCCAGAGCATCGCAAACTGATATTCCGCAGAATCCCCGAAATAGCCGAAGGAATCGTCAATGTCGATATAATCATCCCTGCCGTCCAGCGTCATGACGCCGTCTGCGCCGGTGCGGTTCGCCTCCCATGCAGCGCCCTGCGGCAGTGCATAGGTCGTTGTGTACTGATCTTTGATGACCGCGCTGCTGTCCGCATCAAAGCTGTAATTGAGATACAGCCCGTCGGTATAGGGGCGTGCATCGAGATAGGTCTGCGTGCCGTACCAGCCGCAGCAGGTTCCCTTTGTCGCGGTGTTGCTGCCGTCGTCGTAATAATCACCGTCGAGGATCGCCTGACCGGAGGCGCTGCCGTTTGCCATGCAGAACGCAACGCCCTTGACAACGGCATCCCCGCTGACCTTGTAGGTATCCCAGATGCAGGCGCTCTCGATCACCTTTGCATTGTCGGTGACATTCGATCTGCCCATCACAAGCGCATGATCGCCGATATAGGCATTGCCGGAAACGGTTGCATTCTCCGCGATCATTGCATAGCCGTCGATGACCGCATTGCCGGTAACGGTCGCATTGCCGATGACCGCCGCATGAGGGCCGACATAGACGGAGCTGTCCACCCGCGCAGAATCCGCGACGAATCCGCCGCCGTTCGCGTGACGGTGACCGTTCATGCGGAGGGGGCGCTCCATGATGCCTGCGCCGTCGATCGTGACCTGATACGGATAGCGGTGCTTGGAGGAGAACGGCTGCTTTGTCTCGCCGAATTCATCGGAATCCTGATGCCAGTGCAGACCGGACGGGCAATAGAGCGCTTCATCCGGTGTCGCGATCACGGTGAGGTACGCCGCCGATGCGTTCTGCGGAACGGCCATGCTGACTGTTTCGCCGTTTGCGATCAGCTCCGAATAATGCGACTGTCCCGCCGCATCCTCGATCACGATACAGCCGCGCCAGTCTGCGCCGGTGAGCTCAGATCTGCCGTTCAGCGTGACGGTCACGGTGCTGCCGTTCAGCGCCAGCGGAACGATATTCAGTCCCGCCGCCTGCGGTGCGCGCTCGGTCGGAACGCTGTAGACATTCGCCTGACCGTCAACCGGATCGAGCATGGTATAGATCTGCTGCCAGTTCCATGCGCCCTGTGCGAGCAGCGCATCCAGCCGCTTTCTGTAGGCGGTCTGCTGCGCGAAATCCAGCGTTGCCATGCGCTTTGCGTAGTGGCCGAGTGTTTCCTTCATATCCGCCGGAGCGAGCCGGTCGATCATGGAGAGCGGATATTCGTCATCCCTGCCGTTCTGGAGCATCGTCTTGACGAAATCCGCGCCGTAGCCATCAAGCCGATCGGGATTCTCGGTCAGATATTGCAGCAGCACCCATGCGGAATAGTAGTCTCTGCCGAAGGGCGAGGTAAAGCAGGAATTCTTGAGATAGGTCTCAAAGAAATCCGTGCCGTAGCCGTGCGAGAAATCATCGCTCCAGCCGTATTCGCCGGAGACCTCGTAGATCCACTGCTCGCGGAACCAGTTGCCGAGCGCCTCCCACCATGTATTGGAATATTTGTTGCGGTTCCAGCCGAGCTGATGCGCCGTGATCGCGTGACCGAATTCATGCGGCATCACCCACGAGGCCGGATCCGTCTGCATCGCGCCGACGCAGGTGAACAGATAGGGATAGCCCTGATTGTCATAGGACATATAGGCCCAGTCGTCCTGCATACCGGAAAGACCGGTGCCGGAGATGTAGACATTGAGCTTGTATTTATGCCCGTCGCGCAGCCGTGCCTCTACAGACTCCGCACATTCGGTCATGCCGAGCTTGTTGACATAGATATCCCAGCAGCGTTCGAGATTGTCCGCATTCTTTTTCAGGAAATCCTGCGTGACCTGTCCGGCATCGCCGCTGTTGCCCCAGATGAACTGGAAATGCTCCGAGGTGTAGTAATTGTATCCGCTGCCGAAGCTGAAAAACGGATCGCGTGTTTCGTAGGTCTCCGCGGCGATCACGGTCTGCGGCAGCGCCGTCAGCGGCATACTGCTCCCGATCATCGTCAGCGCAAAGATCCATGCGGACAGTCTTTTCCCCTTGTTTTTCATTGGTTTTCTCCCCCTGCATCTGGCTTTTATTATTTTACTGCATCAGCAGTTTTTTAATGAGTGTAAGATCTGCGGCGGTGAGTTGTCCGTCCGCATTGAGGTCGCCGGCCTTCCAGTCCGCGAGCTTTGCATCCGGCACGGTCAGCAGGCTTTTATGCATCAGCACGGCATCTGCGGTATCGAACACGCCGTCCGCATTGACATCGCCCTTCACTGTATCATCCGGCTCCCCGCTGTCTGTCTTTGTGAGGATCCGCACATTGCGGAGCGTGATCTCCCCGCTGTAGGCCGTGAGCTGTACGCCGTCCAGATCATCCAGTCCGACTTCGAGCTGCTCCAGCGCAGACTGAATATCCTCCGCAAGAAATACTGCCTTTTCGCCGTTGAAATAATAGGGCTGGATCGTATGCCAGATCGTCGGCGAGCCCGACCATTTTTGCAGCGCGATCACCGGCGGATAGCCCGTCGCGCTCTCATACTCCGTCTCGACGGCATAGCTTTTTCCGAGCGATTGCAGCAGCTTCGGATCAAGGGCGGCGCGGTCGGATGCATCTGCGGAGACTGTCTCCTTCGGCGCATATCCCTGCGGATATTTCGCGACATTGGAATAGAGGATATTTTTCTTCGGCGTTTCGCCCTGCCGCTCAAAAAGCTCTGTCAGCGTCACAAATTCATAGCCCTGTCTGACAAGCTCCGGCATTGCGATCTTCAGCGCATCGACTGTCTGCTGATTGCCTGCGGCATCGTGCAGCAGAACAATCACGCCGTCCTTTGCGCCGTTCAGAATATAATCCGCACGCTCCTGCGCGGTCACATTCGCCATATAGTCCTGACAGTCGATGCCGCAGATGAACGGCAGATCAATCGCTTCATACATCGCTGGGCTGACATCAATAAACGGCGGCCGGAAGAATTTCGTATGCTCGCCGGTGATCTCAACGACCTTTTCATCTACGAATCTGATCTCCGCCTGCATTTCTTCGGCGGTCATCTTCGACATATTGGAGTGCGTTTTGGAATGGTTGTCGATCTCCATGCCCATATCATACGCCCGCTTGACGGAAGCCGCGCTCGCGGAATTGATATTGTCGCCGATCAGGAAGAAGGATGCCTTTGCATCGTATTCTGCCAGCAGATCAAGCACATCATTGGTTGTCGTGGTATTCGGCCCGTCGTCAAAGGTCAGCGCGATCAGCTTTTTGCCGTTCTCTGCGGCATTGATCGTGCCGGAGTCCTGCGGCAGCATCCCGCAGCCGATTGCCGTCAGACCGGCTGTCAGTGCCGAGATCAAAACGGATACCCTCTTTCGCATTCTGTTCACCTCGTACAGTTTTTCATTCTCTGCTTTCATCATAGCACAGAAAATGCCGTATTGCAATCACAGTTTGCACAATTTGACTGACATAATGCAGAATATCATATTGACATCCCCGCCGCAGTCGTGTATACTTTATTCATGAAGCAATCCGAAAAGGGGTGATCTTATGAAACGGATCGGTGTTGTAATACCGGCGATCACTGACAATCTGCAAAGCGAGCTGCTCGACGGCATTTTCAAATGCGCCGCCGCAGCAGACTGCGATGTGATCGTTTTCACGACTGCTACAAACGGTCTGGATTTCCACATTCAGAGCGAGATCATGGAGGGCGAGGAGCAGATCTATTCCCTGCTGGAGCGTGTCCGGCTGGACGGTGTTCTGTTCGCCTCGCAGTATTTCATCAAGGAAACTGTCCGCAGCATGATCTCCGAGCGCATCCGCGCCGCCGGCATTCCCTGTGTCGATCTCGGCGGCACGGCGCTCGGCTATGAGACGGTCAGCATTCCGCAGGACGAAGCGATCCGTACCGTGACCGATCATGTCATTGCGCGGCATCACTGCCGGAAGCTGCTGTTTCTCGCCGGCTATCAGGAAAACGCGGATTCACAGCAGCGGCTGTCCGGATTCCTCCGCGCCGTCAAAGCGCATTCCTGCGAATACGAGATCGAATACGGCGATTTCTGGAAGGGCAGCGCGATCCGGCTCGGCAATGCAATTTTGCAGCATGAGCGGCCGATGCCGGATGCGATCATCTGCGCCAGCGACATGATGGCCGTTCACCTCTGCGATACGCTGCAAAAGGGCGGGCTTGCCGTGCCGGAGGATATCATCGTCACCGGCTACGACGGGCATCTTTCGGCACTGTCACATTTCCCCTCGATCACGACTGTCAGCGGCGGAATGCGCGAGCTGGGACGGCGCGGCGCGGAAAAGCTGCTCGCACAGATCGGCATTTCCCCCGTTCCGCATACCGATGACGGGCTGCATATCCTTTACGGCGGCAGCTGCGGCTGCGTCGAGCGCATGAAGGGCTACGAGGAAGCCGCGCTGCTGGTGCAGGAATTCATCCGGGATGAGGCCGAAGCGAATGAGATGTTTGAAATGCGCATTAACTCCGATTTCATCACGCGGGCGTCCAGTGTCGAATCGCTGACGGAGCTGGTCGCGCTGATCGACCAGACCGCCCATAATCTGAAAAATTTCCGGTCGATGCACTGGTGTCTGTACCCCGACTGGGACGGCGAGCCGGAACATCCCGATCTCATCCGCAAGAGCGCCTACCCGAAGCAGATGCTCTGTATCCTCTCGAAAAGCGCATGGCAGGACGGCGTGCAGTACGGTCTTTTTCCGACTGCCGACTGCGTTCCGATGCTGGCGCAGCCGCATCCGCCGACGCTGCTCTATCTGCTCTCGCTGCACGCCTCTGCGCAGGTTTTCGGCTACTGCGGTTTTGCCTATGAAAACGCGGCGGATTTCACGATCTCCATTCTGCTGTTCAATCTGATGAGCGCGGCGGCGAACGGCCTGCGGATGCTGCGGCATAAGCGCTATGCAGAATATCTGCAAAGGAAAATCGAGGAAGCATCGCTCTATGACAAGATGACGGATATGCTCAGCAAGAAAGGCCTGCTGCAATATCTCGAAAAGCAGGAGCAGGCCGGTACGCAGAACGGCATGATGATTGTCACGATCGCGAAGCTCTATGCGAATACACAGGAGAGCGGCGGCGGGCATCTTTCCGACCGCGTGATCCAGTCGGAGCTGCTGCTGGCCAATGCGATCCGGCTGCTCTCCGGCCGCAGGCTGCAAACCGCCCGTCTTGACAAGCAGACCTTTGCGATCGTATTTCCGCTCGCCGAACGGACAGCGCCGGCGCAGTTCGCGGAGGAAATGATGATGCAGCTTGAGGTGATGATCCGCAAGATGCAGGAGGGCACGGCGGCGGCATTTCTGCCGGAGCCGTATTATGTCTGCGGGGAAGTGACCGCACCGGCGGCGCAGTGTCTCTCTGCGCTCTGGGATGCGCTGAATGTACATCAGCCGAAGGAAAACCGCTTCACGGGCGTCGGACAGTTCCGGCGGCTGCGGCGGGAGATCCACAGGGCGCCGGAGCTGAACTGGACGCTCGGCGAGCTGTCGCGGCGGCTGAATATCAGCAAGAGCTATGTGCAGAAGCTCTATAAGGAGCATTTCGGGATCAGCTTCAAGGACGATCTGATTGATGCGCGGATCGAAATGGCGAAGCGGCTTTTGCAGGAGACCGATCTGCGGATCAGCGAGGTCGCGGCATCCTGCGGTTATCAGAATGCGACACATTTCATGCGGCAGTTCCGGGATAAGACCGGCGTTTCGCCGTCGGCATTCCGGCAGCATGATGCGAATACAGACTGACGCAGCAATAAGATACCCGACCGTTCACAGACGGCCGGGCTTCTTAATATTATTTCGGATGCATATATGCGCAGTTACTGGGGTGGCCAATTAGAGAGGTTTTTATTACGCTTCCGGCGATGTCATCCAAAGTTTTTGGTCAAGCTTTTTTCAAAAAGCTTGCGGAGTCCAGAGGCAGAGCC
>DGSY01000099.1 GCA_002394125.1 Ruminococcus sp. UBA4350
TCGGTCTGCTGGGCGGCATTCTCGGTTCGGTGCTGGGATTCATTTTTGCACAGCAGGTCAGCATCAATGTGTTCAGCAGTGCGATCCGGTTCAAATTCTGGCTTGTGCCGGTGACGATTCTGGTATCTGTCGCCGTGACGGGGCTTTCCAGTCTGCTCCCGATCCGCAGCGCGACGGAAATTGATCCCGCACTGGTACTCAAGGGCGAATAAGGAGTGTGAAATATGAGTTTACTTGAATTGAAAAATGTCTCCAAGATCTACGGCGAGCTGCACGCACTGGATCAGGTCAGCCTGACGGTCAACAAGGGCGAATGGGTCTCGATCATGGGACCCTCCGGCTCCGGCAAAAGCACGATGATGAACATTATCGGCTGCATGGATAAGCCGACAAAGGGCGAGGTGCTGCTGGACGGCGTGGATATCGCAAAGGAAAGCACAAAGGCGCTGACCACGATCCGCCGTGACAAGATCGGCCTGATCTTTCAGCAGTTTCATCTGGTCAACTATCTGACGGCGCTGGAAAATGTCATGCTGGCGCAGTATTATCACAGCCTGCCGGACGAAAAGGAAGCAATGGAGGCGCTGGAGCGCGTCGGGCTTGCCGACCGCGCAAAGCATCTGCCGAGTCAGCTTTCGGGCGGCGAGCAGCAGAGAGTCTGTGTTGCGCGGGCGCTCATCAATTCGCCGGAGATCGTTCTTGCGGACGAACCGACCGGCAATCTGGATGAAGCAAATGAGGAAATCGTCGTCGATCTGTTCCACAAGCTCCACGATGAAGGCACAACGCTGATCGTTGTCACGCATGATCCGGAGGTCGCGGAGGTTGCGCAGCGGACACTTGTACTCCGCAGCGGCAAGCTCGCAAAGGAAGTTGTCAACGAGAATTTCACCGGAAAGATCCGGTTTCAGTGAGGTACTGCAATGAACAGGAAAATGCTGACGGCTTTCGTCCTGTGCTGTGCAATGCTCAGCGGATGCGGCGCGAAAAATTACGCTGACGGGACTTATACGGCACAGAGCACGGAATATCACAATGAGGACGAGAACGACGATTCCGGCAACGGATACGGCGTTGTGACACTGACGATCAAGGACAACAAGATCACGGAATGCGAATTCAAAACCTATGAGCTGGACGGTACGCTCAAGGATACCGAATACGGCAAGGAAAACGGCGAGATCGCAAACAAGGATTTTTACAACAAGGCGCAGAAGGCGGTCGGCGCCTGCGACCAATATGCAAAGGCGCTGGTCTCCTCCGGCAATATCAAGGATGTCGATGCGATCAGCGGCGCAACGATCAATTTCGGAGAATTCAAGGAGGCTGTTCAGCTTGCGCTGAAGCAGGCCGAGCAGTAAACCGATGCGGACGGTCAGACATCTTTTGACGGACTGCGCGGTGCTGTTTGCGGTGCTTGGGATCCCGTTCCTTTGCTCGGATACATTCCGGCAGATCATCGGCAAAGCACCGGATGCGGTTTCAAGTGCATCCGTGATTCTGGATCAGCCCTCCGGCAATTATGTTGTTCTCATGAATACGGAGAAGCATCCGGATGCAGAGAATCTGGCGCTTTGGGAGACCTTCTTCACCGGAAAGGATGCGCCCGTGATCTTTGAGGATATTTCATGTATGGCTGCCGCAAATGATGCCGGCGGCTGCGAAATGGCGGAGAGCTGCCGTTCGCGGCTGCCGGAAAACCAGATGCAGCTGCGGAAGATCGACGGCACGCTGCTGCTTTCCAAAGCGGAGCACGGTCTCTTTGATACAGTGATTCTCTCGGCGGAATTTGCGGAGCATTATGCAGCGGAAAGAATTTACGGCATGGACAATATCAGGGTGCTGTATGTATCGGAGGCGGCAAAATGAGAAAATGGAATGCAGTTCTGAGCATGGGCATTCTCGTCCTGTTTCTGCTCCATGCAGTCATCGGCGGCTTTCAGCTTTCCGGCATTCTGAGCGGCGGAGGCAGCATCCTGACAGTCCTTTCATGGGTGATGGTTTGTCTGATCGCCGTTCATGCGCTGCTTGGCGTCATCCTGACGGTGCAGACGCTCTCCGCGCAGAAAAAGGCCGGCACTGTTTACCGCAAGGAAAACAGAATGTTCCGGGTGCGGCGCATCAGCGGATTTGCCGTCATGCTGCTGATCCTGTCACATATCGTGATCTTTCTCGGCAGCTCGGAGGGCGGCGTCTACCGGCTGAATCCGTTCGGCACCGCGCAGCTGATTTCACAGATGCTTCTTGTGCTTTCTATCGCGGTTCATGTGCTGACCAATATCAGGCCGCTGATGCTGGCGCTCGGTGTGCGCGGATTCCGCGAGTTCTTCACGGATATTCTGCTGATTTTATCGGTGATACTCTGCTTTTGCGGTGCCGCATTTCTGATCTATTTTCTCCGCTGGCAGCAAATCTGAAGGAGGTGCGGCATGATCCAGATTATCGGAGCAGGGCTCGCGGGACTGTCCGCAGCGATTCATCTCGCGGAGCGGAATATCCCGTGCAATTTGTTTTCCTTACAGCCGTCCGAACGCGCACAGTCCGTGCTGGCGGAGGGCGGCATCAATGCGGCACTGGATTCGATGGGGGAGGGCGATGCGCCCGCGCTGCATTTTGCGGATACGATGCGAGGCGGCGGTTATCTGGCCGATGAAAATGCCGTCCGGAATCTGACGGAAGCAGCGCCCGGCATCCTGCGCCGGCTGATCGCGCTGGGTGTTCCGTTCCATATGAAAAACGGCGTGCCGGTTCTGCGGAATTTCGGCGGACAGAAGAAAAAGCGAACGGCTTATGCATTCAGCAGCACCGGCAAGATCATAATGACGGCACTGATTCAGGAAGCACGAAAGCATGAAGCGGCAGGGCTGATACGCCGGTTTCCGCATCATGCGTTTATCCGGCTGCTGACCGAGGAACAAAGCTGCCGCGGGGTGCGCATCCGCGATGCATATACCGGAGCGCTGACCGATCATTTCGGGTCGGTGATCCTTTGCAGCGGCGGAATGAACGGCGTATTTCCGGGCATGACGACCGGTACCTCACAGAACAGCGGCGATGTGACGGCGGCAGTTTTTGCGCAGGGTGTCCGGCTCGGCAATCCGGAGATGCTGCAATATCATCCCACGACGATCGGGATCCCGGGCAAGCGCTGTCTTGTGACCGAAGCGGCACGCGGCGAGGGCGGCAGGCTTTATATTCTGCGAAACGGCAGGCCGTGGTATTTCATGGAGGAAAAATATC
>DGSY01000036.1 GCA_002394125.1 Ruminococcus sp. UBA4350
AACTCCCCCCAGCGTTCCGAAAGCGAGGAAAAAGGGGTCTTGGGGGAAGAAACCCCGAAGGGGGTGTCTTCCCCCATTCACCGATCTTTTGAACCGCTGAATACAAAAACTAAAAATCAAGCTTACTTCTAAAACTCCCTGATTCATCCACCTCTCCGGCCGGTGCAATGCCATCCGTCCTACTCCGGAGCGGCCGGAGCTGAAAGCGGAGAATAACCGCTTTCCGCAATGATGCGCTGTCCGGTCTCGCTCTGCATAAAATCCAGCAGAAGCGGGATATTCGGATTATCGTTATGCGCATCATAGACGGCCAGCACATCGCCCGTGACCGGATAGCTGCCGTCTGCGATATGCGCCGGGTCGGGATAGACGCCGTTCACGGACAGCATCTTCACACCGCCGTTTTCGACGATCCCCTCAACATAATACCGGAATGAATAGCCGATCGAGCTGCCGAAAAAGCTGAACGGATCGCGCTTCATCGGCGTATCGCCCATGAAAGTGAGCATGGTCGTCTGACTGCCGCTGCCGGGATTGCGCTGCACCGCGTCGATCGGGATATGCGCGCCGCCGACCTCCGACCAGTATCTGATCTCGCCGGAATAGATGCCGCGGATCTGCTCTGCCGTCAGACCGTCCACAGGATTATTCTGATTGACGATGAACACGAACGCCTCCCGCGCCACAGGCACATAGACAAGCTCGCAGCCCTTTTCCTCTGCATATGCCTTTTGCTCGGCGGAGGGCTTTGCGCACAGTATGATATCTGCCGTGCCGTCCGCGAGCGACTGATAGGCGCCGCGTGTATTGGTGTACTGCATCGCGCTTTCGGGCGTGTAGTTTTCGCCGTCGAAGTGAACGGAGTCCTCCGGATAGACTGCGTGAACAAATGCCGAATACACAGGCAGCAGCGCCGCCGCGCCGTCAATGACCGGAATATCGCCGGAGAGCTTCGGCGCATCGGTTTTCACGATCTCCGAATCCGGATCGAACGGCAGATAGCGTGAGACCTCGATCGACTTCGCCTGCATTTCCGGACTGGTGCTGTTGCGGAACCGGCGCGTCACCGTGAAATAAAATGCCGTGTCGAATCCCGCGAACAACAGCGCGATGCCCGTGAGTGCGGCAATCTGTTTTGTCAGCTTCTTCACAGCGCATCACCGTCCGTTCGCAATATATGAGATGACCGAAACATCCTGCTTCAGCAGCACGGTATACACGAGCAGCGCGATGACGCTGATGCAGCCGAGGATCAGAATGACGGCAAGCAGCCGGCTGAATGTTTTGTCCTTCATGATGTCACCTCTCACATATGAGCAATGCCGATCGCAGCGATGATGAACAGCGTGACGGCCGCAGCGGTCAGGATGGCAGCGATGATGCCGGAAATGATGAATGTGCGTTTGTGATGCTGCCGCTCCGGTGCGTCCTTCGGGCTGCGCTTATAGCGGATGAGCGCCGGAAAGAAGATCGAAACCGCCGTCAGCGGGAATCCGAGAAACAGTGTCAGAAGAATGGACTCCTCGATGACCAGACCGATGCCCCAGCGAACCGTTCTGACGATCAGCTGAATTGCGATCAGAACACCGACCGCGCCGAGGATGCACAGCGCAATGCCGTATCTGCGGCGTGCAGGCGTTCCGCGCTCCGAGCGCAGGAAGCCGCGTGCGGTGATGATGAGCCAGAGAAATACCGGCAGCATGGCTGCACCGATGATCCATCCGAAATGTCCTTCAAACATGAATATGTCTCCCTCCGTTCTTGGCAATATCCTTATAAAATCGAGCGGTTCAGCTTGACTCTATTATATTATAAAAGCGTATGATTGTCAATAGGTTGAAATATGTGAAATCGTATGAAATTCTATTGACGAAACAGAAAAAATGGGTTATAATGAAAGAAAGAGAACTGACAAGGGGGAATTCCTGTGACAAAAAAGATTCTGTGCATTCTTCTGGCATCTGCAATGGCGGCGGGCGCTGCGCCGACTGTTTCTGCGGCGCCGGAGACCGCATTGCTCGACACCTCCGGCTTCCGCATCATGGACGAAAATCTGGTCTACATCGGCGCGGATTATCTGAATGCGGCGAGCGTCCTGTTCGACGCTCAGGACAAGGTGCCGGCATCGTTTGAAAGCCCGCGTGTCGATGCAGCACTCTGGGATGCGACACAGCGCAGCAAAAACTGGAAACCGAACTGGCAGTCTGAATTCGGCGAGGATGCATTCCTCATCGACATGGGCGCGAACTATCATATCAGCGGCATCTGCTTCCTCGATACGAACGGCGCACAGACATGGAAAATCGAAGCCGGAACGCCGTTTGACTGGACGGAGATCGGCAGCTTTGAGACCGATCAGTATCAGGTCTGGCGCGGGCTGAAGCTCGATGCGGGTGAAACACGGTATCTGCGGTTTTCAACGCCCTGCGGAGACAGCGGCGTATCGGAGCTTGCGATCTACGGCTATATGGTCTCGGAGCAGTCCGATGCGCAGAAGAAAAAGACCGCCGCAAAACCATCCGGCAGCAATAAAATACAAATTTCCGCCGCGCAGCAGATCGGCTTCAATGCATTCATCGACGATCCGATGACCGCGATCTCGGCGGGCGGCAATGTGCGGGAATACCACAATCTGAGCTGGCTGCTCGACGATGCCGGAAAGGTGAAATTCACGCAGGGCACATGGGGCGATATGGACAGCTTTTACGGCGCGATGCACGCACGGGATATCAGCATCATACCCTGCTTTCAGGGCGGCAGTGCCGCGATCTCCGGAGAAAAGCCGCCGGAGATCCCTGTCGCAAAGGGTGCCGATACGACGGATGCAAAAAGCTATGCGGTTCACGGGCAGGCGATGTATCAGGTCGCGGCGCGGTACGGCAGCAATCCCGATGTGGATCCGAAAACGCTGAATGTCGCGGACGGCTCGGAGCCGAAGACCGCGCTCGGTCTTTTGCAGGCGCTCGAAAACTGCAATGAGCCGAACAAAACATGGAGCGGCAAGGCGAATTATTTCACGCCTTATGAGCTGGCCGCGATGTGCTCCGCAGATTTCGACGGACACGAGGGCACGATCAAGAATGCAGGTGTGCATAAAGCGGATCCCGATTTTCAGCTTGCGGTCGGCGGTCTGCTGATGACGGCATCCATTCTCGACTATCTGTCCGAGATGAAAATGTGGTTCGATTATAACCGCACCGACGGCAGATTCGCAGTCGATATCATCAATGTGCATCTCGGGCCGGATACATTCAATCCGGAGGATTCCGGCATGGTCGGCCGCATCCGCGAGCTGCAAAGCTGGATCGCCGAAAATGCACCGGGGACTGCGCTGTGGATCTCGGAATTTGAAATCCCGATGTCGGACTGCGAGACCGAGGGCGTGGACAATCACGACAATGAAGCCTATCAGCTGAAATATGCGCAGCGCGTTGCGAGAACCTATCTGACGGCGATCGGCGCGGGCGTTGACCGCATGACGAAATTCCAGCTCCG
This sequence comes from Ruminococcus sp. UBA4350, assembly GCA_002394125.1. Classification (GTDB taxonomy): domain Bacteria; phylum Bacillota; class Clostridia; order Oscillospirales; family Ruminococcaceae; genus Firm-04. The sequence goes on from DGSY01000036.1 coordinate 3,496, forward strand.
CGACGAGGGCGAGGGCGTATACTATAATTCCGGACTGGTCACGCAGAAGGGCAGCTGGAGCAAAAAGCCCGCGTGGTATTATGTTTCCTGCATGACGAATGTCCTCAAAGACTGCGTCTTTGCCGCTGACATGGACGAAGCGGAAAAGACCGGTGACGGCGTGAAGCGGTATTTCTTCATCAACAACAAAACCGGCGACAGCGTGTACTGTCTCTGGCTGCCGACGAATACCGGCGCAGTGAAGAAGAATTATGCGGTGACCGTTCCCGCGGATGCGAATGTGTATCTGACCGTTCCGGGAACATACGCCGAGGGCGTCACATCCGCGCTGACTCCGAAAAGCGGCAAGGTCACGGTCGATGTCAGCGAGACACCGTTGTTCCTGACCGTTTCGGCATCGGAAAAGCAGATCATCAACGGCAGGGGCAGATATATCAGGCCGGCGATGCTCTCGCTGACGGAGGATTTCTCCGGTGAGACCTGCGATCTTTCCGCCGCGCCGAAGGACACAAAGCTCGATCAGTTCTACCGGATGTTCGATGAGCCGGCGACGATGCCGGAATTCATCTACGGCGATACGGCTGATCTGGCCGCGCCGGAAACGAATGTCCGCAGCAGCGGCATCAGCTGCTATGTCAGTCTCGGTCAGCCCTATGTGCTGGACGGCTTCGGCGTGTATGATACCTACGGCAGCGGCAGCATTGAGATCTACGATGCGCATACCGATACGCTGCTCTGGTCATCGGATCTCGGCTCATATATGGCCAAGAGCCTGTGTCCGGCGGATCCCTCCGCGCCGACCGATCTGCTGTATATCGTCAAGGGCGGCGGCGATCTGAATGAGCTGGCGCTTTACGGCTATCCCGCACCGGAAGCGGATGAAAACGCCGGTGCAGCGGCACTTCTGCGCTGGCTGCTGACGAAGGACACGAATCTGAATGCGCCCGCCGCTGCTGACATAAACGGCGACGGCATCCTCGACAGCCGGGATCTGACACTTCTGAAACGAAAACTGAAGAATTAACCGAAGGGGGACATTATGTCAGATCCGAATTGTATCAGCAAAGAATCGCTCTGCCGGCTGGCCGGCAGGAGCTTTGCCGCATTCCTCGGCTTTCCCGATATTGACCGGCTGCTCGAAAAATCGACCTATTTCTATGCTGACCTGACCGATGATACCCTTCTTTCTCTGCATCCGGAAAGCAAAATGCAGAGCATGGCAGATGTATCTGCACTACGGCATTATTCGCAGATCCTTGAACTGATGACGCACTGTATGGACGAACAGTGCAGCAGCGATATCGGGAATCGCCTGACGGCAGGATCTCTGATCGAGGAATACCGGATCGGCAGCCGCTTCCGGCAATTCCTGTTCACCTGCAAAGTCGGCGGGATTCCCGGCAAGAAGCAGATCTGCTGCGACCTCGAAGAACGGGACGACCGCATCTGCGGACTGTTCCTGATCTGTGACGTGACCGATGTGCATGATACCGATATCAAGCTGCTGCGGCGCGTGGAGTTCGACGGCCTGACGAATCTCTACAACCGCAATGCCGGTGATCTGCTCGTCCTCGAATATCTGAAAAACTATCCGCAGGACAGCGCGGCGATCGTGCTGCTGGATATCGACCATTTCAAGCGGTTCAATGACCAGTACGGCCACGAGGTCGGCGATGTTGTGCTGCGCGGAACGGCGCGGCAGCTGGAGCAGTATTTCGGCAGAGACAGCGTGATCATCCGCAACGGCGGCGATGAATTTCTGGTGCTGCTGAAGCACCGCACCGAGGCAGAGGCGCGCGAGGAGGTTGGCAATTTCTCCCGTGCGGATCATTCGATCCAATATCAGGGCCGCGCATATCCGTGCACCTATTCCGTCGGCTTTGCGATGTATCCGGAGCAGGGGCGCGAATATCACGATCTTGCAATGAAGGCGGATGTTGCGATGTATACGGTCAAGATGCATCACCGCAATTCCTATCTGCAATATACGCCCGATCTGCTGCTGCAAAAACGGACACAGCTCAGCTTTCAGCTTGCGGATATCGTCTCGGGCATTCCGGGCGCGATCCTCGTTTATAAGGCGGACGAGAAAGAGGAGATCCTCTTTGCGAATGATCAGCTCTATGATCTGTTCGAGTGTGATTCGATGGAGGAGCTGCTGTCATTCAGCGGCGACAGCTTCAAAAATATCGTGCATCCGGACGATCTCGACGCGGTCGAGGCGTCTATCAAAAAGCAGATCGACTCGAATCCGTTCGGGCTGGATTACGTCCGCTACCGCATCATCACGAAGTCCGGCAGGGTCAAGATGATCGACGATATCGGGCATCTGGTGCATACGCCGAAATACGGCGACATCTTCTATGTATTCCTCTATGACCGCGAACAGAAGGCGGATATCCTGCGGCTGGCAGGACTGGAGGCGTAACACATCATGGAAGGAACCGGCAGGGGGAGACCTCTGCCGGTTTTGTGCATAGTGACGGAATATCCGTGCGGAATGCACTTACGATTTGAATATATTTATTTAGCAAAACGCTTGACATTGACGCAGCGTCAAGTGATATAATGAGAGAGCCGGAGGTGATACCATGCACGAACTGAAAACGATCAATGAAGTCTGCAAAATGCTCGGCCTGACCTCTCGCACGATCCGCTATTACGAGCAGCTCGGTCTGATCGTGACGAAACACGAGAATAAAAATGCACTGCGCAGGCTTGACGGTGAAAACATCGAAAGGCTGCGGAAGATCCGGTTCCTGCGGAAGCTGGGGCTTTCGCTTGACGAGATAAAAAGCGCGGTTGTCAGCGATGAGACCGCAGCGGAAATGATCCGCGGAAAGAGCGCGGAATTATCCGCAGAAATGGCTGCACTGGATGATCGGATCCGAATGCTTCATGTGGTGCTGACCGCGGCGGAGAAGGGCGAAAATATCTATGATGCAGAGAAAAAGCTGCATCAGCCGGTCGATGATCCGGAGAATCTGCGTATTGCCGAAACGGTGACAAGGCTGCTTGCGGAGCGCAGATTTGCGGAGCTGCCGCAGTACCTTGACGGTGAGATGAAAACGATGCCGCCGGAATTCATCGGACATTTATGGGATAATCATATCAAGCCCTGCGGTGCATTCGTCGGTTACGGCGGACTGCAAACCGACGGCAGCGAGATCGTCAGCCGCCTGCGCTTTGAAAAGCTCGGCGTGAAGATTCGGATGCATATCTGCGGCGGAGTCGCTGCGACGGTTTTTCTGCAATATTGCAGGGTTGACGAAACGGCATAACGGAAAGCGAGGGAAACAATGGATCTGCATACTTTTTGGGGATCGGTGCGCCATTGGTACAGCACGAAGAATCAGGCAACGCTGATCTGGACGGCGGTGCTGCTGCTTGAGATGCTCGCGCTGGCGATCCTGCATCATGTCTGGCGGGATGATCCGAAAAAACTCACGCTCTGGCGGAGGCTCGCGCTGATTCCGCTGCTGACCGGCATTCTGCATCTGTTCATTTATGTCTGTCCGAACTGGGATCATACCGGTGTTTTCATCGGAATTTATCTGATTGCTTTCATCAGCATCGTTCCGATGCTCCTTGCAAAGCGGAAAACCGGCTACCGTATTTTCATGGTCATTACCGGACTGCTGACGGTTATTTTCAGTGTATTATTCACGGCCTTGTCGCCGTCCGTCACATTCCTGACGAACAAAAGCTATACGGAATCCTTTCGTGCGGCGGTGCGCGAGCTGGACAGATATTATGTCCTGAAGGAATGGAAGGGCGTCGATTTTGATGCACTGGAGGCAAAATATCTTCCGTTGATCGAGGCAGCGGAGAAGGATGAAGATCCGGCTGCATTTGTGGATGCCGTTGCAGATTTTACATTGGAGCTGCATGACGGTCATGTCGACTGGGGGCATTCATCGGAGATTGATATGAGCAGATCCCAATATCGGCAGCATGAATACGGCCTCGGACTGATCCCGCTCAGCAGCGGCGAGGTCATTGCCGTCTGCACGTCTGACGAGGTGCAGAAGAAAGGCATCACGGAGGGTACGGTCATCACAAAATGGAACGGCAAGCCGGTCGCACAGGCAGTGAAAGAGGATACCCGTGAGAGCGGAAGCCCCGTGAAGGAGAATGACGATCTGCTGCGCACGGTGAATCTTTCCGGTGTCGGCGGGGAAACTGTCACGGTCACATTTCTGGACAGCAGCGGCAGCGAACAGACCGTGACGCTTGATGATCTCGGCGAGAAGCATTCGATCCGGGAGACACTGGATCTATTGGCATACGGCGGTGATCCCGATGAGGATGTTGACAATTTCAGCACAAAGATGCTCGATGAGAAATGCGGATATCTGATGATGTTTGCAGAACGCACAGGGAATCCGTTTCAGGAGCTGCTCAGCTATCTGCGCGGCGATGACAAATGGACGCGGGAAATGCTGCGTGAAAAGCTGCGGGATCTGAAAGCGCAGGGAATGGAATCGCTGGTGATCGACCTGCGCGAAAACGACGGCGGTATGCATGAGGTCGGAATGGCACTCGTTTCGCTGCTGACGGAGGATGACTGGTACGGGCAGGGCCTCGCCGTTTACAAAGACGGGGAATACAAATGCGTGTCCGATCACCGGATCACCGGCGACGGAGAATTTGCATATCTGAAAGTCGCGGTGCTGGCAAATTACAGCTGTGAGAGCGCCGGTGACGGCACGGCATATTATCTTTCACGGCTGCCGAATGTCACGGTTATGGGCATGACAGATCCGGTCGGCTGCGGGCAGGAGACCGGAGGGAACATCATGCTGACGGACGATCTGGTGCAGATCCTCTATCCGCGCGGGCTCTGTCTGAATGAAGACGGCGAGCCGAATATCGACACCCGCGCCGACCGCGTCAGCCGGAATCCGGTCGGGGTCAGGATCCCGCTGGATATGGATGCGGCAATGAGAATCTTCCGCGACCGGAAGGACTACGAGCTGGAATACGCATTGCAGTATCTGAAAGATCATTGAACAAGAGGAGGGAGCGCTTTGGTTCCCTCCTTTTTTTATCAGATTCACAACGCCTTGACAAATCTTTCTATATATGATATAATAGTGATGAAATCGAAACCGGTTATCATTTTCAGGTTTGGAGGTGCGGATCATGCCGCGCGGAGGCGGATATCAGACAAAGCATAAGGCGCGTGTGCTGGAGTATCTCGCAGCGCACAGCGCAGATCATATCACGGCAGCCGATCTTCTGATCGCGCTCAGCACCGGCGGAGCGCCGATCGGTGCAGCGACGGTCTACCGGCAGCTCGAAAAGCTCGAAGCGGAGGGACTTGTCCGCCGCTATGCGCTCGATGACCGCGGGAGCGCCTGCTGGCAGTATGCCGGAACGGACGGCGCGGCAGGGGTGTGCCGGCATCATTTTCATCTGAAATGCACGGAATGCGGGACGCTCTTTCATCTCAACTGCGACCATTTGCAGGAGATCGCCGCGCACGTTGCATCCGAACACGGATTCTGCATTGATCCGGCGCGGACGGTTTTTTACGGCATCTGCGCGGATTGCGCGGCACTGAACGAACAAAAGGAAGGAACAGAGAAAAATGAAACAGAGAATCTTTAAGCTGACTGCGCTTGCGGCGGCAATGCTTCTGGGTGCGGGCAGCATGACCGGCTGCGGCGGAGACAAGCCGCTGACGATCGTCACGACTGTCTATACCACATACGATTTTGTGAAGCAGCTCACGGCGGAATATGAGCAGCCCGTCGAGGTGAAAATGCTGCTGACGCCGGGCGGCGAGTCGCATTCCTATGATCCCAGCCCCGCCGATGCTGCTGCCGTGCAGAGCTGCGATCTGTTTGTGTATATCGGCGGCGTCTCGGAGCAGTGGGCGCAGAAGCTCATCGACAGCAGCCGTCAGAAGAAGCCGAATCTCAAGATGTTCGACTGCGTGACGCTGCTCAATGAGGAGACCGTCGAGGGAATGCAGGCGGAGGATGAGCCGGAGGGCGAAACGGAGACCGATGAGCATATCTGGACGGCGCCGCTGAATGCCGATGCAATGCTGAGCGCGATCCATGATTCGATGAACCAGATCGCGCCGGATGAAAAGGAGCACTGCGACGCGGCCTATGACCGTGTGCATAATGAACTGCTGGCGCTGGATGCCCGCGCAAAGGAGATCAGCGAGAATGCGAAGAATGATACGCTGATCTTTGCCGACCGCTTCCCGTTCCGCTATCTGACCGAAGCCTACGGCTGGAAGTATTATGCGGCATTTGCGGGATGCAGCAGTGATACGGATGTCTCTGCCGCGACGCTTTCGTTCCTCATCAACAAGACAAAGGATCTGAATATCGGGACGGTGTTCTATCTGGAAAATTCATCGGAGAAGATCGCCGATGCCGTCTGCAATGCAACCGGTGCGCAGGCGCTGATGCTGCAATCCTGCAACAATGTTTCGCGTGTCGATTTTGATGCCGGTATGCATTATCAGGCGCTGATGCGGGAAAATCTCGATGCGATCGAGGAGGCTCTGAGCTGAATGGCCTATATTACCTGTGAAAATCTCGTCCTGCGCTACGAATCCCTGACTGTGCAGAAGAATCTGAGCTTCCGCGTGGAGAAGGACGATTATCTTTGCATTGTCGGCGAGAACGGCTCCGGCAAGAGTACGCTCGTGAAATGTCTGCTCGGACTGAAAGCGCTGGACGGCGGAAAAATGCAGTTCGGCGACGGCCTGAAACGGAACGAGATCGGCTATCTGCCGCAGCAGAGCATGATCCAGCGGGCGTTTCCGGCATCGGTCGAGGAGGTCGTGCTGTCGGGCTGTCTGAACGGCCGTGCGATCCACCCGTTTTATACGAAGGCGGAAAAGGCACGCGCTGCCGAGCAAATGGAATGTCTGAATATCACATCGCTGGCGAAGCGCTGCTACCGCGAGCTTTCCGGCGGTCAGCAGCAGCGCGTCCTGCTGGCGCGGGCGCTCTGTGCGACAAAAAAGCTGCTGCTGCTCGATGAGCCGCTGACCGGTCTGGATCCGCTGGTCGCGAGCGAGCTTTACAGCATTTTGCAGCATATCCATGATGCGCACGGGATCGCGGTTATCATGGTCACGCATGATGTGGAATGCGCGGTGCGCCATGCGAAAAATATTCTGCATATCGGAAAGAATGAGAGCTTCTTCGGGAGCTGTGCGGATTATGAGAAAAGCGCTGTCGGCAGGCGGTTTCTCGGCGATACGATCCAGCCGGAGGAATGCAGTCAGTGCCACGATCATGGCCATACGCATCCGCAGAAGGAGGCGCCGGAAAATGCATAATCTTTCTGATATCCTGACGCCGGAATATGTATCAGTCATCCTGCTGCCGGCGCTGATCGCCGGTGTCGCGGTCAGCCTGTGCGCAAGCCTGCTCGGTGTCAGTCTGGTTCTGAAGCGATGTTCCATGATCGGCGACGGCCTGTCTCATGTCGGCTACGGTACGCTTTGTGTGGCGGCGGCGCTCGGCTGGGCGCCGATGAAAGTGACGATCCCGATTGTCATTCTCGCGGCCTATATCCTGCTGCGGCTCTCCGAAAACAGCAGACTGGGCGGTGATACGGCGATCGCGCTCTTTTCGACCTCCGCACTTGCGATCGGTATCTTTGCGTCATCAAAGGCGAATCTGATGACCGATGTCAGCCACTATATGTTCGGCAGTATTCTTGCGATGTCACGCGGCGATGTGATCTTCTGTGTGATCCTCAGCATATGCGTCATTCTGGTGTATCTGCTCTTTTATGACAAGATCTTCGCCGTGACCTTTGATGAGAATTT
>DGSY01000001.1 GCA_002394125.1 Ruminococcus sp. UBA4350
TCATTTCAGAGTTTGCAGCAATGGCGCTCGGCTATCTGCTGATGAAGATGTTCTGGGGCATCATGCTCCAGAAGCTCGGCGGCTATTTCGCATTCATCATGAAGCCGGAGGGCTTTGTCAAGGAATTTGTTCTTGTCACTGTCGCATATCTTGTCATCACCGTGTTCGATTTCATCCGCATCAAGCATATTCCGAAGGTGCTTGCGCTGAAGAATGCGGAGTAACACCGGCGGATAAGACATTTGCAGAGCAAAAAATCATACGCCTGCGGGATCCCGAAGGGGCAGGATCCCGCAGGCGTATTTCATTTTGTTTGTGCCGGATCAGAAACCGGCTGTCCGGTCAGCTGAGAGACCTGCTGTCCGGTCAGCTGAGGGACCAGCTGTCCACGGTCAGCTGAGTACCCAGCTGTCCATGCTGATATTATTGTTGAAGACAAAGTAGAGATTCGTCTTGCCGGAGAGGCCGGCGACAGGCGCCGTGATCTCCTGCATCGAGCCGCCGGAGGGGATCTCGATATATGCGACCGGTGTGCCGGAAGCGCTGCCGGTGCAGACCTTGATGATGCCGCCGCTCTGTGCGGATGCCTTGACGGTGATCGCCGAAGCGGACTTGCAGTCAGCGCCGGTCACGCGGAACCAGTCGCCCTTTTCAGCAGTGACGGTCGAATTGCCGCTGCCCGCGATCTGGATGCCGCCCTCATGCGAGAAGGTCGCTGCGCGGACGGTCGTGAACGGATCGAGGGACTTGATCTGCGAAACGCCGGTCTTGGTGCCCTTGACCTGCTGCATCGTGCCGTCGGAATTCATGGTGATCTTGTCGATGTGGGTGCTTCTGTAGCCGCAGTCCTTCAGGCCCATGTTGTCCTGCAAATACTGCGCATGATAGAAGAGATACCACTCACCCTTGAACTGCATGATCGTATGGTGATTGTTGCCGGTCGTGCCGAAGAAGTTGCCGATGTTCTTGAAGACCTCACCCTTGTAGGTGAACGGTCCGAGGGGGCTGTCGCTGACCATGTAGTCGATTGCGGCAGTGGAGAGGCCGTAGGAGTTGCCGCCGGTGCTCCAGTTGGTGCAGTAGCTGTAATAATACTTGCCGTTGAACTTGTGGATGCCGCTGTCCTCGAACATATACGGAGCGTCGATGACAGCCGGTGTGCCGACGATCGAGGTCATGTTGTCGCTGAGCGCGACGCAGCGTGCAGACTTCGGATGATCCTTCGGCAGATTATCAGTACCGCCGCCGAAATAGAGATAGCCCTTGCCGTCATCATCGACGAGCACTGCCGGGTCAAATACCCACGGAACATTCGTGACGCCGTTGGTCTTGCGGTCGATCATGGCATGGCCGTTCGGATCCGACCACGGACCGATCGGGCTGTCAGCGGTCAGCACGCCGATGCCGTTTGCATTGTTTGCGAAGTAGAGGAAGAATTTTTCCTTTCCGTTGATCTTCTTGTGGGCGGCGGTCGGTGCCCATGAATTGCCCGCCCATTTTGCGATGCCGTTCTGACCGGCGACATTGATGAGGCCGTGATCCGTCCAGTTGACCATGTCATCGGAGGAGATGCAGCGCAGGCAGTTGATCGTGCTGTAGACCTCCTTGGAGACATTGCCGTTTTCGTAGAGCAGGTGGTCGTCTGTCATGTAGATGTAGACTCTGCCGTCATACTCCATCACGCCGGGGTCTGCGCCGAAATAGTTGGAGATCAGCGGATTGCATTCGTTCTCGCCCTTGTAGCTTTTTGCGAGATTTACGCTGCCGAATTTCTGCGCCATTTCATTGAAATCGACCTGCGGGACGGGCTTCTCCGCGACCGGGAATACAGTGATCTTTGTCAGCAGATAATCGCGGAGCAGCTCAAGATCGGTCTTGTCAACGCTGCCGCTCTGATCGACGTCGGCTGCCTTCTTTGCTGCCGCAGTATCCAGCTTGCCGCTGTAAACGAGCTTTGCGGCGGAGAGATCTGCTGCGGTGATGATGCCGTCAAAGTTTGCGTCGCCGAGGGTGATCTTCACAGCCTTCGGGCCGTCGATCGCGGTGCCGGCCGGTGCACCGATCGCCTCGTCGATATAGAAGCTGCCGGTGCCGCTTTCCGTCTCCACATAGAGGATCGGAGCGCTTGCGCCTGCGGGGATCGTGTAATTCTGATTTGCGAGCTGGACATATCCGCCGACGGAAACCGCCTCTGCGATATGGTCATATTTCGCTTCGCCGGAGGAATCGGTGTATTGCAGCGAGAGCATCATATTCTGCTCGGTATCGCTGTAGGCACAGACACTGAAGCTGTACGCCTTGCCCGGCTCAAAGGCTCTGGTATTGAGGGGCTTCTGTGCGCCGTTCCATGCCTTTTCGCGGCCGGTGACTTCCAGTGCCTTGCTGCCTGCATAGGCCTGCGCACCGGAGGCCGAAACACTTGCACCGCCGCGGCCTTCCCAGCTGTCGGAGCTGCTCTCGAAGGTGTCGTGGAACCAATAGCCGTCTGCATCGGGCTCGACCGGCTTGATCTCGCCGGTGCTGATGACGAAGGTCGTCACGGACTGCGCCGGGAGCGATGCGGAGAAGCTGCTGCCGTTATAGTTCGGAGCAGCGGTGGAGCGGAAGTTCTCGCTGCCGGTGGTGTGATAGGCCTCAATGCCGGAGATCGTCTCGCCGCTCTTGATCGTGAAGCTCTGTGTCTTTGCGCTCGGTGTCGGGTTGATCGCGACGACCGTGATCTGATCGTCCTTCTTGTAGGCGGATACCATTGTCTGAAGACTGCCGTAATTGGCGTTTTTGGTATCCATCGCGACATACTTCTTGCCTTCCGGGAATTCGGTCGCGCCGATGCGGACTGCACCCGGACGGATCCACTTGGAATACTGCGCCATCATCGCGCCGCGCTTGGAGACAGAGCCGTCCTCGTTCATCGGGCCGTACTGTCTTCTGATATACCACCAGACATAAGCGCTCAGGTTGCTGACGCACATACCGTTGTGGATATTCTCCGCGACGGCCAGTGCCTCCGGGAATCTGTCGGAGGATTTCTCGTCGCTGTTCGGGACATAGACCTCTGTCATCCAGAGCTCCTTGCCGCAGTTTTCCAGCTCCGGATAATCCATCCAGTCTCTCGTGGTACCGTAGTAATGCGTACCGAAGACATCGCAGTTTGCCATAGCCTTGGAGTTCTGCATGATCTTCTTATAGAAGCGCTTGCCGCCGTCGCCGCCGCTGATCCACGAGGCGCCGTCCGGCGAGAACTGGAAGGATTCCGGCGACATCAGTCTTGTACTGGTGATCTTGTCGCCGTAGTTTGCGATGAATGCGGTCGCTTCATCGGTAGACCAGTATGTCCAGTCGTGGGCGTAATCCGGTTCGTTCTGGACGGAGATCGAATACAGATTGACGCCGTTCTGCTTCATGTAATTGCCGAAATCATTGAGGTGATTTGCATAGGCTTCGTAATTCCTGGAGGGCAGATGCAGCTTGCCCTTGCCGTTTCCGCTTTCCGCGAGATTGGAGGGCGGCTCCCACGGCGAGGCGAACACCGTGACGCCGTTGTCCGAAGCGTATTTCGCAGTCGCGACGGCCTTGTTCCACTGATTCTTGTCCGGATTGACGAAAACACGGAGCATCGTGAAGCCGAGCTGATTCGGGCCGTTGCCGAATGCAGTCTCGCGCTGCGACGAGGTCAGATCGCCCGCCCATTCGGGGTGGTTGATACCGCCGAAGCCGCGGATGCTCTGATAGGTGGTGCCGGTGTCAATGACACAGTCGGCTGCGATGACGCTGAGCGTATTGTTCGGCAGAGCCGGTACACTGCCGCTCAGCAGGACAGCCGCGCCGGCGAAGAACGCAGCAGCCCTCTTGAGTGTTTTTTTCATTTTTGAACCCCCTATAAAAACAGAAAAAAGATATCAGCTCTTGGCTGAGCTGACTATATTGTACCATACTTGTACGGTGAAGTCAACGCACAAAAAGACTGTCAACTGGACAAAATCAATATTTTGAAGATGTTTTTGAATATTAGGCCGTACATCAATCTGCACTTCGCAATATTTTACTGTATTATTTGCAGAAGTTGTGCGGTCTCTGCCAAAAAAGCTGTACGGTAACCGCAGAACATCAACATTTTCCGGCGGGCGCAGATACATCCGTCTGTCCACAATGTATCAAGCCTGTATCATTCCGCCGGAAACGCCGGAGCATATTTTCAGCACAAAGCGCAGCACTTTCCGGATGATTCGCACATAAGACCGTACAATGGACTGGATTTTCTGCATATTCACAGGAGAATCCACAGAAGCTGTGCAGTCAGCACCGGCGGATGTCCGGTGCATTGGCCGTGCATTTCTGATACAGCGGATAAAGCTGTGCATGAAAAAACGCCGCTCCGATGAGCGGCGGTCAGAGACATTTTCAATCAGCAAAGGTCAGCTGACGCCAGAAACGGCTGCAAAGGGTATGAGTGTTAGCCGGCGCATTCAGGGGAAACGAATGCGGATAAGAGAAAAGCACTGAACCTGTCTGCGTTCAGTGCTTTGATTATTCCGGTTTATCATATCAGCGCATCTGCGCACGAATCCGTTCGATCAGCCCAAGATCCGCCGGCAGCCACTTCACGCTGCCGAGTTCCTCTTTCGTGAGCCAGCGAGCCTCCTGCGCTTCCAGCAGCACCAGATCTCCTTCGATCACCTCACACCAGAAGCAATCCATAGACAGGTGAAAATCCGGATAATCATATTCGACGGTCTCGATCAGCTCACCGATTCTGATTGCGGTGTCGAGTTCTTCCCGGATTTCTCTTGCCAATGCCTGCTGCGGTGTTTCGCCGGGTTCGATCTTTCCGCCGGGGAATTCCCATTGCCCTTTGAATGCGCCGTACCCTCTTGCTGTAGCAAATATTCGTGTTTTGCTTTGAAAAGAGTCGCATATCACCGCTGCTGCGACTTTGATTGTTTTCATGGTATCACCTGAATTCCAAGACTTTTCAGATACTGATAAGTTCCGTCATAATATTCCTGCAGACGGGTGCTGTCCTCCCAGAAACCGCTCGGATTCTTGTTCGGATTTCCGGCGGGAACACAGATCACCATGCCGGCTCTGGCGCGTGTGAGCAGCACACGGTAGGCAGCCCTGCGACAAGACTGATCTGAAAACCGTTGACCGCTTTGACAACTTCGTACTGCTGGTGAACAGTCTGGTCAGCATGGCAACAAGAGCCGGTACGCAAATCTACTCCGGCAAACAGACCGATGCCTGCGCCGTGATTGACGCGATCAATGCAGCGTCCATGTGCTGCGGCTGCGGCACGCTCACCGAAATGATCTTCTCCGCACTTGATGACTTCACCGATGCACTCGCCTCGACGCATATCAAGAACTATGCCGGCTATGCGAAGGCTGTCCTTTGGAGCAGTCTCAACTCGTATCGCGTGAGGCTGAATACGGAGCTTGCGGTAATCTGAATGACATTCAGGTTTCATCGGACGATGCCGTTGCTTGCTGTCTGTAAATATCAACAGGCTGCCCAGCTGCATTTTTCCAATCAGCCCAGCCGTTATCCGATGCGTTCATAACGATTGTTCCGGCGAGAGAGGGTGCGCATTCACCAAGATCAGCATCCTCAAGAAGTGTGCCGTCGCTGGCAAGATGCAGTACCGCACGCATTGTTTTCGCTTTTTGCGTTACGCCAACATCCTCTGTAATGCCAAGAACACTTCCTTGCAGGAGCTTCCATTTACCGCCGGTCACAACAGCGATTGCATGGACAGCTTTATTATCTGATCGTTTCTTTTTGGAGAACTTGTATGTTCCGTTCGGAATGAGCTGACCGGTTCTGCTGTCTGTTGCACTTTCAAAAACTTCTTCCTTTGTTTCACTTTTGGGGTATATGACCTTGCCGTCAAACGAGGAAAGAAGCTGCATGGCAATGTTCACATCCAGAGCGAACAGCTCTGTATCTGCAACGCGGCTCTTGTCAAAGATCGTGTGCAGCATAGTTTCTTTAGCATCATAGTCATCAACTTCGATTGCAAAAGCCCTTTGCAAACCTGTGACATTTCGATATCCGTTATGTTCAAGGTCATACATTCTTCGCTCATAGTTATCCGAACCGGTTTTGCCTATCTTGATAAGTCCCGGAACAACAGATTTCATGATATAGATGATTCCTTTAGTAGACATAAAGGCACCTCATTTCTCTAGCAGCTAAGTTTTTCTTCAGCAAACAGTCAACCAGTTCGCTCAAAAAATATTATAGCACGCCGGTGCAGCAAATGTCAAGTGACGGAAAATCGTGTGTGTAAAAAACATAAGGAGTTGATTCACCATGAGAACACCCGCCAACACGATGGTTATGTATGTCCCCAATAATCTTCTTTGCTTCAGAATAAAAATCCGGCTTAATCTTTACCGCAGGATTATCAGGAAGTGAAAGGCTCGGATTCAACGCCAGATCATCTATGCAGAATTGTTTTTCCAAGTCTCGAAAGATCATTTCTTCTATTTGACGCTGCACAGATGAATTTCCGTCTGATCTTTGATACATGACTCTCCCTCCGTATGTCAATGCTTGTTTAAGGAATATTATCAGAGGGGCAAAAACTGCTTTCTCATTAGAGAACAACACATTTTTCAAGCAAATCCTTGCTCTCCCGCCAATTCGGCAGCATGACTTGCAGCAAAGCGTAAAACTGTTTGGAGTGATTCGGATAGACAAGGTGGCAGAATTCGTGCATTACGACATATTCGATACAGTTTTTCGGTGCTTCGATCAGTCTGCGGTTCAGCGCAATCGTGCCTTTGTCCTTTTGGCAGCTTCCCCAGCGGGATACCATGTTCCGAATCCGCAGTTCCGGCATGGATACGCCGTAGCCGGCAAACCGTTTGGCAGTCTGTTGCATAATTTCCGTGAATACACTGCTGCACTGCTCGTTCAGCCAGGCATTCAGCAGATTCTTTTTCCGGTTGTAATAATCCGGCCGCCGCACATGGATAAACACATAAATGCCGTCAGAGGTGACATATTCCGCTTTGTCTTTCACGATCTGTATGCGCAGATTTCGGCCGAGCAGCGTCACATTCTCGCCGCTGACATACTGCATTTCATAAACAGGCACTTTCTGTGCAGCGAACTTCTCCTTCGCACTTTGGATATACTCGGTTTTCGCTGAAAGGAAGCGCTCAACCGCTGCGATCTCGGCATTTTCGGGCGCAGACACATACACGCAGCCGTCCGGCCGAATGCGGAGATTGATATTGCGAATGTTTTTTCGCTCGAAAGTATAGGGCAGAATCCCCGCAGCCGTTTGCAGCGTGCGCTGTTCTGAGAAAATTATCTTCATTCAAACCTCCTCAGAGCCACAGTTTTCACATCATTGATAATCTTGTCAAGCGTTTCATCCTGCAAATCCCAGCCGTGACTGTCACTGTAATCATAAAGCAGATCGTCCATCGCGTGTGCGATCTTCTTGTGAATGTCCGAATTGGAGGTCCAGTCGATCTTGCGGTATTCACGGATAATCTTGGTGATTTCGATGCAGAGTTCCGCGATAATATCAGAATTATCGCTCAGAGAGATCACATCACTCAGGATAGCAGAAACCACGCCGTAAAACGCCTGTGCATGAACATCATTCTTGATCGTTTCCGGGAAAGACAGCTCATTCTTGCCGGCACGATAGTCCTTCATAATATCCTGCATCCGTTTCAGATACTCGGCTTCGCTGATCATCATCTGCTTATACAGTTCCAGCGCTTCCTTGATCTTCTTCGAGAATGTGTCATAATATGCCGGATTCTCGTCGTATTTCTCAGAAATGCTCTTGCTCAGATGCGAACGGATCGCGTCTGCTTTGGAACGGGCAGAGCCAAGTGCTTCAAGTTCCTTCTCTACGCCGCCCGAATCCAGAATATCAACCGGCGCAGCAATGATTTTCAAGCCGGTAACGGAAAGATTCTGGTCAAGCAGATTCTGCATCAGCGGCTCATATTCAGCATTGTCAATCGCATCGGCATAGCGAATCTTCACGGCTTTCCGCAGCTTCGTAAACATGATAAAGGCGGATTTATACTTCTGAATCTCATCTTTCGGCATGGCTTCATAGGCTTTTTCCGAATTCAGAACCAGTGAAAGATTCTTTCCGAAGATGCAGAGCGCGTTATAGAAATTCTTGCGAAGCTCCTCATCAGCCAGCAAATCGGAGTATTCGTTTTCGACCTCTTTGTTTTTCACATCCGAGAACAGGCTGACGAGCTGTGAATCCTTGATCGTATACTTATGAATGGTTATACGACTGCAGGCAGAACAATTGGATAAATACGTTTTATCATGTTTTGTTATCAATCATTCACTGATTGATGTTTCGCCTTTTTCAGATATTCCTTTGCTTTTTCTTCGTCACCAATGTCTTGATAAAGCGAAGCGATATTACTGTAGGTCATGGCAGAAGACGGATGCTCCGTGCCAAGCACTATTTCACGGATTGCCAAAGCTTTTTGATAGAACGCCAATGCCTTGTCATAGTCGCCCTTGTCTTGATAGACTTCACCAATATTGTTGTAGGTCGTGGCTGTATCTGGATGCTCTGTGCCAAGCACTTTTTCACTGATTTCCAAAGCTTTTTGATAGAACGCCAATGCCTTGTCATAGTCGCCCTTGGCTTGATAGACTCCTGCGATATTATTGTAGGTCGTGGCTGTATCCGGATGATCCGTGCCAAGCACTTTTTCACTAATTACCAGATCTTTTTGATAGAACTCTAACGCCTTGTCATAGTCGCCCTTGTCTTGATAGATGCCTGCAATATTGTTGTAGGTCGTGGCTGTATCTGGATGATCCGTACCAAGCGCTTTTTCACTGATTGCCAAAGCTTTTTCATAGAACTCCAACGCCTTGTCATAGTCGCCCTTGTCTTGATATACTCCTGCGATATTGTTGTAGGTCGTGGCTGTAGACGGATGCTCTGTGCCAAGCACTTTTTCACTAATTACCAGAGCTTTTTTTAAGAACTCCAACGCCTTGTCATAGTCGCCCTTGGCTTGATAGACGACTGCGATATTGTTGTAAGTTGTGGCTGTATCCGGATGATCCGTGCCAAGAATTCTTACACGGATAACCAGAGCTTTTTGATAGAATGCCAATGCATTGATATAGTCGCCCTTAGCATGATAAACTCCAGCGATATTGTTGTAGGTCGTGGCTGCATCCGGATGCTCTGTTCCAAGCACTTTCTCACTGATTGCCAGATCTTTTTGATAGAACTCCAACGCCTTGTCATAGTCGCTCTTGGCCTGATAGACGATTGCGATATTGTTGTAGGTCGTGGCTGTATCTGGATGCTCCGTACCAAGTACTTTCTCACGAATTGCCAGTGCTGTTTTATAGCACTTCAACGCCTTGTCATAGTCGCCCTTGGCATGATAAACTCCTGCGATATTGTTGTATGTCGTGGCTGTTGACGGATGTTCCGTGCCAAGCACCTTTTCACGGATTGCCAGAGCTTTTTCAAAGAACTCCAACGCCTTGTCATAGTCGCCCTTGTCTTGATATACTCCTGCGATATTGTTGTAGGTCGTGGCTGTAGACGGATGCTCTGTGCCATGCACTTTTTCACTAATTACCAGAGCTTTTTGACAGAACTCCAACGCCTTGTCATAGTCGCCCTTGTCTTGATAGATGCCTGCAATATTGTTGTAGGTCGTGGCTGTATCTGGATGCTCCGTACCAAGCACCTTTTCACGGATTGCCAAAGCTTTTTGACAGAACTCCAACGCCTTGTCATAGTCACCCTTGTCTTGATATACTCCTGCAATATTGTTATAGGTCGTAGCTGTTCCCGGTTGTTCTGTGCCAAGCACCTTTTCACGGATTGCCAGAGCTTTTTCATAGAACTCCAACGCCTTGTCATAG
>DGSY01000139.1 GCA_002394125.1 Ruminococcus sp. UBA4350
CCGATCGAGCCGCCGCCGCCGGTGACCATACATACCTTGCCCTGAATAAAGGTACGGATATCCTTGTTGTCGAACTTGATCGGATCTCGGCCGAGCAGATCCTCAAAATTGATGTTACGCACCTGCGTGAGCAGTGAGCCGTCCTCGTCATTCAGCATCAGCGTGCCGATAAACGGAATGATCTTGACAGGCAGATCGGTCTCGGTACAGAGATCCAGGATCCGTCTGCGCTCATCCTCGATGCATGAAGGAATGCAGAAAAGGATCTGCTCGATCTCCAGTTCCTTTGCATATTTCGCGATATCCTTTGTCTTGCCGACGACCTGAACACCGTGAATGGATGTACCGATCTTCTTTGTATCATCATCAATAATACAAATCGGGTCAAACAGCGAAGCGGTTTTATCGTCCTCATAGGGAGAGTTCTTCGCATTCATGATCTCATCCAGCAGCGTTCTGCACGCCTGTCCCGCGCCGATCAGCATTGTGCGCTTAAAGAGAGCTTCTGTTCTGCCGTCATTCGTCAGAGCAATAAACGCTCTCTTGAAGATCAGGCGGAATGCACAGATGCCGAATGTGGAGATGACAGCATCAATGATCGCCAGACTGGGCGGAAAAACATTGTGCGTCAGAACAGCGACAGCGCTGGACGCGCCAAAGCCGAGCACGACGCCGAAAACGCATGACAGGTAATCCTTGGCGTTGAAATAGCGCCACATCTTGTCATATGCACCTGTCAGTGCAAGAGACAGGAAGCACAGACCGACGCTCACGATAATACCGGCGGCCAGAAATTCCGCCGGAACTGCCGCATCAAAAAAGCTCAGGATGAAATTCGTGATGAGTGCAGATACCGAAATGATAAACCCATCCGCGAACGCAAGCATGACCTTGCGGAAGCGGAAGTTCTGCAAAAGCTTCTTTAACCTTTTTTTACTGTTGATTCTCATAATTGCTCAAGACCTTTTCACTTTCTAGGGTGCTGAACGGAGGCGCCGGACATTCCCTTGATTTGAAAAAATAATACAGACTGTAAAAACATGAAAAATATTGCTGAGAGATTTCCAGATGAAAGCGTTCAAGTCATATCCTGCTGTATAATATAAAGAATCTGACCGGCTGTCTGTGCTCCGGAAACGGAACGGCTTTGCACATGATGACAGTGAATCCGTCACAAATCGACACATTAACTATGCTAATTATAGCACACCAAACCGTTCGGGTCAAGCATTCACGGCACGATTTCTTTCTGATATGGTAATTTTTGTCGTACATACACAAATATTCTGTTTTGGATTTATGCGTTTTGCCATACTGTAATCGCGTTATTTTGATTCATGAACAAAGGACAAATCGCTTTCAAACGCCATGATATACAAACAGTAAATCGAAAGAATAATATGAAGATACGTAAATTTTCGACGCTCTGCCGCGGTTTCCGACGCGTAATCAATCCGATTTACTTATGTAATATTACATAAAATCATTCATGGCAAGGCAAAATGACTATGTATTCATTCGACAAATCGTATAAAAACCGCTTGACTATTTCCGAGTCTTAT
Source organism: Ruminococcus sp. UBA4350 (assembly GCA_002394125.1). Classification (GTDB taxonomy): domain Bacteria; phylum Bacillota; class Clostridia; order Oscillospirales; family Ruminococcaceae; genus Firm-04. The sequence goes on from DGSY01000139.1 coordinate 1,563, forward strand.
GCTAGAATAATGATAACAAAAGGACTAACTACATGATGGGCGGCTTATAAAAGTTGTTTATGTTTTGATTATTTGAAAGGAGTGTTTTTATGAGCAGAATGGCAGTTCCTGCAATGGAAGTTGTTCGCTTCAAGGAAAACGATATCATCGTTGCAAGCGGCGGCGAACCGTCGATCGAAGGCATCCTGCTGGAGGGCTTCAACAATTCGGTTGCCAAAGACGCTACGGTGAACGGCTCCCGCATCCTTGACTATGTGAACATCTATAACGCGATCCACGGTCACACCGAGATCTTTTTCCGCTACAACGGCAATGCGGCTGTCCGTGCAGAGGATCTTCTCACACACGAGGAGAACGGCTCTCTGCGCGACGGAATCTATACCGACGGCGTGGACGACAACGGCAATACCGTCTGGACATGGCGGAAACAGTAATTGAACAGGATACATCATGCTGCTTGCAGCTGTGGGTACGGCTCACAGCTGCAAGCTTTTTTTGTAGAGGTATAAAAATATGAAGCTTGCAGTTGAAATGGCAGTCATGGAGCTGGACGGCGAAATCAGCGCAGTCGCCGTCGGAGAGGACAGCGCAAAATTCCGCGGTATGCTGCGCCTGAACGAGACGGCGGCAGAAATCGTCAGAATGCTGGCAGAGGACACCACATTTGAGCAGATGCACAAGGCGCTCTGCGAACAGTATGATGAATCCGCGCCGGAGGAGATCGCGGCAATGCTGACGGATTTTCTCAAGCAGCTGGATACTGAAGGTCTGCTGGCTGTATGACGGCAGTCTCTTATGAAAGCGAGCTGGAGCGCACCGGTCAGATCATCATTACGATCCAGGGAACAAGTATGCGTCCGCTTTTCCGTGCCGGCAGTGATGCGATCATCGTAAAGCAATGCCCTGCCGATACGCTGAAAAACCTCGATATCGTACTTTTCCGGAGAGCCGGCGTGAACGGTGAACAGTATGTGCTGCACCGCATCGTCGGCAGACAGGATGACGGCCGCTTCATCATCGCCGGAGACAACTGTCTGGATGCGGATATCGTCAGCCCGCAGGATATTCTCGGCATCGCTGTATCCGCACAGCGCGGCGGCAGCCCTGTTCCTTTGTCTGGCATCCGGTATGCTGCATATGCAAAGCTCTGGTGCGCACCTTATAAGATGCGCTTTGCGGTGCTGCGGATGAAGAACAGGCTCTACAATGCCGCCAAAAAAATCACTTCACGCCGGAGATAACAGCATGAAATTTGTGATACGTCTTGCAGATGTCAATATCGGGATCAACAGCATTTATGAGGAGATACTACTCCTTTGCCGCGATTATCTCACGGACGGTGAACCGGCATTCTGGGTTTCAGTTTCACCTGAGGACATTGTGCAGGAGCAGATGAAAAATATCCGCGAAGCCGAAGCGGAGGGCATTCCGCCCGTGGATTACCGCCCCTCCTACCTCGAAACACTGGCTGTGTACCGCAAAATCGCGGTGCAGATGCTTAACCGCGATACAATCCTTCTCCACGGCGCCGTCATTGCCGTCGGTGACAGGGCATGGCTCTTTACTGCGCCCTCCGGCACCGGCAAAACGACGCATATCCGTCTCTGGCTCGAACATATCACGGGCAGCTATGTCGTGAACGGCGACAAGCCGCTGATCCGCATCGGAGAGGATGTTACTGTGTACGGTACGCCGTGGGCAGGCAAAGAGGGAATGCAGCGGAACACCGGCGTGCGGCTCTGCGGCATCGTCCTGCTGGAGCGCGGTGCGGAAAACAATATCGGGCGCATAACGCTGTCACAGGCGCTGCCTGTTCTCATACAGCAAAGCTACCGCCCGAACGACAGAGGCGCGGTCGAGAAAACACTCGCACTCATCGCTAAGCTCGCCGGCCGGATCCCGTTATACCGCCTGCACTGCAATATGCTACCGGAAGCAGCTCTGACTGCGTATCATACGCTGGATCAAGATACGGAACATTGATAATATGAATGAGAAAAAAGAAAAGGAAATCGTTTACACGGGAATCAACAAGCTGTTCCGGAATGACAATATCCAGATCATGTGGAACAGCCTGCGCGACGGCACATTCAGGGAATTTCTCGACGACTGGAAATGGATCTTCAGCTATTCCAAAAAATACCGCTGGATCGTCGTATTCTACACGGTCATCGGCATCGTCAGCTCGACCATGTCGATCGGCACGGCATATGTCAGCCGCGTTCTGATCAACATTATCGTCGGTCAGCAACAGGAAAAGCTCTGGCTGCTCGTGTCGGTCATGATCGGGATGCTGCTGCTCGCGCTGGCGCTTTCCAGCGTGAACAGCTATATCAATGCGCGCATATCCATTTATGTCAATAACGATATCCAGTCCGGCATTTTCGACCGCATCATGGATGCCCGCTGGAAGGAGCTCAGCAGCTATCCGAGCGGTGATCTGCTCAACCGCTTCAACGGCGATGTCGGCACGATCGCATCCAATGCCATAAACTGGATCCCGAACCTTATCATCAACATTTACACATTCGCTGCGACATTCATCGTGCTCTGGCGGATGGATTATCTCATGGCGCTGATCGCCTTTCTGTCAGCGCCTGTTCTGCTGGGGCTCAGCCGCTTCATCATGCGGCGGATGAAGGAATACCGCAAGCGCGTGCTGGAGCTCAATTCCAAAATGATGGGCTTTGAGGTCGAAACCTTTTTCAATTTCGACATGATAAAGTCCTTCGGCATTTTCGGCTACTACTCCGATAAGCTGCGCCGGTGGCAGCAGAGATACAAGGAATACAGTCTCGATTACAACCGGTTTGAGATCAAGTCCAATGTCCTTCTGACGCTGCTGTCAAGTGTGGTCTCGATGACTGCATTCGCATACTGTCTCTACCGCCTTTGGACAGGGCAGATCATGTACGGCGACATGACATTCTTCTTACAGCAGCGCTCCGCGCTTTCCAACCGCTTCAACAGCCTGATCGGAACGATCCCCGGAATGCTCAATTCGTCCGTATCTGCGCACAGAATCAGAGAACTGATGGATCTGCCGCGTGAAACACATGACCCGGAAAAGGCCGAGCTGCTCGCACAGCAGGCCGGCAGCGGCATCACCGTCAATATGCGCAATGTCACCTTCGGCTATGATCCGGAGAAGAATGTCTATGAGGGCTCGGATTTCCGTGTCAGCTCCGGAGAGATCGCCGCAGTCATTGCGGAATCCGGCGGCGGCAAGACCACGCTGATCCGCCTGCTGCTCGGAATGCTCGACCCGCAGGAGGGAAGCGTCACGCTGACAAGCGGTTCGGGAGACGAGTTTCCGATGAACGCCGATCTGCGGCGGTTTATCGCATATGTGCCGCAGGGAAACACGATGTTTTCCGGCTCGATCGCGGACAATATGCGGATGGTCAATGAAAACGCCTCCGATGAGGAAGTGATCGCAGCGCTGAAAACCGCCTGCGCATGGGAATTCGTTGAGCGGCTGCCGGACGGGATCAACAGCGTTCTCGGCGAACGCGGCAGAGGTCTGTCAGAGGGGCAGGCACAGCGTATTTCGATCGCGAGAGCACTGCTCCGCAATGCGCCGGTTCTGCTGCTGGATGAAGCGACCAGCGCACTTGACAGCGGCACCGAGGAACGGGTGCTCCATAATATCATGGACAGCAGCCCCGACAGACTCATTATCCTCTCCACGCACCGTCCCGCAGCGCTGAAGCTGTGCAGCCGCATTTACCGGATCGGAGACGGACGGATCAGCGAAATCACGCTGGAGGAAGCACAGACGATCCGAAGGGATGCAGAACCGGAAAGGCCGCGTGCAATTCCGGTAAAGCCTCTGCCGCAGCTGAAAATGCCGATGGCACCTCCCGAAAAAGGAGAGAATCACCCGGATGAAGGTTGGTGGAATACTTGAAGCGTAACGGATATTACGATCTGGAACCGAATACAGCGATCCGTACCGGCTCACAGCTGGAGGATTATTATATGAACGGCGGCCGGCACTGCGGTGCCGCCTATCTCCGGTTTATTCTCATGGCATTTGTCTGCTTCTATAATTTTGGCTTTCCGGAGCCGACCGGAATCGTCTCTACGCTAAGCGGCTTTGCAACGCCCTGCTTCTATATTCTGTCCGGTTATTTCGTCCTGCCGGATGATGATTATGAAAGCCTTGAAAAAACGGGACGCAAGATCAAGCGGTCGCTGATCTGCTTTGCATCCGTCTTTCTGCTGTATGTACTCATCAATGTACTGATCAGCGCGATACATCACATCCCGCTCTCGGTCTCGCTGCGTTCCGTATTCAATTTCGCAGTACTGAATCTGTGGCCGTTCTCGGCCGGCAGCAATATCTGGTTTATCCAGGCGATGCTGTACGCCTATATCCTGTTCTACATTGCCCTGAAGCTGGATCTCATGCGGTTCTATAAGGTGCTGCTGATCCTTTCGTTCATTATCATGCTGATGACAGGAGAATTCGCCGGTATCATTCATTTCCATATCGGCAGCTACGGATTCATACCGGGCAACTGGTTCACGCGGGCGATCCCCTATCTCCTGCTCGGCAAGCTGCTCCGCGAAAAGGAAGATTATCTTCTCCGCATGGCAGCCTGGAAATATATCTCGCTCTGGATCATAGGCGCCCTGATGGTGCTGGCTGAGATCTATTTGCTCGGCCTGAAGGGTGTCCTCGTCTATGAAGGACATATGATCGGATACGGCGTCATGGCATTTGCCGCCTGCGGCCTCGCGATCTCGAATCCGCTGGGACGGGATAATCCCGTCACATCTGCCCTGACATATTCCGATCCCAGATTGTCAGGCGTCATCTATATGCTCATGGATCCGATCTTCTACATTCTTGTGCTGATCGCCGGCAGCAAGTATCTGGATATCGTGACACGCTTCGGCGGTCTGGCTGCGTTCGCTGTCAGTACGCTGATCGCGTTTCTGATCAAAAACACAAAGCCGATCAAGGCTATGATTTCCTGAATCCGCAGGGTGCTTTCCTGCGGGATACCGCCCGACAAGGAGCCCGCCGCAGCCGTTGGCAGGCTCTTTGTCATATACAGCGGCTTCTTTCCGCATCACAGGAAATTTTATCGTAAATGCATACAAAAATCTTTGTAAAAAAAATATGAATGCCGCCGTTATTACTTGACTGCACTGTTAATTTATGCTATAATTATCATGTTAGTGACCGTTATATATGACATCTTTGCATTGCCGGATTCGGTTGCATTCGGTTTACAGTATATATCCAGCATTTCCGCATGATCAGCAGAAGCTATCGTATTTTTCACCGTGAGAATATATGATTGCTTTGATGAGAGCGGTTTTTTGTTACTCTCTGCGCTTACTCTTATTTTTTGAATCCCAGAAAGAAGGTAGTCGTTATGGAAAAGAGAATCATCAGCTTCAGCCCGCCGGATATCAGTGAGCTGGAAATTCAGGAGGTCGCAGAAGCGCTGCGTTCCGGCTGGATCACCACGGGTCCGCGGGTCAAGCTGCTGGAACGCCGTCTGGCTGCATACATCGAGACCGGCAGCACGACTGCGGATACGGAATCCGATCCGGAATACTACTCGAACCGCGTTGTCTGCCTGAATTCGGCCACGGCTGCGGAGGAACTGAATCTCCGGATTCTCGGCATCCGCCCCGGTGATGAGGTCATTGTTCCGGCATATACATATACCGCGACCGCTTCCGCTGCGGTCCACTGCGGCGCGGCCGTCAGATTCGTGGACATTCAGAAGGACGGAGATAAGAAATCTCATGCGCCGGAAATGGACTACGACAAGCTGGAGGCTGCCATCACCGAAAAGACCAAGGCGATCATTCCGGTTGACCTCGCTGGAACCGTCTGCGACTACGAGCGGATCTATGAGATCGTCGAACGCAAAAAGCATCTTTTCAAACCGCTGGACGACCACAGCGATCCGCTGTCCGATCTGTCGAGCAGAATTCAGTCCGCCCTCGGACGCATTGCTGTCGTTGCCGACTGTGCGCACAGTCTCGGCGCGAGCAGAATAATCGGCGGAAAGCGGCTGTACTGCGGCGCGATCGCTGACTTTTCCTCGTTCTCCTTCCACGCCGTCAAGAATTTCACGACCGCAGAGGGCGGCGCCGCGACATGGAAACCCGTCCCCGGCGTTGACAATCGCGAGATCTACAAATTCTATCAGCTTCTTTCGCTCCACGGCCAGAACAAGGATGCGCTTGCCAAAACAAAGGCCGGCGCATGGGAATATGACATTATCGGCGCATGGTATAAATGCAATATGACTGACATCATGGCCGCGATCGGACTGAAGCAGCTTGACCGCTATGAAGGCCTGCTGAAGCGCAGAGCGGAGATCATTCAGAAGTACGATGCAGCCTGCGATACGCTGGGAATCTCTCATCTCGTGCATTATACGGATGAGATGCGCAGCAGCGGCCACCTCTATCTCACCAGAGTGCCGGGCATCACGGAAGCGCAGAGAAATGCGATGATCGACCAGTTCGCGCTGAACGGCGTGGCAACCAATGTGCATTACAAGCCGCTCCCGCTGATGACCGCTTATAAGAGCGCGTCCGGTGATTTTCAGAACAGTATTGATTATTACAGCAATCTCATCACGCTTCCGCTCCATACACTTCTGAGCGATGAGGATGTGGAATATATCATCACGGTTCTGAACGATGTGTGCAGGAGATAAAATAAGTACAGCCCGCACCCGCAGCCGCTGATCTGCCGGTGATCCTGTGGGTGCCGTACACAGATAATGTATAGGAGGATGCTGTAATATGTTAAGACGCTGGGAGGATCTGCCGGATTTCATGAGAAAGCCGGAGGTGAGACCTTACTGGGAAGCGCTGAACAGAAAGCGCTTTCAGCTCGGAATGAAACGCGCCTTCGATCTCTGCGCAGGCGGCATGATCCTGGTCGCAACAGCGATCCCGATGGGGATCATCGCCGTCGCGATCAAGCTGGACAGCAGAGGACCCGTGTTATACAGACAGGAACGCGTGACGACCTACGGCAAAAAATTCCGGATCCACAAATTCCGCACAATGGTCAACAATGCCGACAAGATCGGTACTGCCGTGACTGTGAATGCCGACAGCCGGATCACGAGAGTGGGCGCAAAGCTGAGAGGTCTCCGGCTCGATGAGCTCCCGCAGGTGTTCGATGTCCTCAACGGAGACATGAGCTTCGTCGGGACAAGACCGGAGGTTCCGAAATATGTCCGGAAATATCAGCCGGAATTCTTTGCGACGCTTCTGCTGCCCGCCGGCATCACATCGGAGGCCAGCATCCGCTATAAGGATGAAGACACGCTGCTCTCCGCTGCCGAGGATGTGGACAAGGTTTATATCGAAAAGGTGCTGCCCGCAAAAATGGTCTGGAATCTTGAGACTGTCAGAAAATTCAGCTTCTTCCGGGAGATTCGCACCATGTTCCGGACGGTTGCCGCCGTACTCGGAAAGGACTATGAATAAACAGCTTTGCCGCTGCGTTGAAAGGAGCCCCGCCCTATGGAAAAATACTCCGTTTTGATGACCGTATATACAAAGGATAATCCCGAATACTTCGCGCTCGCGCTGGACAGCATGATCCGGCAGACCTATCCCGCCGATGAGATCGTCATTGTCAAGGACGGCCCCGTGACGGAGGAGCTGCAAAAGGTGATCGACGACCGTCTCCGCGACGGCGCACCGATCGTTCAGGTGCAGCTGCCCGAAAACAAAGGCCTCGGACTCGCTCTGAACGAGGGCATCAAGGTCATCAAAAATGACCTGATCGCCAGAATGGATTCGGATGACTATTCTCTGCCGGAGCGCTGCGAAATGCAGGTCAGGGCATTTGAGAAGATCCCGAAGCTCGATATCATCGGCTGTCCGGTTCTGGAATTTTCCGGAACGATCGACAACATTGTCGGTGAGCGGAAGGTGCCGCTGACAAACAGAGAGATCTATGCATTCGCCAAGAAGCGCGACCCGTTCAATCATCCGACCGTCATGTACCGGAAAAAGGCCGTGATGAAGGCAGGATGCTATTCGGATTACAGAAAGAATCAGGACACGGATCTCTGGATCAAGATGCTCTCCAATCATGTTTACTGCCGGAACCTCGCAAAGCCGGTTTTCCGTTTCCGGTTTGATGAAGGAACATATCAGAAGCGCAAATCATGGATCAATACCAAAATCCTCATTGAGATCCGCTATAAGGCATGGAGATCCGGATTCAATTCATTCTTTGAATTTCTCACAGTCGCGGCCGTACAGCTCGGAATGTATATTCTGCCTGTCGGCTTCCAGAAGTTCGTATATCAGAAGATACTGAGGAGATAACATGATTATCAGGATATTTGATAAGATGATGCGGGAATTATACAGACTGTTCCACCCGCAGCTGTGGGGGCATCATATGCAGATCAACGGCATCCCCCGCATCTACGGCATTGAAAAGCTGAAGCTCGGTCAGAATGTTTCGGTCAATGCAGGCTGCGTTTTGCAGTGCTACGGGAAGCTGACGATCGGAAACAATGTGACCGTTTCAGACGGTGCAAAGATACTGACAAGAAGCCTGAGAACAGACGGCTATGCCACCAACGCGAAAAAAGCCGAACGGGATCACATCGAAAAGGAGACACGGATCGGGGACGGTGTGTGGATCGCGTCAAATGCTGTGATCCTCCCCGGTGTGACCATTCATAAGAACAGCATCATTGCCGCCGGTGCCGTCGTCACAAAGGATGTGGAGGCAAACAGCGTCTATGCAGGCGTTCCGGCGAAAAAAATCAAGACGATGAGCGGTGATTAAATGAAACTGATACATATTACAGCGACGCATCTGAACAGCGCCGGCGGGATTCCGGTCGTTCTGAAAAATCTCGCAGAAGCACAGAACCGGATCCCTGATATGAATGCGACGGTCGTATCTCTGAATGCGGATGTGGAGCATCTCCATTCGGACTGCTTTGTCCGTGTGAAGCTGGACGGGCTCGAAAAATATCTGCAAAAGCAGAAGCCCGATATCGTCATCATACACAGCTTCTTTCATCCGGAATATATGCGCGTCGCGCAGATCCTGATCCGGAATCATATCCGGTATTACATTGAGCCGCACGGCTCCTTTATGAAGGCCGGCATGGGAAAATCCAGACTCAAAAAGACGGTCGCGAATGCAACGGTTTTCAGAAGGCTAATCAAACGCGCATACGGCTATATCTACCTGAACAAGGGCGAAATGAAGCGCTCCCTCTATCACACAAAGCATGATATCATCATCCCGAACGGCATCATCCCTGATGCGCAGGTTCACGAAAAGCCCGACAATATCAAAATGTACTATATCGGGCGGTATGATATCCATGAAAAAGGCATCGACACGCTGATCGACGCACTGTCCATACTGGATCAGCGGGGCTGTTCGTTCGCGTTTGATTTCTTCGGCGACGGCGAAAAGGAAAGCATCGCGTTCATCAGGGAGCGGACTGCGCATCTCAAAAATATTGCCGTCCGTGTGAACGGCCCTGTGTATCATGAGGAAAAGGACAAGCTGTTATCGGGATACAATATTTCTGTTCTGCTTTCCCTGCATGAAGGTCTGCCGATGACGGTACTGGAATCGTGGAATTACGGCAACCCCTGCTTCGTGACCGCGGGCACCAATATGGCAGAAGAATGCGTGAAGGCGCAGATCGGCTGGCTGGCCGGTTCCGGTGCAGAGGAGGTCGCAGCACAGACGGAGCTGCTCCTGAAAGAATACGCCAACGACAAAGACGGATATGTGAAAAGATGCAGAGAGCATATTGCGCGCAAATATACATGGGATAAGATCGCACGCCGCTCCTGCTGTCTCCTGAAGCAGCATGAATAAAGCTGTATTCAAGCTGACCAGAGAACTGGCTGTCATTTTCTCCGGCATGGAAACGATCGTCCTCATCAATCAGGACTATTTCATGCGCGGCATGATGAACCTGTTCCTGCTAATCCTGTTCCTCACTACTTCACACTTATTCGAGAAACGGTATCAGAAAATCTCCGTAAGCTATATCTATGTTTTCATTGTTGTTTTTATCATCAACAGCCTGACTGCCAGCGCATTCACCCCGACTATGATAGATCAGATGAATGCAGACAAAACCTTCGGACACTGGATCGGCGATTACTACGAGCTGTATTTCTGGACGGTTCTCATTGTGTATGCTGTTGTCATGTTCTATCTGCGCTTCTCCCCTGCCCCGGAGCCCGCAGAAGCGGAACCGGAGGAGGATTTTTCTCCGGTGCATTCCAATAACTGTCTTGTGGGATGCATCCTTCTGATCGGCATTTATGCTGTCGTGCATATCTATGAGGCGATCATCCCCGTCTTTGCCTATCTGGTTCATCAGCTGGTCTATGACAAAAAGCATCCGAAGGGCAAATATATTTTTGTGATGCTGATCGCAGCGGCCGTCGGCAGAGAGGCGTTCACACAGCGGTTCAAGTTTGTGCAGATCATGCTGCCGATCTTCTTCATCTTTCTCATCAAGAACAACAGCCAGAAGAAGGTCAATATCTTTAAGGTCAATGTCTGCGCGATGATCGGTGTTCTGGCGGGCTGTCTGTACGGCGTGGTCTCTGAGGTCTACAAGCTCAATCACGATTACAACGGACAGTACCGGATTCAGGATATCATCACGAATACAGAAATGCTCTTTACTTTCTTTTACCGGCAGTTTTACAGAGTCTTTGCGATCTGGATCAAGCTCGGCGGCTATATCATCTATCACACACAGGTGAACGGATTCTATTACGGGATCACCTATATCAAGCCGTTTGCCGGAATATTCGGATTTCAGTATGTGTCTCTGCCGATCATCGCGGCGTGGTACGATCAGGCGAGCTATGCGCAGCCCGGACTGCTTGCCGAGGGCTATGCGAATTTCGGCGTCATCGGCGCTGCACTGAATCTTCTCGCCGTATTTTTCTTCATGGAATATACATGGAACAAATACAGACGCAAGCCGTCGATCATCAATCTTTTATTTGCTGTTGTGCCGTTTTCACAGATCCTTCTGGACGGCGGCACGCTGAATTCCGCCATCTATCTGTTTGCCCTGAGTATGTTCGTCAATATCATCAATATCATCGGCGAACAGAGAAGCAGAAATCATGTGAAGATAAGTGAGAATATGAAAATATGAAAATTCTAGTTACAGGCGGAGCCGGATATATCGGCTCCCATACGATCGTGGAGCTGATCAAGGCCGGTCATTCCGTTATCATAACAGACAATCTGTGCAATTCACACAAAAACGCGGTTGCGCGAGTGGAGCAGATCACAGGGACTTCCGTTCCGCTTTATGCGGCCGATATCCGCGATTCTGCTGCACTCAGCCGCGTTCTGGATGAACACCCCGCGGATGCCTGCATCCATTTTGCCGGACTGAAATCTGTCGGTGAATCGAATTCGCATCCCTGCGAATACTATGACAACAACATTTCCGGAACGCTGAATCTGATCTCCGTGCTCCGCGCACACAATGTCAAAAATATCATCTTCTCCTCATCGGCGACAGTATACGGCATTCCGGAGAAATCTCCGGTCACGGAGGATTGTCCGAAGGGTATCTGCACCAATCCCTACGGCTGGACAAAATGGATGGCCGAGCAGATCCTGACCGATCTGCACAATGCGGATCCCTCGTGGAATATCGTTCTGCTGCGGTATTTCAATCCGATCGGTGCGCACCCGTCCGGACTGATCGGAGAGAATCCGAACGGCATACCGAACAACCTGATGCCGTACATCACGCAGGTTGCCGTCGGCAAAAGAGAATGCCTGCATATTTTCGGCAATGATTACGATACCCCTGACGGAACAGGCGTGCGGGACTATATTCACGTTGTCGATCTGGCACGCGGTCATGTCAAGGCGCTGGAAGCCATCAAAAGAAACTGCGGTGTCGCTCTCTACAATCTCGGAACGGGAAAGGGCTGCTCCGTGCTTGAACTCGTGAAAACATTTGAAGCTGTGAATCATGTGCATATCCCCTATGTGATCGAGCCGCGCAGAGCCGGTGATGTTGCCGTCTGCTACTCCGACCCCGGCAAGGCGGAGCGGGAGCTTGGCTGGAAGGCGGAATACGGGATCGAAGAAATGTGCAGGGACAGCTGGAACTGGCAGAAGAATAATCCGCAGGGATACTGAGCCGTTCCGTCAGAAAGGATGTTTGGAATGTCAAAATTAGTAAGTGTCATCATCCCGGTTTATAACGTAAAGAAATATCTGCGCGAATGTCTGCACAGTGTCATTCATCAGACATACAAGGATCTGGAGATCATTCTTGTGGATGACGGCTCGACGGATGGATCCGGCGCGATCTGCGAGAAATACCGGACAAAGGACAGCAGAATTCAGGTCATTCATCAGAAGAATCAGGGACTGAGTGCCGCCCGCAATACCGGTCTCAAGGCGATGCACGGCGAGATCGTTGCCTTTCTGGATTCGGATGATGCGATCATGCCCGACATGATCGAAAAGCTGATGAATGCGATGAAGGAAACGGACGCGGATGTTTCTGCGTGCAGCTTCTATGTCTGTCCGACCGAAAAGCGGATGAATCCCGCCTGCGCGACAAGGATCTGGAAGCTCGAAAATGCGTTTATTTCCCCGCAGGAATCCCTGCAGTCTCTGATTGAGGACAGAATCAATGTCTCGGTCTGGAATAAGATCTATAAGCGGCATCTGTTCGATGAGATCAGCTTTCCGGTCGGCCGGAGCTATGAGGATCAGCTCACCACGCCCTTTGTGCTGGAGAAGGCCCGCTCCGTCGTCATGATCGAAGAACCGCTGCTCTTTTACCGCATCCGTCCGAAGAGCATCTCGACGACCGTCAACGAAAAGAATACGGTTGACTGGCTGTATGCGATCCGTGTCAAGGAGGATTTCGTTGAAAAGCGCTCACCGGCCATTTTTACAGCGAAACAGAAAACGATGCTTCTGGACAGAGATTTCCACGGCGTCTTGATGTATTATGCAGCGGTGCGGATGAACCGTTCAGGGAAATTCAGCAAGGATCTGCGCAGCACACTGGAACAGGAGATCAAGGTCAGAGCAAAGAATATTTCCGCATTCTCCGCAAAGAGCAGGATCACATATAAGCTGTACTGCGTCAGCCCGTTTCTCTGTGCGGCAGTGCTGAACTGCTATTACAATGCACTCAGCCTGACAGACAGCATCAGATCTCGTTTTAAGGGGCGTCGTTATGAGTAATCCAGACGGAAGCGTGCGGTTAAAGAATTCAAGGCGGAATATCATCAGCGGATTCCTGAATCTTCTGGTCGCCACGGTCCTTCCTTTTATCAACAGAACGATCATTATCCACACGCTCGGCTCCGAATTCACCGGTCTTTCCGACCTTTTCAGCTCGATCCTTGAGGTGCTGAATATCGCTGAATTCGGATTCAGCGTGGTGATTGTTTATTATCTGTATGAGCCGCTGGCTCAGAACGATACGGATACGATCAACCGGATCATGACGTGGATACGAAAGGTTTATAATCTGGTCGGCGGTGCTATTTTCATCGGCGGCCTGATTACAGCGCCGTTCCTGACACGCCTGATCCACGGCACCTATCCGGAGGAAATCAACATCTACATCGTATTCCTGATCTATGTCCTCAACTCCGGACTCAGCTATTTTCTCTTTGCCTACAAAGAGACGATACTCGTCGCGGATCAGAGAAAGGACATCCTCTCGAATATCAATACCGGCATCAAGATCTCGGTCAACCTTTTGCAGTTCGCCGCGCTCCTGATCTTCAAAAACTATTATCTCTATCTCATCATGCTGGTCGTCGGAACTGCTGTGTCCAATCTCTGGGTGAACAAGACTGTCAATCACCGGTATCCGTATCTGAAAATCGTCAATCACGCGCCGAAGCTGCCGAAAACTATGCGCAAAGAGCTGGTCGGTCTGATGGTCAACCGGCTCTCAAATGTCAGCCGCAATGCCTTCGACAGCATCATCATCAGCAGTACGCTCGGTCTGGTCGCTACCTCGATCTACAAGAATTATTACATGATCTATACTGCCGTTGTTGCTCTGACCAGCGTTTTCACCAACTCCGTTCAGGCGAGCATCGGCAACAGCATCGCCGTCCGGACTGAGGAGGAGAACTATCAGAATCTGCTGGATTTCTCCCTGCTTTACTCATGGATCGCCGGCTGGTGTTCGGTCACGATGGCCTGTCTGTATCAGCCGTTCATGAAGCTCTGGGTCGGAGATGCGCTGATGCTGACGGAAAGAGATATGCTGCTCTTTGTCGCCTATTTCTACCTCATCAACATGAACCATATGCGGAACCAGTATATCTTCGGAAACGCATTCTGGTGGAAGCTGAAATGGGCATATCTCGCTGAGGCGTTCGGCAATCTGATTCTCAACATCATTCTGGGCAAGCTGTTCGGCATTACAGGTATTCTGATTGCAACGATCCTGACGATCTTCATCTGCAATTACCTGATGTGCAATGATGTCCTGTTCAAGAATTATTTCAAGCATGAGAACATCTGGGAATTCTACAAGCAGCAGTTCTATTATCTCCTTGCGGCGGCGGTTGCGATCGCAGTGACCTATCTGCTCTGCCGGAACATCGAAAGCATCGTGCTCCGCGGCGTGATCTGCGTATTCCTGCCGAATGTGATATTCTATGTCATGTACCGCCCTTGCAGCAGATGGAAGAGCAGCATGACATATGTAAAGCGGGTGCTGAAGATCCGGTGAATAAGCTCTGTAAAACACTGCGTACCCTGACTGACCGGAATATGAGAGAGGTGATATTTTAAATGATAAATCAAGCACAGCAGGTGCTGCTGGATGCGATCAAGGCATCCCTGTTCGGAACGCCTTTCTCATATCCCGAAGATACAGACTGGGATGCAGTCATCAATGAAGCAAAATCACAGGCAGTGACGGGACTCATCAGTCCGGTGCTCCCGGTGCATGACGAGAGCAGCGATCAGGTCATGGCCTTCTATATGCGCCTGCTGTATGAACAGGATAAACTGCTGAAGCTCCTCGAAAAGCATCATATTCCGTGCGTGATCCTCAAGGGCTGCGCAGCCGCGGTCTACTATCCGAAGCCGTATCTGCGGGCAATGGGCGACGTCGATCTGCTTGTCCCGCACGCGCAGTTTGACGATGCAGTAAGGGTCATGGAGGAAAACGGCTATCTCTACTGGCACGGCAAGGATCAGAACGGAAAGCTGACCGAAGGCGAACGGCATATCTCGTATGTGCGAAACGGGATCGAATTTGAGCTGCACCATCATTTCAGCTCGGCCGGATTTGATATCGACGATATCCTTGAAAAGGCGTTCAGCCGGAGGATCTTCAAAAAGATCAACGGATACAGCATTCCGGTGTTCCCGGAGATCGAGAACGGTCTGGTGCTTCTGGGGCATATCAATCAGCATCTGACAAAGGATCATCTCGGCATCCGGCAGATCATCGACTGGGAAATGTATTTTTACTCGGTCATGAATTCCGAGAACTGGAAACAGGAATTCACCCCGATCGCCAAGGAGATCGGACTCTTCGATCTCGCCGTGAATGTCACGAAAATGTGCAGAAAGCATCTGGGACTGCCGGATTCGATCGAGCTGCGCAAGCATCAGAATCCGGCCGATGATGAGACCACAGACAGACTGCTCGAAAATCTCCTGAATTACGGAAACTTCGGAAGCAAGCAGCCGTTTGCATCGGAAAAATCCGGTGAGAGCATCCGCTCTGTCATGGGCATCATCAAAAACAAGGGGCTCTATTCCTATTTCCGGGACAACGGCCTGCAATCCTGGAAGCTCTGCGAAAAATATCCCGTTCTGCGACCGTTCGCTTTTCTCTACGGTTTCTTCCGTTTCTGCATCCGCGGCATCGCAGGCATCATCAAGACCGGCGATCTGAAGGAGCAGCTCCAGTATGTCAGAGAAACGAAAAAAATGGACAGCGATCTCGGCATCAGAACAAAGGAAGCCGGAAAGGGAAAGGGCACAAAGAAATAACCGTGACTGAAATCCAATGAATACAAAAAAGCAGGGAGTGATCGGCTCCCTGCTTTTTCATATACATTCATTTGTTTATTTTTTGGAATCGTAACCGCCAACCACCCCTAGCCCTCCACAAAAGAATCATAATGGGGTATAATGACTCCAAAAGGGTATAACCCGGAGGAGTTGAAGAAATGGCAACGATCAGAGAAGTAAAGAAAGAACTGAGACATCGTGAATGGGCAGAAGAAATCGCAGAGTGTCAGAGCAGCGGTATGAAAATCAGAAACTGGTGTCAGATGAAAGGCATCAGCTGCAA
>DGSY01000123.1:0-2074 GCA_002394125.1 Ruminococcus sp. UBA4350
CCAAACCCCTGCCGGAGGGATACGGTCCCTCCTTGTTCCAATCATTCTGATGATTCCGGTGTTATTCGGTGATCGCAACGCCGTTCTGATCAAGCCGCAGCAGGCGGGATACGCCGTCCTCCTGCATGGTAACGCCGTAGAGGACATTTGCCTCATCCATTGCACTGCGGCGGTGTGTGACAACAACAAACTGCACCTGTCCGAAGAAATGCTTGAGATACTGCGCATATTTCCGGACATTGACCTCGTCAAGTGCTGCGTCGATCTCGTCCAGAATACAGAACGGTGCCGGCCGCAGCTTCAATATTGCAAAGTAAATGCAGATCGCAACGAAGGACTGCTCGCCGCCGGAGAGCGCGATCAGATTCTTGATGACCTTGCCGGGCGGCGCGACCTTGATCTCGATGCCGGATTCCAGAATATTGTCCGGATCGGTGAGCTGTAAGGATGCACTGCCGCCGCCGAACAGCTCGACGAAAATCTCGCCGAAATACCGGTTGATCTTCGTGAAGCTCTCCTGAAAGATCACGCACATATCCGTCGTGAGCTGTTCAATGAGCTGCTCCAGTTCGCGCTTCGCAGTCTCGATATCCTTGATCTGTCCCGTCATGAACGCATAGCGCTCCGAGACCTCCTTGTATTCATCGACCGCCGCGACATTGACATTTCCGAGTGCGCGGATGCGGTTTTTCAGCGAGCTGAGCTGCGTTTCCGTCTCCTTGACATTTTCGATCGGCTCCGCCTGCGCTTCGGCTTCGGTGCGCGTCAGCTCATAGGAATCCTGCAAGCGGAAGATCAAATCGTCGATT
Organism: Ruminococcus sp. UBA4350; assembly: GCA_002394125.1. Taxonomy (GTDB): domain Bacteria; phylum Bacillota; class Clostridia; order Oscillospirales; family Ruminococcaceae; genus Firm-04. The sequence continues at coordinate 810 of DGSY01000123.1, forward strand.
TCCTTCTCCACGGCGCCCTTGCGCTCCTCGATACGGGTGCGCTCCGCCGACTGCTTCTCGCTGGCCTTGTGCAGCTCGTCGATGCCCTTGCGGATATCGACGGTATAACGTTCCTTTTCGTCATGTGCGCGGCGCAGCCTGACGATCTCCTCCTGCATTCCGTTGATCGCGGTGCGGCGGGCCTCCTGCCCCTCGGTCAGTGCGGTGATCTCCTTCTGCTTATCGGCGATCGACTTCTTCTCCGTCTGCACGGCGGATTCCAGCTCCGCCTTCTGATCGGCAGCCTTTTCCATGGACTGTGCCAATGCGATGCGGCGGCTGCGCTCGGATTCGATATCCTTTGCAAGCTCGGCCTGCCGGATCTTCTGTGCGGCGAGCTGCTCCGAGAGCATTTCCTGCTCGCTGTGCAGCTTGACCTGCGCTTCGGAATCCAGCGCGAGTTTCGATTCCGCTTCCTTGATCTCCGCTTCGATTGCGGCCAGCTGCTGCTCCGCCTCCGTTTTGGACTTTTCAAGCTGTTCGGTGCGTTCGAGCAGTCTTGCACGCTGCTCGGCTTCATTCTCCTGCCATGCGCGGTCGGATGCCGCCCGCACCTTCAAATCCGCGAGCTGCTGCTGCAGGGCATTCTGCTCGCTCTGATACTGCTCGATCAATGCCTGCGCGCCCTCGGTATCGGTCAGGAGCTTGGCCCATTCCGCCTTGCGCTTGCCGGCCTCCGCACGGAGCGTTTCCATCTGCGCTTCGAGCGCTTTCAGCTTTTCGGCCGCTTCTTCCAGCTCATGTGTCCGCGAGATCACGCCCGCCGAACGCGCCGCCGAGCCGCCCGAATAGGAGCCGCCCGCATGAACGACCTGTCCGTCCAGCGTGACAATGCGGAACTTATAGCCGAATTTCTTTGCGATGCGCGATGCCGCATCAATATCCTCTGCAACGGCGATCCGGCCGAGCAGATTCTCAATGACATTCCGGTAGACCTCGTCGAATCCGACCAGATCGCAGGCCAGCGCGACGAATCCGTCTGTGCCTTCGAGCTGCTCCCGCAGCTTTCCGCCGCGGATCGTCGTCAGCGGGAGAAATGTCGCTCTGCCGCCGCGCACCTCTTTCAGATAGCGGATGCAGCGCTTGGCGGAATCCTCGTTTGCGACGATCAGATTTTGCAGTGCGCCGCCGAGCGCGGTCTCGATCGCCGTGCCGTATTCCGGCGGAACGGTGATGCGCTGCGCGACGGTGCCGTGAACGCCGCCGAGTCTGCCGCTGCCGGCGAC
>DGSY01000123.1:2199-16790 GCA_002394125.1 Ruminococcus sp. UBA4350
ATCCGCTGCCGCTGCCGGAGCTGATCGTATTCGCTCTGCATCCGATTGACGGCGTCCTGCGCCTGCTGGAATTTCTGCTCACGGATCCCCGCAAGCTGCCGGAATCCGCTGAGACGGTTCTGCTGCTCGCTGACCTTATCCGCGGCCGCACCGATCTGCTTTTCCAGCTTCTGTTCCTCTTTATCATAGGAGCGCAGACGCTCTGCAACGGAGGAACCGTCCGATTCCCCGCGGCGGATCGTCTCCGCATTTTCCGCAATATCATGCTCAATGCCCTGGATCCGGACACGGTGCGCATTCTGCTGCAAATACATTTCCCGCAGTGCGCTGTCCTGCTCACTGATCGCACCGTCCTGTGCGGATTCCTGCGCGCTCATCGCAGAGAGCTGCTGCACCTGCGCTTCGATCTCCTGATCGAGGACGGTCTGTCTGCCGATGAGCGTTTTCAGGTATGCATCCTGCTCCGAGAGCTTCTGCTCCCACGAATCGCCGGATTCGAGCAGCTCTGCGAGCTGTGCTTCGATCTCCGCGATCCTGTCATTGCTGTGGCGGATCTCCGTCTCGCAGACCGCAATGCCTGCGGTCACACTCGCATTCTCCTGCTCCGAAGCGACGATCTTGTTCTGGAGCGCTTCGATATCCACAGTTGCCTGCTGCATATCCTGAAAGGCGAGCGCGAGCTTTTCCTCACTGCGTTCCAGATCGCTCTGCAAATTCTCATATTCCGCCGTGAGCTTCAAATAGTCATCAGAGAGCGATTGCAGCTGCGCAGACTGTTTGCTGAGCCGGTAGACCCAGAACGAGACCTCCAGCTTTTTGCGCTCCGCCGCCAGCACCAGATATTTCTCCGCCTTTTCCGCCTGCGATTTCAGCGGCCCGATGCGGCTTTCCAGCTCTGCGGTGATATCGGTCAGGCGCACGAGATTGTCCTGTGCCTGCGAGAGCTTGCGCTCCGCCTCCTGCTTGCGGTAGCGGAATTTGGAGACACCTGCCGCCTCCTCGAAAATATCGCGGCGCTCATTCGATTTTGCACCGACGATCTCCGCGATTCTGCCCTGTCCGATGATTGCATAGCCGTCTCTGCCGAGGCCGGTGTCCATGAACAGCTCGTTGATATCCTTCAGGCGGACATTCCTGCCGTTGATGAGATACTCGCTGTCGCCGCTGCGGTAGAGCCGCCGCGTGACCGCGACCTCCGGCTCCGGTTCGGCCAGCGCATGGTCACTGTTGTCGATCGTCAGCGTCACAGCGGCAAAGCCCATCTGCTTGCGCTTCGCCGTACCGGAAAAGATGACATCCTCCATGCTCTTGCCGCGCAGCTCCTTCGTGGACTGCTCGCCCAGCACCCAGCGGACGGCATCGCCGATATTGCTCTTGCCGCTGCCGTTCGGTCCGACGACGGCGGTGAAGCCCTCGTCAAAGGTCAGCGTGATCTTGTCGGGGAATGATTTGAAGCCCTGCAGCTCCAGTGATTTTAAGTACATGATCCAATGTTCTCCTGCGCGGGACGCTGCCCGCATCTATTCGGTATCTCCGATGGATTTGAAATGGGGCTCTGCCCCATACACCGCCAAAGGGACATTGTCCCTTTGGAATCCCATTTTCAGAAAAGTAAGCAAATATGCACCTTTCGTTTGCAGCTCAAAGCGGGATTCTGAAATGTCCGGCATTTGCGCAGCAAACCCGACACAGCGCTGCGCGGGGAGCCGTCGTTATAATGCACTTTCATCAGCCGCCGCTCTCCGCAAATGCAAAGGAGCCGATGATCTGCCGGATGATCCGCGGATCCTGCTCGCCTCTGACAAAGACAAACAGATCGCCGCTTCCGCTTTCCGAAAACATGGTGACGGTCACCGAATTTTCGCCGAGCATCCCGCTGCTGATATAGGCGGTGCCGCCGGGGATCTCCGTTTTTTCGGTTTCCTCAGTTTCCCAGCCGCCGTCCTTGATCTCGCAAAGCTCCGCAAAGACCTTCCGGTCATCGCCGCGCAGATGCAGCCCGTCCCAGACAGAAAGCGTATCCTTGCAGTAATAGAGCAGCGCATTGCCGGACGGTGCGCGGTACGGCTGACCGATCGTCTCAAAGTAATGCCGCAGCTGCGCTTCCGAAAAACCGTACGGCTCAAACGGATCGGTATCCGCAAGCGCACCCAGATCGCGGGGCGTTACAAAAATGCGCGTTTTTCCGTCCTTTCCGCAGAGGGCGCCGTCGCTGTTCTCCCCCAGCGTATAGTCTGCGGGGACAGAGACGCGCAGTCCGCGCAGCTCATATTCCTGAAAATCCTCCGGAACGGGGAGCGCTGCATACTGACCGACCGTCCGGCCGAGATTCTGATATTTCCATTTCATGTGCAGGCAGGTAAACAGCCCCGGAAGCCAGATCAGAATGACCGCCGCCGCGATCAGCAGCACACCGAGCACCGCCGCGCCGATCTTCCATGCAAGCCGCACGGCTCAGACCTTTTCGCCCATGAGCATCAGCGCTTCCTTTGCCGCCATCTGCTCTGCGATCTTCTTGGATTTTCCGCTGCCTCTGCCGATCACATTGGAATTGAGGCGCACCTCCATGCGGAACTGCTTTGCGTGATCGGGGCCCTCCTCGCCGACCAGCACATATTCGACGCGCTCCTCCGGATTCTGCTGGATGACCTCCTGCAGGGCGGTCTTGTAATCGTGAAACGCCTCGGAGGGACGGTCAAAATGCTCCGGCAGGAATTGCAGGATATACGGCGTGACGGCATCCATGCCGCCGTCAAGGAACATCGCCGCGATCACTGCCTCAAACGCATCGGAAAGGATCGAGGGACGCTCTCTGCCGCCGGATGCATCCTCGCCGTGGCCGAGCAGCAGATAATCGCCCAGCCCGATCTGCTTTGCCCATTCATAGAGCGATGTCTCGCAGACCAGCGATGCGCGGATCTTCGTCAGATCGCCCTCCGGCAGATGCGTGCAGCTGCGGAAAAGATGATTCGATACGACGATCGAAAGCACCGAATCGCCGAGAAATTCGAGCCGCTCATTGCAGTTGAGCGTGCGTTTTTCATTTGCATAGGATGAATGACAGAGCGCCTCCGTCAGAAGCGCCTGATTTTTGAAACGATAGCCGATACGCTGTTCCAGTTCATTCTGCGGTCTGGATTCCATCTCACCGACTCCCCTTTCCGATTCAGTATGTTTATCAGGATTCGTCCGCGTCTGCTTCCTTCAGTGCGGCCTTCCGTGCGGCCAGCGCCTCGGAGATCGTCTCGCAGACCTTGCCGTCCACGCAGTTTTTCGCCTGCCGGATCGCATGGAAAAATGCCTCGCCGTCCGAGCTGCCGTGCGCCTTGATGACCGGCTTCTGAATGCCGAGCAGCACCGCGCCGCCGACCTTCTTATAATCAAACGAATCCTTGAAATCGGCGATCTTGTCCTTCATGAAGACTGCGCCGATCTTGCCGGCACCGGTGAACATTTCCTTGATCTTGCCGCCGAAGAATTTGCCGAGCCCCTCATAGAGCTTCAGCACGATATTGCCCGTGAAGCCGTCTGTGACCAGCACATCCGCATCGCCGGCGGGAATGTCGCGGGCTTCGATATTGCCGATGAAATTCAGCTCATCCGCATCGAGCAGCTTATAGGCCTCCTGCTCCAGCTCTCTGCCCTTGCATTCCTCCGCGCCGTTGTTGATGATCGCAACACGCGGCGTCGGGATCTGCATGACCTTGTCCATATAGACGCTGCCCATAATGCCGAACTGCTCCAGCATCTCCGGACGGCATTCGAGATTCGCGCCGCCGTCCATGAGGATCGCGTGGCCGGTGCCGGTCGGGAGCAGCGGTGCCATTGCAGCGCGCTTGATGCCCTTGATCCGGCGGGTGATCATGGTCGCGCCGACGAGCAGCGCGCCGGAATTGCCCGCAGAGACAAAGGCATCGCCCTCGCCGCTGCTGAGTGCCTGCAAACCGACCGACATGGAGCAGTTTTTCTTCGCCTTCATGATCGCCGTCGGCTGATCCTCCATTGTGATGACATCCTCTGCCGGCAGGATCGTGATGCCGTCAAGCGGGATCTGCTTCTCCGCAGCCGTCTGCCGGATCTTTGCCTCGTCGCCGCAGAGCACGACGCTGACGCCAAGCTCCTTTACGGCTCTTGCCGCACCCTCCAGCGGGCTGAGCGGTGCAAAATCGCCGCCCATTGCATCCAAAATGATCTTCATGATTCTGACCTCACTTATTGTTGCGGCTGTGAATAATGATCGTATCCACAGTCCCGTTATTGCCTGAAAAAACGATGCGTATGCTTTCCGACTGACACTGCACTCTGAAATGGCCGCTGCTGTCCGTCCCCTCATCCGCACCGATCTGCGCAGCAAGCTCGTCAAAGTCCGAGCCGATCGTCACGCAGTTGACGCTGACCGGGTAACGGTCTTTGCCCTCCTCTGTCGTCACCGTCCACTTTGCGCCGAGATCCAGATGATCCGGCACCTCGCTCGCCGGAATGCTGTCCGCCGCGAACGGCCGGAGCATCGTCAGCGCGGTGTCGTGCAGGATCAGATCGTCCGCGAAAAAGCTGTCCGCATAGGTCTCGTAATAGCCGGCATCGTCGCCCAGTGCCGCATATCCGCAGAGCAGCTCTGACAGACAGAACGGCATTTCGGCAGGCCTGCCCGATATGGACACGACCGGCAGAAGCGTTTCATCCGTCCAGCCGCCCGCCGGTATCGGTACCGGCCTGAGCGCCCATATCGCCTCGATCCGTTTGTCAGTCTCAGATTCGGCTTCGCTCTGCGTTTCGGCAGGCGTTTCTGTTTCCGCCGCAGTACTCTCATTCCGAACCGGATTTGTATGATGCGCAGTCGGCTCAAAAGCGGGTACGCTGCTTTCGGCGCAGCCGGCGAGTGACAGCAGACCTGCCGAAAGCAATGCAGCGGCGGTCATCCGTTGCTTTCTCATCGGCGCCTCCGTTTCCGGTCAGCTGTTTTGCAGCACTGCATCCAGCGCCGCAAGCGCTCTTTCCGCATAGGCCTGATACTTCCGCTGCTTGCCGTCCTTGCCGCGGAATTTGCCGTGCAGCATCGGCAGGATGCCCATGTTCGCGCCCATCGGCTGCAAATTCTCCTGATAGGGATCCGTGATATAGGCGGTCAGCGCGCCGAGCATCGTCTCACGCGGCAGGATCAGCGGTTCCTCACCCCTGATCTTCCGCGCAGCGTTCAGTCCGGCGAGAATGCCGCTGCCTGCGGATTCCATATAGCCCTCGACACCGGTCATCTGCCCCGCAAAGCGGATGCGCGGCTCGCTCCGGAGCGCATAGGACGCATCCAGCAGCTTCGGGGAATCGAGGAAGCTGTTGCGGTGCATGACGCCGTAGCGCACGAACTCCGCATTCTCCAGCCCCGGAATCATCGAAAATACGCGCTTTTGCTCGCCCCATTTCAGATTCGTCTGGAATCCGACCAGATTCCAGAGCGTTCCCTCGCGGTTCTCCCTGCGGAGCTGCAAAACCGCATAGGGTCGCAGACCGGTATGCGGATCGGTCAGGCCGACCGGCTTCATCATGCCGTAGCGGATCGCGTCCTCGCCGCGCTTTGCCAGCACCTCGACCGGCATACAGCCCTCGTAGACGCGCAGCGCCTCCTGCTCAAAATCGTGCAGCGGCGCGGATTCCGCATGGATCAGCGCTTCATAGAATGCGAGGTATTCTTCCTTTGTCATCGGGCAGTTGATGTAATCCGCCGTGCCCTTGCCGTAGCGGGATGCGTAGAATGCGCGCTCCATGCTGATGCTCTCGCCCGTGACGATCGGCGCCGCCGCATCGTAAAAATACAGCGGTTTGCCGGTCAGCGCGGCGATCGGATCATGCAGCGCATCAGAGGTCAGCGGGCCGGTCGCGATGATGACCTCGCCAGCCGGAATCGCCGTGACCTCCTCATTGACAACTTCAATCAGCGGATGACTGCGGATCTTCTCCGTCACCGCAGCTGAAAACGCATCGCGGTCAACAGCCAGTGCGCCGCCCGCTTCGACCGCGCAGGCCTCCGCGCAGGGTACGAGCAGCGAGCCGAGCCGCCGCATCTCCTCCTTGAGCAGTCCGGCGGCGGAATCAATGCGCGATGCTTTCAGGGAATTCGAGCAGACCAGCTCCGCGAAATCCGGCGAATGATGCGCCGGAGAAAAGCGCTTCGGCTTCATCTCGCAGAGCGTGACCGATATCCCCGCCTGCGCAAGCGCCCATGCTGCCTCGCAGCCGGCCATGCCTGCGCCGACGACTGTGACCGCACTCACAGCGGTCTCTCATAGCCGCAGTCCGGCTTTTCACATACGAGCTTGCCGGATCTGCCGCCCTTCTTGAACAGCGTATTCTTGCACTTCGGGCAGCGGTCCTCGACCGGTGTGCTCCATGTCATGAAGCTGCACTCCGGATAGCCCTCGCAGCCGTAAAAGCTGCGGCCCTTCTTCGATTTCTTCAGGATGATCTTCTTGCCGCAGAGCGGGCAGAAGCCCTTTGTCGGCGTGATGATCTTCTTGGTATTGCGGCATTCCGGGAATCCGGAGCAGGCAAGGAATTTGCCGAAGCGTCCGATCTTGATGACCATTGGCTTGCCGCAGAGATCGCAGACCTCATCGGTCTCCTCATCCGGCACGCGCAGCCGCTTGCCGTCCATTGCTTTCTCGGCATTTTCCAGCGTCTTTTCAAAATTGTCATAGAATTTCCGCAGCGACTCCACCCAGTCGGTCTGTCCCTGCTCCACGCCGTCGAGATCGCTCTCCATTTCGGCGGTGAATTTCACATCGACGATCTGCTTGAACTGCTCCTTCATCAGCTCGGTCGTGACCTCTCCGAGCGAGGTCGGCTTGAGCTGCTTGCCGTCGCGCTCAACATACATTCTCGAAAGGATCGTGCCGACCGTCGCCGCATAGGTACTCGGTCTGCCGATGCCGTTTTCCTCAAGCGCCTTGATGAGCGTCGCCTCGGTATAGCGGGAGGGCGGCTGCGTGAAGTGCTGGTTGCCGCCGATCGACTTGACCTTCAGCGGATCGCCCTCGGTCAGCGGCGGCAGCTCCTTGTTGTCCTCATCGTTCTGTGCGCCGTCCTTGGCTTCCTCATAGAGCTTCGTAAAGCCGTCGAATTTCACGCTGTAGCCCGATGCGCGGAACAGACAGTTATTCGCAGTGATCTCCGCAGAGACCGTGTCGAGCTGACAGTTTGCCATCTGGCTTGCGATGAAGCGCTCCCAGATCAGCTTATAGAGCTTATACTGATCGGTCGTCAGGCTGTTTTTCACCTGATCCGGCGTCAGATTCGGCATGGTCGGACGGATCGCTTCATGCGCATCCTGTGCGCCCTTTTTCGTCTTGAAGTTGCGGGGCGATGCGGGGAGATACTGCTTGCCGTATGCGCCGCGGATATAATCCGCCGCTGCCGCCTTTGCTTCATCGGAAATGCGCAGGCTGTCGGTACGCATATAGGTAATGAGACCGACTGCGCCCATCTCCGGAATCTCCACGCCTTCGTAAAGCTCCTGCGCGGCCTTCATCGTGCGGCGCGCCTGAAATCCCATGCGGCGGGAGGCCTCCTGCTGGAGCGTCGAGGTGATGAACGGCGGCGCCGGCTGGCGGCTCGTGACGCGCTTTTTCACCGATTTTACGATGAAATCCGCGCCCTCCAGCGATTGCAGGATCGCATCCGCCTCTGCGCCGCTGGCAAGCTCGGCCTTTTTGCCGTCCACCTCTGCGAGATGCGCCGCAAAGACCTTGCGCGAGGATTTCGCGGTCAGCTTCGCGTCGATCGTCCAGTATTCACGCGGCTGGAATGCGCGGATCTCGTTTTCTCTGTCCACGACCAGACGCACCGCGACCGACTGCACTCTGCCGGCGGAAAGTCCTCTGCGGATCTTGCGCCAGAGGAACGGGCTGAGCTGATAGCCGACGATGCGGTCAAGGATGCGGCGCGCCTGCTGCGCATTGACCAGATCCAGATCAATTTTATGCGGATGCGACATACCCGCCTGCACGCCGGTCTTTGTGATCTCGTTGAATTCCACGCGGTTTTCCTGCGTGATATCCAGACCGAGGATCTGCGCCAGATGCCACGAGATCGCTTCTCCCTCGCGGTCAGGGTCCGTTGCGAGCCAGACGCGGCTGCTCTTTTTCGCCCGCGATTTGAGATCCTTGATGACGGCTTCCTTGTCCTTCATTTCGATATAGGTCGGCGTAAAATCATGCTCAATATCCACACTGAGCTTCGATTTTTGCAGATCACGCACATGACCCATAGAGGCAACGACCTCAAAGCCGCTGCCCAGATATTTCTGAATGGTTTTGGCCTTTGCAGGCGACTCCACGATTACAAGTTCTGACATATCTCTATCCTTCCCGTTCGGCGCTCCCGCCGATCTGCCCTTCGCTGAGGGCATCCGCATCTTGATTGCATTGCAGTTTTACGCTGTGGGGAGGGCGCGGTAGACCTTCCCGAACAGCGATTCCACAAATCCGTCCAGCTCCAGCATTGTCAGTTCACTCAGCAACAGCGAGAGATCCATGTCTAGCGCTGCCGCAATATCGTCTGCATACACATCGCCGTGTTCGCGCAGATAAGAAACGATCGCCTGTCCGGATTCCGAATCCGGCAGCGGCGCTTCCTTTTCTGCCGGAGCTGTCTGCGCCGATACTGCTGTTTGCGGCGGCTCCGGCGGGATCTCTGCGAAATCTGCCGTTTCCGGCTTTGCCGCAGGCTTCGGCTTTTTCGCATCCGCTGCCGCCGGCGGCTTTCTGTCCTCCGCGAAGATCAGCGACCGCGACGGCTGAACGGCATTTTCCAGTGAAATATACTGCGGCACCTTGCTGTAAAATGCCAGCAGGATATCCTTATAGTTCATCAGCGGGATCGCACCGTCCCGCAGGAGCGGGATCACGCCGCTGTACCGGTCATCAAACAGATCGGCAGGCGGTACGCAGTAGAGATAGCGTCCCTGCTCGACCGCGCACTGCGCCGTCAGGAGCGAGCCGCTCCGCATCGCTGCCTCCATCACGGCCGTCGCATAGCTCAGACCGCTGAGAATGCGGTTCCTGCGCGGGAAATTCGCCGGATATGCCTGTGTGCCCGGCAGATATTCCGAGAGCAGAAGCCCCTTGCCGCTGCTGATCATCCGGCTGCGCAGTGCATCATTGCCGCGCGGATAATCCACATTGACGCCGCAGCCCAGCACGGCGATCGTTGAGCCTCCGCTGTCAAGGGCTGCGCGGTGCGCGATGCTGTCAACACCGATCGCAAAGCCGCTGACGATCGTAAATCCCTGCTGCGCGAGCGGCCCGACCATTGCGGATGTCACACGCTCCGTATAGGGTGAGGGATGCCGCGTGCCGACGACCGCAAGGCTCAGCGGATTGTCGAGCAAATCTAAATTGCCGCACGCTGTTAGCAGCACCGGCGGCGACGGAATGCTCCGCAGGACACCCGGATAGCGGCTGCTGTTGATCGGGAGCAGTTCGATCCCGCTGCTGCGGCAGAAATGCACGATCCTGTCCGCATCGTCCAGTGTAAATCTCCGGCTTTCTGTACGCTGCTGCACGGAAAGCTCTGCCTGCCGGTTTCCGCAGACTGCCTCACAGATCTCCTGCGGCGATTCGGCATCCGGCAGAAAGGAGAGCAGCTTCGTGCTGCCCGCACCGAATACCTGCGCGAGCCAAACCCAATATCGCATCATTTCCGGCTGTTCGCCGTGACAGATCTCCATGCGATCACCGTCCTTTTCCGGTCGGATTATTTTGCTGCCGATGCTCTGCGCATCTCCCAGAGAAACAGCCCCGCCGCCATTGCCGCATTCAGCGAATTGGAATCCGGCGACATCGGGATCGTCAGGCGATCCGAGCAGGCCGCCGTGATCTCCGGCGGCAGACCGTTCCCCTCATTGCCGATCAGGACGGCCGCGCCGCCCGTAAAATCAAAGCTGCCGAGCAGCTGCGCATCCCTGTCCACAACTGCGGCACAGGTCGGCAGACCGACTGCTCTGCACCGCTCAAAAAAACATTCCGTATCGGGCAGCCGCCGCACGGCAATGCGGAACAGTGCGCCCATGCTGCTTCGGATCGTCTTGGGATTGTAGAGGTCGCAGCAGTGATACAGATACAGCCCGTCCGTGCCGAGTGCTTCCGCCGTCCGCAGAATCGCACCGAGATTGGAGGGATCCTGCACATGATGCAGCATCATGCACCGGTCGCCGGCCTGCGGCAGAATATCCGTTTCCGGCAGCATTTCCGCGATCGCGAAAACGCCCTGCGCGGTCTCGGTATCGGCGATCTCCCTTGCAGTCGATTCCGCGATGAGGAAGGTCTGCTGCGCGGGTGCTGCATCCCGCAGCGCATCGCCGTACTGCTCCGCGGCATTCTCTGTCAGGAGCAGCGCACTGAGCCGGATGCCCGACCGCACGGCGTCGCTGACAAGGCGGAAGCCCTCCAGCGGGAACATCCCGTTTTTCTCGCGGAATGCTCTGCTGCGGTTGAGGGATGCAAAGCGCTTTACGGTCTTATTGTTCGCACCTGCCTGCTGTGCCATGCGCACGCCCCCTTTCCGGAACCTCATAATACGAATCTCTTAAAATTCCATAGACATCCGTCAGCTGAAATTCCGTCATGCTGCGTCAGACTCCCTTGCCTTGCGTCAGCAAGGCTGCGGTCATCTTCCTTGCATGGCAGAATTTCATCTTGCCGTCTTGTCTATGTTATTTTTCGGGATTCGTATAACAAACACAAACACGCTCTGACGATTCCGAGAGAGCGTGTTTGATATCATGCATTACAGTGCTGCCTTTGCCTTTTCAATGATCGCGGTGAAGCCGGCAGGATCATGAATCGCAATCTCGGAGAGCATCTTGCGGTTCAGCGTGATTCCGGCCTTGTTGCAGCCGTTCATGAACGTGGAATAGTTCATGCCGTTCAGCTTGCAGGCAGCAGAAATACGGGTGATCCACAGTCTGCGGAAGAAGCGCTTATTCTGCTTTCTGCCGATGTATGCATACTGACCGGACTTCATGACGGCCTGCTTCGCCATCTTGAAATGCTTGGATTTGCTGCCCCAGTAGCCCTTTGCGAGCTTCAGAACCTTATTTCTTCTTTTGCGCGTCATCATTGCGCCCTTAATACGAGCCATGTTCTTATACCTCCGTAAAAATCATTCCGTGCCGCCGCAGCGGCCGAGTATTCTGTTCGATGTGCTGCGGTCCCGGATTACTTGTACGGAACCATCTCGCGGATCGTCGGTGCATTTGCACTGCCGGCCACGCCTGCGTTTCTCGCAATGCGCTTGACCTTGCGGTCCTTCGAGACGAGACGGTGACGCTTGTATGCGTGCTGGAACTTGACCTTTCCGGTGCCGGTGACCTGGAAACGCTTCTTTGCACCGGAGTGCGTCTTAACCTTAATCTTCTTAACCTTAACGGCTGCCATGGATTCGTCCTCCTTGAATTTTCTTTGTATATGATCGCGCCGCGCAGCGGATGCTGCATCAGTTCGCGCTGCATATCACATTATGCTTCCTGCTCTGTCTTTTCTTCAGCTGCGGGAGCCTCTGCTGCCGGAGCCTTTGTCTCCGGAGCCTGCTGCGGCTTCTGCTTCTTCGCGCCCTTGTCGGCCTTTTCCGGCTTTGTCTGCTTCGGGGAGACAAACATCACGAGCGCTCTGCCCTCCATTTTCGGCGGCTTATCGACGACCGCGACGTCACCGAGACCCTCGCGGTATTTTTCGAGCAGTTCCTCGCCGAGATGCGGATGTGCAATCGCACGCTTGCGGAACCGCACCGAAACCTTGACCTTGTCGCCGCCCTGAAGGAACTTCTTTCCCTGTGCGACCTTGGTTTCAAAATCGTGGGTATCAATCGCAGAAAACATTCTGATCTCCTTGATCTCAACAACACGCTGATTCTTCCGTGCTTCCTTTTCGCGCTTCTGCTGTTCAAAGCAATACTTGCCGTAATCCATGATCCGGCAGACAGGCGGCGTCGCCTGCGGCGCGATCTTGACCAGATCGAGATTCTGATCGTATGCGAGCTTCTGTGCGTCCTTTGCGGACATCACACCCTTTTTCTCGCCGTCCGCGTCGATCACCAGTACCTCGCGGTCACGGATCTCCTCATTGATTTGCAGTTCCTGCTTGCTAATGGCAAAGCACCTCCATTCATGATCTCATAAAACAATAAGCAGAGAGAGCATTCGGATGACCCGCTGCTCTCTCTGCTCATGTTCTGAATGCCGCAAAAAGCGGTCGTTGTTTCCATGATTCAGATTACCGTTTTGCTTCATGCTGACGGTGAGAACCGGCCGGTTCCGCTTGCAATCCTATAAAAGTATACCTGATTCCGGTGGGATTGTCAAGGTGTGTCAGCAATTTTCGTCAATACTCACAAATCACTTCAGTGCAGGAATGATTTTCGCAACAAATTGCAGGATTGCCGCACCGTCATCGTTTGTCAGACCAAGCACACCGTCACAGTCCGCATTCAGCTTGCCCTCTGCTGTGATGACTGCGGTATCATCCTCTGCGATATACCGCGCCAGCAGCACCACATCCCCGACATCAACAGTGCCGCTGCAGTCCGTGTCGCCCGCAAGTCTCTTTGCAGCGGGCACATCGGCTGTTGTTGTGGTCATCACAGCCGTCGTGGTCGTTGTAACTGCTTCGGTCGTTGTGGTCGTTACTTCGGCGGTCGTGGTGGTTGTCTCCGCAGCAATCGGGTAAACCGCGGCGAAATAGTTCACGCAGTTCTGCGAGGTGAAATTGCTGCCGAGCGTCACAGTCTCGCCCTTCTTCACATCGCGTGTAAATACGGTAAATTCCTCGCCGTTCGAGCTGAACACCTGTGTCCGCATATGCACATAGTCCTTCAGCCAGCTTGTGCTGAGCTGATCCTGTGAGAGACTCTGAAGCACGCGCTGATCCAGATAAATATTCAGCTTCAGATCCTCCGCAGCGGTCAGCGTCGCCAGATCGCCGGAATACTTCTTGGAATCGCAGGCCGTGCGGATCTGTTCGCCGCCCGAACCGACACCGTTCCCCTCGGCAGTAACCGTATAATCGCGGTCGCCGTAAATTTTGCTGCCGGTGCCGAAATCCGGTACTACGCTCCAGCTGCCGCCGTTATCGGTATCATTGACAACGAGACTGGAAATCAGCTTTCCGGAATATTCCGGCTTCTGTACCGGCTGCTCCGGCTGATCCGGCTGCTGCGGCTGATCGGGAGAACCGTCATCCGGCAGCAGTTCGAGCTTTATGATATTCTTGCCCCAGTTGCCGTACCATGCATAGCCGGTTCTGCGCTCCTGACTGATCTGCGCGACATCGTAATAGACCTTGCTGTCGCGGTCGGAGAACATCGGCACCTCGGTATCGAGCGTATAGAACCGCGCCCAGAGCGGATCGGCATTTGCATCCTGCACGACGACCTTGTCATCGCCCTGCTTGACGAATTTGACGCCGTAGAGCGTGACCTTTTTGAACCATTCGATCGCGGCATTCACCGAGCGGACGATATCCTTGCGGCCGGGGTTCGCCTTTGCGTAATTGTAAAGGAATGTGATAACACCCGCGCTCTCGCTCGTGCAGATCGACGGCAGCTCATAGGCGCGCGCCGATGCCGGTGCAAGCGTATTTTCGTCATGCTGTTGGCACCACGCCGTTTTCCGGCCGCCGACGCTGATCTGCATATCCAGCAGGCACTGGATGCCCTTTTCGAGCGACGCCGCCGCTTTCTGCGCATATGCATCGCTGACCGCCGTGAAGTCGCCGGACTTCTTCGACATTTCGTTCATGATATCCAGCACATGAATATACGCCGCATCATTCAGCGTGATATGCGCATGATAGGTTCCGGGCGTATTGAGGCACTGCATCCAGCCGCCGCTGCTGTACTGCATTTTGAACAGGCAGTCAACGCCGCGCATCGCGCAGTCGAGATATTTCTGCTGCTTTGTCGCATTGTAGGTGCGCATCAGAAAGCGGATCTGCGAGGTCGTTGCATCGTTGTCGATCGTCGAATGCGCCCAGTCGCCGGTATGCGAGGTCAGCATACCCTTCTGCCAGCCGCCCTCATTCGCGACCTGATACTGAATGCACTGATCCGCGACTTTTGTCGCTTCGGATGTGCCGAACCAGTCCGCCGAATTTTTGAGATAGGTCGCCCACGGCAGATCCTCCTCCGCCGCAGAGACCGTCATGCTGACGGACGGAAATGCGCGGTTCTCCGGCAGGAGCGAAATTGTTCCCGCAAGCAGCATCATGCCGCTCAGCACGGCCGCGATTTTTTTCTGATAATGTTTCATATGATCTCCCCCATTCCATGCGGGCGCCGCATCCGGACTGCCCCATACTCTAATTATACAGATATCTGATGAATTTGCAATATCCGAAACAACCGGATTTATGACATATCATCGCCAATGCCGGTCGGCAGTGCCGACAGCCGCTTCCCTTCGGCTCCGTTTCGCGGAGCATATCAGAGTTGTCGCTGTTACGGCGCTGGCCGCGCCTATTTTACGGTCTGGAAACATCTCATTCTGCTTCCGTTCGCATCCGGAGAACTCTAGTAATTGGCAGCGGGTTCTACCCGTTCGCATCCGG
>DGSY01000017.1 GCA_002394125.1 Ruminococcus sp. UBA4350
CATCCACGCGCTCCTTGGGACTGGCACCATCGGACTCGTCAACATTACCCCAATCGGGATCGTCGGTTCCCGGATCATCGGGATTCTGCGGAGTATCACCGTTCTTCGGGAACTTGTACTCTACATCCTTATCCTGCAGGAACTCAACGATCCATGCAAGCGGAGCGTTCCAGTTGATGGTAACCTCGTTGGTAGACCATGCCTCGATGGAGTCAACGAAGCATCTCTGAGACGGGTTGGTGGACTTGCCAGGCTCGAAGCCCAGTGCGCGGACATACGGATCCTGGAGGCCTGCGTTCGGACCGCCGGACAGAACACCATCCGGAGCCATCGGCAGAGTCTTATCCAGCTCATAGGACCAATATCTGTGGTGCGGGTTCTTCTCGTGGTATGTACCGTAACCGGTAATGAAGGAGAAGGACAGCGGGTTTCTGCCGAGCAGGTAGTCCATACCTGTGACAACGCCGTTCAGATACTTAACATCCTGTGTTGCGTCATAAGCATAAGCCATTGCGATCAGGTTGTTGATAACCATGGAGTTGGAGCCCCACTCGTAGCCGTTGATGATGATCGACGGATCGAGGTTGTTCGGATCGTTGTAGCCCGGGCCGTCATACTTGTACGGAATGCCGTAGCCCTGCTTTTCTTCCTCTGCGATGTACTTATCAGCAGCGGATGCAATAGAAGCATTCAGCTTAGTTGCCTGATCCTTTGTGAGCAGATCCTTGTGGAGTGCGAGAGTGAGGGAACCTGCGGAAGCAGTGTTGCCCCAGTTGAAGATCGTGAAGGAGCCGTCCTTGTTCTCACCGCCGGTGATTCTTTCCGGAGTCTCATAAGCTTTGGTGTACTCCTGCATCTTCTTGTCGTATGCAGCAGCCTTGTCGTTGCCCATGACCTTACCGGAGACAAAGATCTCGCACGCTGCCCAGTAAGCATCGTCTCTGACCTCGTTGTCACCGTACGGGCCGCCGCCCTTTGCGTGCCACATCGGAGCGTACAGAGACTTCTCGTTCAGCTCCTCAGCCGGGCATTCACACTTCAGATCCGGATGCGTCTTGGGAGTCAGATCAGCCTCATAGAAGTTCTTCTCATAAGCCTCATAAGCCTCGATCGCGCTGGTGAGATACTTCTCAGCCTTTGCGGAATCATACGGCTCCCAGAGTCTTGCTGCCTGTGCTGCGCAAGCTGCGTAGTTCAGGGTTGCAGCGAATGTAGGCGGCTTCACGATACGGGTGGTCTTCCACTCGGTCTCGTAGTCCCACGGTCTGGTTGCAAGGCCGGTCCACTTGTGGTCGTGGAGCTTGTGGTAGTACATACCAGCCTGATCGCCCCATGTCGGCTCAGAAGCCTCGACCTTCATCTTTGCGATCCAGTCAAGCTCATATGCGCACTCGTCGAGGACATCCGGAACCTTGTTGTCTGTTTCCGGAATGACGCAGATGCCGGAGCCGTTCTCGAACTTCTTCTTGGTGGAGTCTGCAAAGGTCGCTCTCTCATACATATTCTGGAGCGTCCAGACGGAGATACCGCCGTTAACAACATACTTACCGTGGTCACCGGCATCGTACCAGCCGCCGGTAGCGGTGATGCTGGAGGACTTGTAGGTACCGGTTGCCTCGTCGATGCTTGCGTACTCATTCTTCCAGATCTTCTGGACATCAGCCGAATCGGTCTTGTGGCCGCCCTCGTGAGCGAGCGTTTTCTTGTCACCGGAGGTGATGTATGCGCCTTCGATATCACAGCCGGAACGGTTCTGATAGAAGTAGTTCAGCGCGTTGGTCAGCATATTGTGAGAAGTATCGGTGTAGATGTTATCGCCGATATTGAACTCGAAGGATCTCCACTTCTGACCCTTTATTCTCAGATAGTATCTGCCCGGGGTCTTGTAGTCGGAGAAGTCGATCTTCGCGATATTATCGTCAGAGTCTGCATCATGTGTAACAGCAGAGGTCTTGCCGGTTGCAACAACTTCGCCGCTGGATGCAGCAACGAGCTCCCAGTCATAGGTACCGGAGAGGCTGATCGTGGATGCGCCGTAGAGGATATCACCGGAGTTATCGCCGAGGGTTGCAACCTTTGCAAGCTCCGGATAGTAACCGATCTGGTTGACGGAGATGTAGTTGATCAGATCGCCCTCAGCAGTACCGTCAGAGGTTGCCATCTTCTCATTGCCTCTTGCGCTGTAATCACGGGTGATTGCGCCATAGGAGTTGGTCGGATCAGCGTCGCACTTGTCCGGGCTCCACGGGCCGTCGCCGCAGGTCTCGCAGATGATGGACATATCATCGAACCAGATCTCGTCGCCGTCCTCAGCGTTGCCGCCTTCGCCGTTGCCGCCGTATGCATAGTGGAATGCCCACTCAACAGCTTCCAGATCCTGTGTCGGCTTGAATGTGCCGGAGAAGGTCTGATACTCCGTGGTGAGCTGAACCGGGCTGCCCCAGCCTGCGCCGCCGCCGCCCATGTGCGGACCCATTACGAAGCCTTCCGGCTTCAGGTCAAAGTACTCTTCCTTACCGCTGATGTCGCCGATCTTGGAGCAGAGCTGCATACCGGATCTCTTTGCCTTTGCCTTGAAGCTGACCTGATAGGTGTGACCGGACTTGAAGTTCAGGTTTCTGTGTCTGAACTGGAGGTCCCACTTTGCATTGTCAGCGCCCTTCGCGTTGAGAACAGTGACATGGAAAGCGCCGTCCTCGATCTTGAAGTTCTGCTTTGCAGGGCTCGACTCACAGGTGTGCCACGGCAGCGCCTTGTGATCGAACGAGGTTTCACCGAGCACCTGGCCGGCCGATACGGTCATCGGCGCAATGCTGGCAAATGCCGGTGCGATCGTCACAGCCGCCATAAGGCTCGCAACGATCATTTTGGTTGTTTTGCGCATATAAAAAACCCTCCCGTTTTTTTATATATAAATGCAGCCAGTACGAGCCGCATTTATATTGCGGTAGTGCGGATACGGCTGTCCACATGACAAACGCGCTGAAATTCACTCTGATCCGCCCGTGCGCCCGTGCATCCGGGGCTGGACCGGAGATCTGATTCCGGCGTTTTTCTCATGTTATACAATCCGTATATACTTCCTGAGATATTCCGTGCTGAATAGCACAGTTTTCTCACTACCTACATTATAATACAACTTTCAATTCTTGTAAAGCCCTTTTTGAAACTTTGGCGGAACTGTATATTTTGGTTGCATAATTTTGTGCAACACTTCCAAATTTTTGAAAGTGACATGAAGATTCGGTTTTTCTTCGGTGATGACTCTGTGACTGTGCTATCATATCCTTTTCGGGGCTCTGATAATACGATAAGTTGTATATTCCGCTCAAACGGGCGATTTCGGCAGGCGTATTTTCGTGATTTTTCGCCCGAATGCCGCACAGGGCTTGACAAATCGGCTGTCATGTGCTATAATTGCTTTGTCGCGTTAAAGCTGTGCAGTCAAAAAGCGTGAAAGCGTTCTGCCGGCTCCCGCATACTATTATTATAAGGGAGGATTCATCCCATGTCAGCTTCGCAAATCATCACAATGGTCGTTGTGGTGGTCTATGCTGCCGTCATGATCCTGATCGGCATCATCACCTCCAGAAAGACCAAAAGCGTCGATGACTTCGTCTTCGGCGGCAACAAGATCGGCCCGTGGATGACCGCATTCGCATTCGGCACCGCGTATTTTTCTGCGGTCGTGTTCATCGGCTATGCCGGACAGTTCGGCTGGGGCTACGGTATCTCCGCCGCATGGATCGGCGTCGGCAATGCGCTGATCGGCGCTACGCTCGCTTGGGCGGTGCTGGGCAAGCGCACCCGCCTGATGACCAAGCATCTCGACGCAAAGACCATGCCGGATTTCTTCATGAAGCGCTACGGCAGCTCCTCACTCAAAACGACGGCTGCGGTCATCGTCTTCCTGTTCATGATCCCCTACACCGCATCGGTCTACAACGGTCTCTCGCGCCTGTTCGCAATGGCATTCAACCTCACTTCCCCGAACGCCTATCAGTATGTCATGATCGCAATGGCCGTGCTGAGTGCGATCTATGTCGTCCTCGGCGGCTACTCCGCAACGGCGGTCAATGACTTCATTCAGGGCATGATCATGCTCGTCGGCATCACCGCAGTTGTTGTCTGCGTTCTCAATTACAACGGCGGCTTCGGCGCATCGGTCGATATGCTGAAAACGATCACTGCTGTGCCGGACGGCAAGCTCGCATCGCTGTTCGGCCCGGATCCGATCAATCTGTTCGGCGTTGTCATCCTGACCTCGCTCGGCACATGGGGACTGCCGCAGATGACGCATAAATTCTATGCGATCCGTGACGAAAAGGATATCAAGCGCGGCCTCGTGATCTCGACCGTTTTCTGCCTGATCGTCTCCGGCGGCTGCTATATGCTCGGCGGATTCACCCGTCTGTTCAATACAACAGAGGCCGGTGAAGGTCTCGGCACGAATGTCATTCAGAAGCTCTCGAACGGCAAGCTCGAATTTGACGCGATGGTTCCGAATATGCTCCAGACGGCGCTGCCGCCGCTGCTGATCGGTCTGGTCGTCGTGCTGGTGCTGAGCGCATCGCTCTCGACGCTCTCCGCACTCGTTCTGACCTCCTCGACCACGCTGACGCATGACCTGATCCGTCCGGCATCCAAGGACAAAATGGATGACAAAAAGGAATTTGTCACAATGCGTGTGCTGATCCTGTTCTTCCTGCTGCTCTCCGTCATCATCGCAATGAACAAGAACGCTGCGATCACCACGCTGATGAGCTATTCGTGGGGCGCACTCTCCGGCTCATTCCTCGGCCCGTTCCTCTGGGGACTGTTCAGCAAAAAAACGACAAAGGCCGCTGTCTGGGTGAGCTTCGCACTCGGCGTCATCTCAACTGTCGCGCATATGTGCATCTTCACATTCTTCAAGGACAGCTTCGGTGATTTCATCAAGTGGGCCGCATCGCTGCCGCTGAATCTCGCATCGCCGATCAATGCCGGCGCACTGCTGATGATCCTGTCGATTGTCATTGTTCCCGTCGTATCGCTGTTCACCAAGCCCTGCGAAAAGGAAACGGTTGACAACGCATTTGCAGCGCTCGAAAAATAATCGCATATATTAGATGGAAGACTCCGCGCGGGGTCTTCCTTTTTTCATAGATTGACAGCTGCACTTTTGTCTGATATAAGCCGGCAGTGCCCGGCTCCGATATGAGATCAGGCAGCGAAACAGTTCATCTAATTCTTTCGCATCCATTGCACTTTTCTTCAAATTATGCTATAATGATGAAAAATCATTGCAGGAGTTGAAGCAGCATGAAAATCACCGTCAGAACAGTATTCTTCACCGCCGCAGCACTGCTTTGCGCTGCCCTCTGCGGATGCGCACAGCCGTCCGCTGAATCCGTATCAGAAGTATCCGTCACCGAACCGGCATCCGCGCCCGCCGTGCAGGATGACCTGCTGCTGGGGATCGACCTGACGCATCCCGACAGCGATGACAAAGATACAGTCTATATGCTGTTCGTAAAAAAGGACGGCACGGTCATCACAACACAGTACACGCGTGAAAGCGACTACAATTTCTTCTTGCAGAAAGCACTGCGCAATCCCGATATCTGGAATCACGCGGCGCCCGCTGCGGAGATCGGCAGGCTGACGGATGCAGAGCTGACTGCGCTTGCCGATGCAGCCGCCGCCGCAGATCCGGATGCCGAAAAAACGGAGCGCGGTGAAGACGAACCGACGCCCGATGTGCAGGAAACCTATCATCTCACCTACTATCTCTATCCTGCCGGAGCACCGAACACCTTCACGGTTCTGGCATCCGGTGAACAGAAGGGCGTTTCGCTCCGCTCCGGGGATCCGAACGCGCAGAAGGCCGTGGAGCTGATAAAAGCTTCAGAGCTGTATCAGCAATGGCTGAATGCACACACATCCTGAAAGGACTTTGCATATGAATGAAACATATCCGATCCGCCGACTGAAAGCGGACGAGATTCAGTCGGCGCTGGATCTCGCATGGGAGGTCTTTCTGCAATATGAAGCACCGGATTATTCCGATGCAGGCGTGCGCGCATTCCGTGCCTATCTCGACAACAAGGAGAAAACCGGTGCCATGCAGTACTGGGGCGCATTCGACGGAGAACAGCTTGTCGGGACGATGATGGTGCGGCCGCCGCAGCATATCGGAGGATTCTTTGTCCGCGGGGATTATCACCGCAAAGGGATCGGCAGGGCATTGTTTGATGCGATGCGCATTGCATTTGAGGTACAGACATTCACGGTCAATTCCTCACCGTATGCCGTCGGTGTTTACGAGCATCTCGGCTTTATCGCCGAATCTGATGAGCAGCTCGCCGACGGCATCCGCTTCACGCCGATGCGGTATCCGTAATCATCTATCGCAGCGCCGCACAGCGGAACCGACCGTGTTCAGCGCTGTTTTTCCGTTCTCTGCAAAAGCACGGTGAATGAACAGACGGCCTTTTGAAATGTGCCCTTTCACTGTCCGGCATTGCACTTTTCATGCGAATGTGCTATAATAGTGCCAAACGAAAGGAGGCGGAACCATGCAGCAGATCATCATTCATGTGGATATGGACGCATTTTTCGCCTCTGTCGAAATGCGGGACGATCCTGCGCTGCGCGGAAAGCCGCTCATTATCGGCTCACTGCCGCATGAGCGCGGCGTGGTCGCGACCTGCAGCTATGAGGCGCGGAAATTCGGCGTGCATTCTGCCATGAATATCAAGGAAGCATACCGCCGCTGTCCGCACGGCATCTATATGCATCCGGATTTCTACAAATACAAAGCGGTCTCCGATCAGCTCCATGAAATCTGGAATACCTACGCTTCGGCATCGCAGACGATCGCGCTGGACGAAGCCTATCTTGATGTGACAGAAACCGCGAAGGACTGGGAGGGTGCGCGGCGGATCGCACAGACGATCAAGCAGCGCACATGGGATGAACTCGGACTGACCTGCTCGGTCGGGCTTGCCTATTCCAAGACGGCTGCCAAGACCGCCAGCGAGGAAAAAAAGCCGAACGGCTATTTTGAAATCCCGACCGCTGCGGATTTTGTCTCGCTCATCATCGACCGCGATGTGCGCGTGCTGTATACGGTCGGGGCGAAAACGTCGGAGAAGCTTCATGCATCGGGCATCCATACCGTGCGCGATATCCAGTCCCACAGCGAAAATGTGATCCGGCTCTGCGGCAGACACGGGCGCTGGCTCGTCCAGCTGGCATACGGGCAGGATGACCGGAAGGTCACGCCCTACCGTCCGGAGGATGCAAAGTCGATCGGGCGTGAGGTGACCTTTCAGCAGGATGTTTCTGATTTTGCTGTACTGCGCGACACGCTGATCCTGCTGGCATTCTGCGTGGAGCACCGTGCAAAGCGGGTCGGCCTTCAGGGGAAAGGCGTCACGCTGAAGCTGACCTATGCGGATATGAAACAGATCACGCGGTCGCATCTGATCCCGCAGACGGATTCCGCTGTCACGATCTATCAGGAGACAGCGAAGCTGCTGGAGAAGACGGCGCAGCGTCCTGTCCGGCTCATCGGCGCGGGACTCTATCAGCTGACGGGTGAAGCGGAGGAGCGGCAGCTTTCCTTTGATGATCTCCTGCGGGATGAACTGTCCTCCGAGGAGGATGCACGCCGGCAGCTTCTCTCAGAGCTTCAGGAGCGCTACGGGCTGGATTTTGCCGGGAATCTGGAAAAGATCTATCACTATGAGATTCTGCATAAGACAGTCGAATATATGCGGAAGCACCGACGCCGACCTGCGGAACCGGCAGGACAGTGACAGCTCTGCCTATTGACATTCCGTGCAACTCATTGTATAATTATATTGATGTCCCAAC
>DGSY01000128.1 GCA_002394125.1 Ruminococcus sp. UBA4350
GAGCAGGCATTGATCTCCTCGCTCTCGTCGAGCGCCGGGATCAGCCCGTCCGCTTTCAGCTTGCGCATGGCCATTGTCGCCATTTCCATGAGCGTATTCGGCTTTTTGGTGCGGTGCAGCTCGCGGCGGATCTTCTTGTATTCCTCGTAGGTATCCTTGATATAGGGTGTCTCAATGCGGACACGGTCGATCGTTGTGAGGAAGGTCGTATGGCGGCAGTGATCGCTCCAGTAGGTGTCGATCATGCGGATCTCGGTGATCGTCGGGTCGCGCTTTTCGGTATCGCGGAAATATTCCTGACAGAAGCGGATATCGTCGAGATCCATAGCCAGCGCATATTTGTCAATGAATGCCTGAAGGCCGGTTTCGTCGAGCTTGCAGAAGCCGCGGAGCGTTTTGACGGTCTTGGGGACGGCATAGTTCATATCGAGCGACTCCACCGGATCCAGCAGTGCCTCGCGGCTCTCGACCGGGTTGATGAGATATGCCTTCAGCCTGTCAAATTCCTTGTCCGTGATCGCGCCGGATACAATATAAATACGCGCATTGCGGACGCGGCAGCGCTCCTTGCCGTTGAGGATCTGGATGCACTGCTCACAGGAATCGGCACGCTGGTCGAACTGTCCGGGGAGATATTCGACCGCAAAGACGCGCTCCTGATTGGAGAGCATCGGCAGCTTCTCATAGACGAAATCGACAGCCGGCTCCGAGAAAACGGTCGGGATCGCCTTGCGGAAATCGTCCTCCTCAATGTGGTCGGCATCGTAGCGGTTGAGCACGCGGATACCCTGCACATCCAGACGGAGCGCCGTGCGCAGGTCAGCGAGAACGGACTGCGCTTCGACGGCATATTGCGGCTTTTTTTCGGTATAAATACGATAAACAGCCATGAACAGATCAGCCTCCATTGTCATATGATATATGGTGAGGGAATCGGGTGAAGTGTCATGCGTTCAGCCCTGCGGCCGTCCGATGACACAGTCATCCTCATACTCCTCTATTGTAACACAAATCAAAGAATTCTGCAAACCCTTTTCGTCATTTTCCGGAAAAATTTTCACAAGTGTACCATTGGGGGTATGCCCTTGGTAAAACCGCTGTGCATTTTGCTGTTTCTCCCCCTCGACGAGTACCTCGGCGGTCTGACCGGTCATGCCGGCGAGATGTTTGCGGCGGATCTCATTTGCGATCGCGGTCAGGCGGGCGGAGCGCTGCGCCCTGACAGCCTGCGGGATCTGATCGGGGAATGCGGCGGCTCTTGTGCCCTCGCGCTGCGAATACGGAAAAACATGGACCTTCGCGAATCCGATTTCCTGCACGAACCGGCAGCTCGATTCAAAATCCTCCTCTGTCTCACCGGGGAATCCGACGATCACATCGGTCGTCAGCGCCGCATCGGGGAACAGGCTGTGGATCTCGGCAGCGAGTGCGCGGTACTGCGCGGTATCGTAATGCCGGTTCATCCGCTTGAGAACGGCATCCGAGCCGCTTTGCAGCGAGAGGTGGAACTGCGGACAGAATTTTTCACATTCCGCGAGATGCCGGAGCAAAGCGCTGTCCATGCGCTCCGGTTCGAGCGAGCCGAGGCGGATCCGGATGAATCCCGGCTCGGCCGCGCAGAGATCGACTGCGTCAGCGAGCGTCTGTCCGGTATCCGTGCCGTAGAAGCAGAGGTTGATGCCGGTCAGCACGATCTCACGGAAGCCCTGCTCCGCGAGTGTCCGGATCTCGGAGTGGAAGCGCTCCGGCGGCATGGAGCGGCATCTGCCGCGTGCATAGGGAATGATGCAATAGCTGCAAAACTGGTTGCAGCCGTCCTGAATTTTGAGGAAAGCGCGTGTGCGCGTGGTATCGGCGCAGGGCAGTGGAGAGAATGCATCCCTGCTGCCGTAGCCGGCGATGGCCTGACCGCTCTTCGGCACACCGGCGATCCATTCGAGGATCGCTTCGCGATTCTTGGTGCCGGTCACGAAATCGGCAGCGGAGAAATCGTCCTCCGGAAAGGCCTGCGGCCAGCAGCCGGTCAGAACGAGTCTAGCATGGGGATTTTTGCGGCGCAGGCTGCGGAGCAGCTGGCCGGTCTTGCGGACGGATTCCGCCGTGACCGCGCAGCTGTTGACAATCAGCAGGCCGGCATCCTCCGGACGGTCGGCCTCTTTCATCTGCATTCCGCGCAGCGCGGCGGCGAGTCCGGAGCTTTCGGCCTGATTGACCTTGCAGCCGAGCGTAAGAATCTTAAACTTCATGGCGATTGGTTCCTCTTGTGCATATTGCATAATTTCAACAGCAGAGCATTGTGCAGTCCCTACAGTTTATTTGGATTGCAAAAAAGAAATGCGAGTGCGGCCGAAAAAATCGGTCAGGTGTACAAAATGGGAGAAAATTGCTTGACTTTTCGGCGTTTCCGGTGTATATTTGTGTCAAGGGTGATTCATGACAACCCTCCAAAAAATATGGTGCGCGGAGGTGCGCGAACAACGCAGCTGTGCTCCCCCCCTCTCGTCACGGCTGACACGCTGCAGCCCCCGTACACCGCCAATTTTTTGCAATCATGTTGCAGTTTCGTACTGACCGGTGAAAGGCAGGTTATTGATATGTTTACGACAACGGTTTACCTTCCCGAGATCGCTGATGTTGCTGAATTCGTCAACATCATGAGCCAGTTCCGCTTTGAAGCACTGCTTCAGGTCGGGAGCTATTCCGTGGATGCCAAGTCGATCATGGGCATCTTTACACTGGATCGTGAACAGCCGCTCCAGCTGGAGGCCGGCACGGATGATGAAGCGCAGATCGCAAAGCTGACGCAGGCGATCGGCAGATTCCTGTTTCATCCGGTACACTGATATTTGACAACTTCCCCTTTGGGAGACTTATGCTGCTCCCGAAATCCCCCTTTTTTCATGTTGCTCCCCATGCCCCGCACGGGGGGCAAACCCACACTTGCGTATCGTTCTCTGCCGAAAGTGCAGAGAATGATGCGTGTTTTTTTTACAGTATCATTATAGCACATTATGGCGAAAAGTGCAATGGATACCGAAAAAATAATGGACTGTTCCGCTTCCTGACCTCATATCGGAGGCGGGCACTGTCCGAAAGAAAGAGAAAAGCGTATCCGCCCGAAAACGGATACGCTTTTTCTGATTTCATCAGCAGCAGCCGCCGCAGCAATTTTGCAGCAGCGCGAGAATCGCCTGCCAGATAGACTGTCTGCACATATCGCATTGCCTCCATGTATTTATTTCCCCGCCGGGGATGTTTATATTATACATGAAGCCGCAGCGGAAATCAATGCAAAAATAATGGAAGCGCCGGAAAAATCAGTATCAGACCGCGCCCTGCTTTGACAGCCATTCGAGCAGTCCGGCATAGAGCGTCAGGGCCGTTTTGTGCTGATATTCCTCGGTTTTCAGAAGCGCCGCCTCATCCGGATTCGAGAGAAATCCGCATTCCGCCATGATCATCGGATGCTTGCAGAACCAGCAGAGGAACAGCTCTTTGCCGCAGCACTTGATCTCGCGGTCATTCTGCGGCTGGAGCATCGTGTGAAACTGCTGCTGCATCGTCTGCGCGAGCGATTCGCTTCCGCTGTTGGTCGGGGCATAGAACATCTGCGCACCGCTGTATTTCGGATCCGTGAACTGATTCTGGTGGATCGAGATGCAGACAGCGTGCTCCGGCGCATTGAGGATCGCAAGGCGGTTATCCATATCGGAGGCCTTCTGATTGGCGATGCCCTCAATGCCCTGATCGTGGATCGAGCGGTCGGTGTCCCGCGTAACCTGCACCTCATAGCCGGAGATCACCAGCAGATCGCGCAGATCGAGCAGGATATTGAGGTTGATCCCCTTTTCCGGTACACCGTCCGCCGTTGAGCATCCGCCGTCGATGCCGCCGTGTCCGGCATCCAGCACGATCACGGGCGCCGGCGAGAGGGAAGCGGTCACGGCATCGGGTGCATTCTGTTTGTTCCGCAGCACCGCAAGGCGCATCCCTGCGGCACTGACGGCAAGGATGCCGAAGAACAGTGCGCTGTGTGTAATGATCTTTTTGATTGCAGGTTTCATACATACCACCTCTGAATTCAATCTGGTACAGAATTATGCACCGGACGGAGAGAATATGTCTGCCGGCAGTGCCGGCCTCCGGTTTGAGGTCATGCAGCAAAATTGCTGATTTTGCTTTCTATATAAAATACAATAGCCCGAAGTATTTTGAAACGCTTCGGGGCAAAATATTGATGTACCAATTAAATCTTGAAGAATAGATGCGCAGGATTTTTGTCGTGAGACAAGGCAGAAA
>DGSY01000186.1 GCA_002394125.1 Ruminococcus sp. UBA4350
AGACTGATATTCGCGGGAAATGAGGCCGTTTTGCCGGTGCTGATGCGCTTGACTTTGACCGTCAGCTTGTTTCCGCTGATGCTGTAGGTCACTTCGTCATCGGAGCCGTCGCGCCATTTTCCGTACATATTGATGTCCCAACTATCTCTTGAAGACATCTGCTTGTCTTTTTGCCGTGATACTGCGTTAGAAATCCTTGCCTTGCGTCAGCAAGGCGGCGGCTTTCTGCCTTGTCTCACGACAAAAATCCTGCGCATCTATTCTTCAAGATTTAATTGGTACATCAATATAATACTCATACTGGCAGCTGATCTCGCTTGCCCGCGACACCCAGTCGGCGGCGGATCCGACCTGAGAGCCGTCCGTGAAGATGAACGGATCCGGAATCTCACTGCTTTTCGGAAGCGTATTGACGGCCGGAAAGCGGTAGCTTTTTTCGATGCTGTCCCTGTCAAAGCTGACGGGCGAAGCGGGCTCAGGCTTTTCGGCCGGAAATTCCGCGATCTCTCCCGCAAGGAACTGCGTCAGCAGCTCGGCGTCGCGCGCGGAATACTGCTTATCCTGATTGATGTCCGCAGCCTTTTTCATGCTGCTGTCGCTGAAGCCGTTTGCAAGGCCTGCCTTCAGCAGTGAGAGATCGGCCGCGCTGATCTGCGCATCGCCGGACAGATCGCCGCGGACAAACTGCTTCGGCTTTGCGCCCGCGATCACGGTCCCTTCCGGCGCAGCAATGACATCATCGAGATAGAAGTCCGATGTGCCGTCCTTTGTTTCCGCATAGAGCAGAAGATTCGATGCGCCTGCGGGAATTTCATATGCGGTATTTGCGATCTGCACCCAGCCCGCATCGGGCGCAGGCACCTCCGCGATGCCCGCATAATTTGTTCTGCCTGCGGCATCTGCATATTGCAGCGTCAGGCAGAGTGTTGTACCGCTGTTTCCCGCATACAGCACATTCGCGCTGAAGCTGTAGGCAGTCCCCGGCTTGAATTCCGATGCAGAGAGCGGTTTGACAGCGCCGTTCCACGCGGCGGAGCGGCCGGAGACATACAGCGATCCGCTGCCGGCACAGGCCTCCTTTTGTGAGACGGCTGTTTTTGCGGCGCCGCGTCCGGTCCAGCCGGAAGCGCCGTCCTCGAAGCTGTCGCAGAAGATATAACCGGTATCCTCGGCGTTTGCCGGAACTGTGACAAAGGCTGCATTCAGCAGAATGCCTGCCGCGGCCAGAGCTGCACAGTTCCTGTTTCTTTTTTTCTGATGCATTTTTCCTCCCCGGATTTTCTTTTTTTCTATTCCCTGTTTGCCCCGTGGTTTGCGGCCGGAGTATTGCCGTGCCTCCTTTCATACCCCGTCCGAGACTGTTTTTTCTTATCTGCCGGACTGCGATGCCGGTACATCGAAGTGCCGAAAAAAACAGCCGCACGATGTCCGCGTGCGGCTGTTTCAAACTGTATCAGGGCAGACTGCTCCCGTCTGAATCCGATTGATCGCATGAAACACCGCGCTGATATTGTTCTCAGTGCGCGTTCCCCTAGAAAATCAAACAAGAGATCCAGTCTGTCTTCCCTTTTTTATACTATCGGGAGAATTATGCGTCATTATCAGTATAGCATATCTGCCGTGTTTTGTCAAGAGGAATGGAAAATATTTGTATATCGCGTCAGAGTTTTTCCGTCATCCTGCACGGCAATTCTGACCGTATCAGAACGGGAAACGCCTTACGGATAAGATTGACACGGGATATCCGGTTCTGTATGGGGATGCAGAAGATCGCCTGCGGTTCCGCTTATTTGATAATGCGTTTCAGCAATGTGAGATCAGCCGTATTGAGTGTTCCGTTTTCGTCCATATCGCCGGCTTTCCAGTCAGGCAGCCCCGTTTCAATCGTCAGCAGATACTTTTGCAGAAGCACCGCATCCGCAGTGTCACATTTGCCGTCTGCGTTGACATCGCCGCGAACCGAATTCGTTTGTATGCGCGATCTGATCGCCGCCGTCAGGAAAATCATCGCAGCATTGCCGTAGATCGTGTTTTCGTTGGTCGTCCATTCGGCATCGCTGTCCATGTAGCATTTCCCGTCATATTTGGAAAGCTGACGGTTGTTGTTTGGATTTGTTCCCTCCGTCACATATCCTGCCGGGCATCTGTACGGGTCGAGCTTTGCGTCCTTGGAGTAGATCGCGCTGTAGATATTCCGCACGCAGTTTTCGCCGTATCCCGATACATAACAGAAAGAGACCGGATTGACGCCGAGCAGGTAATTGAACGCGCTCTCATTGGAGAGAATGACCTCATCGGGAATACTCTCCTCGCCCTCCGTGAGAATGCTGCCGAGCAGAATACTCATTGTGCTTTGTGCAATGACCATATTGGAGCCCCACCAGTAGCCCCAGTCGGGATAGTCGGTGCCCCAGTTGTCATAATTCAGCGTGCGCCTGCGCCATGCAGGAAACTGCTGAAAGACCTCCCTGACCTTTGCATCGGCATCGCTGTTGTGATAGAGATAATGGAAAAATCCGAGGAAGGAGCGCCCGTGCGAATGATAGCCGAGCGATGCACCCGTGAAGCATTTGACCACGTTGGTCTCCGCGCAGTGCTGCACCAGATAGTTCTCATACGGTGCGGTCTGCATCCCTGCTGCCTTCGCTGCCCGGCAGATTGCGCCGGCAGCCCAGAACATACTGCGGTCGAGCTCCTCCTGCGTATAGGTGTAGGTGCGGTTCGCGGCGCCGATCGACGGGTGCTGCGGATTGGCTGGATCATTCACCCAGCTCCATGCGCGCAGGGATGTTTCCAGACAGGTTTCTGCAAAATCCGCATAAGCCGGAATATCCCTGTAGATCAGGTAGGCGTGTGCCAGCATTGCCGCTGCTTCGGCTGTCGCAAGATGCGAGCGCAGATCGGTCTGATCTTTGCCGGATGTGTGATCCGAGGTCTGATAGAGCGTATCCTCCAGATAGATCGTGCCGTCCTTGTAATTTGCCGCGACATAGAACGAGCCGTCGCGGTCGGCGTGTTCGAGCTTTAGCAGCATATCAATCTCCCATTTGATCTCGCTGAGAATTCCCGGTGCATCGGCATAAGCGGGATTTGATTTGTCCGTTTCCGGAATGTTCAGCGTCATGTCCTGAAAAGCCTCCGGAAACAGCTCATATGCCAGCAGCAGATTTTCAACGGAGGTCGCAGCGGGAGAGGTATATTTCCCGTAGTCGCCGGCATCGTACCAGCCCTGCGTGATATCGAAGGTTTCGGCATCCGGGTTATTGCGGTCCGACCACTTTTTCACCTGCGCATCATCCGGATGCAGATTTTTTCTTGCGAAGTCTCCGGCATAGGCTTTATCCAGATCAAGCCCCTGCCGCTGATAATAATAATATTTTGTCATGTCGCTGAGCAGGCTGTCATAGATCCGGTCGCCGATCTCAAAGGAGAATGAAGTCAGCGTATCGGTTTTCAGCCCGTTTTCGATATCCCGCGGAGAGCGGGCAGATGCAGATAATCCGGCATCCGGTATGCGGATGAAGTATGTCCCCGGCGTTTGCAGTTCATCGAAGTGAATGATATGCACCGATTCGCCGGACAGATGATCGTTCAGCTCTGCGGCAGGCAGCGTTCCGGTCAGGACGGTTTTTCCGGTGGATTTGTCAGCGATTTCATAGGTCTTGCCGTCCAGCGAGCCGAATTTTGCAAAATAGCTAATGCGCGCTGTTTTTGCACCGTGCGTGCTGTAGCCGACCTGATTGACCTTGATAAACGGATACTGCCGCTCGTCGTCGGGAGAAGAGATCTTCACATTCCGGAAGGAGACTGTTTCGCCCTTTTTGACTGCTGATACGCAGATTTTCCAGAGATTTGCAAGATCAAACCCGCTGTCCGGGTTCGCATCGAGCAGCTCTTTGATCGGCAGTGTATAGCCTGTCCAGTCCGTTCCTGCGGTCATTTTTCCTTTATACTGCTCCAGATCCGTCCAGTAAAGAGAAACGGTTTCGGCGTGACGGCGGGAGCTGAGTCCGATCCAGAAGCTGAGCGGTTCTGTTCCGTTGCTTTTTGCTTCAAAGGAAAGCGTACCGTTGTAATAATAATCATAGGCATCGGTCGTCGCCCAGTTCGTATTCGGCAGGATGTTCGCGCCGCCCCAGCTTTCGGTCGTCCATAGATTTTTGCCATCGTTGTCGATCAGGATGGTTTGCAGCTGACAGCCCGGCGTTTCCTCTGCATTGCCCGCGAAGACAGGCTGTGCCGGCGCAGCGGTGACGAAAAACAGAATGCTCAGGATGAGCGCAGCACTTTTCCGTATTTTCATGATATTGTCGCTCCTTTCGCGGTGTCTTTGATTACAGTATATCAGGATTCCGGAAGGAGTACAAGTAATTTTCGTATTTTCTGCGAATTCTACAAAAACAGTCTTCGCTTTTTTACGAATCGGATCATCGGACGGAGGGCAAATCGAAAGGTGAATACAGAGAAACCGCCGTCTGCGTTGTGTGCAGGCGGCGGTTCCGCTTATTTGATCATGCGTTTCAGCAGTGTGAGATCGTCCGCGTCCAGTCTGCCGTCGCTGTTCATGTCAGCGATCGCGGCCTGCTCCGGTGTGAGCGTACCGGCTGTCAGCAGATATTCGCGCATCATAACGAGATCTGTTTTATCGCACAGGTCGTCTGCATCAATGTCACCGGTTACAGGCGCAGCCTGTTTTGCCGTGACTGCGACTGTGTAATTGACGCAGCCGGCGGTCTGGCCGTTTTCGCCCAGCACGACGGTCTCACCCGCATCCGCATCCCTCGCATACAGCACATAGCTGACATTGTTGGAATTGGACAGCGTCAGACCGGTTTTCGTCCAGCCGTTCAGCCATGCAGGTGCCTGCTCCACACGGCTGTCCAGTGCGGCATAAACCGTGACCGGTTCTGAAACCGTAAATTCCGCGAGCGCGCCGCTCAGATTCTTTGCATCGCAGGGCGTGCGCACATATTCCGCATCGCTGAGCGCTTCCGGCACAGCAGTATATGTCACCTCGCGGTCGCCGTAGACCGGAGCGCCCGCAGCAAGTCCGGTTTCGATCGACCATGCATCCGCATATTCCGATTGCAGCCGGTCAAAATTCCGGATCAGTGTGCCGTTCAGCGGATCCAGCACCATGCTGACGATCCATTTCTGTGAATCGTTGCCCGTGCTTGTCCATTGGATCACATCGGCGCCCTCCTCTTTGGAATCGCTGATGACGCCGAAGCAGCTCATGTCAGACGAGGATTTCGTGCAGATCGTATAGGAGCCGTCGCCGTTGTCGATGAACTTGAATCTGCGCGCATCCGATTCGTCATTCGACCAGAGTCCGATGCTGGTGCCGTTATCGGCGCTGCCGTAGGGCAGATCTATGCAGAGGTTCTTGTTCAGCGCGGAGCAGATGTAGTAATAGCCGTCGCCCGCATCCTGCAATGTCCATGTGTATGCCGCCTTGTCAGCGGGCTTTCCCTGCTGCACATTTGTGCCGCTGGAGGGTGCTGCGTCGGCGGATGCCAGATACAGTCCGCTGTTGACATTCCGGAAGGTGTAGCTGTAAGCAGTATCCATGACCGCGCCGGTCTTGACCTTGAGCGTCACGCTGCGGAGGAACGGCGACGGATAGCGCTGCGAGACCCAGCTGTCAAACGCACTGTCCGTGATGTATTTCATATTCGACTCGCTGATCTGGTCGCCGGCATATGCCGTGCAGAAAGCCTTTGTATCCGTCTTTTTCGTGTTATAGGCATCCAGCAGCGAATAGCCGTAATTGGTCTTTTCCGGATACCATTTGGACGGATTCTTCGACTGGAAACTGATCGCGGAGGGTGTGCCGTTCAGCGCTTCGGAAAGATAGGAGCCGTCATCGCGGGCGGGATTTTTGTTCGCATCGCCGCCCATCGTCAGCGCCTGCCCCTTTGTATAGCCGTTGAACATATTATTCTGCGAGAGCATCTCCGAGCCGTCGCCGCCGATGACGCCGGTCGTTCCGCTGCCGTTGGAATCCTTGCCGTATGCGGAATAGTAGTTGTTATAGATATGCGCCGAGCCGTTGCCGAGCTGCGGGCAGCGCCGCACATTCTCATCCCACCAGTTATACAGCAGCGTGGTGCGGTCGCGTGTGATCTCATCGTTCTGCGTGCCGTATGCAACCGTCCAGTAGCGCTTTTTCAGATGACAGTAGGAGATCGTGACATAATCCGGTGAGCGGAGCCGGTCCTTCGCATCCATGTAGTTGTCATAGGGCGTATTGATCCAGATGAACTTGCCGACCTCGTCCTGTCCGTTGCCGGTGCGGTCGTAGGAGAGCTGATTGTCGAAAAAGATGTGGTCGATCCAGATCTGCCGCGATGACCAGATGTTGATGAGAATGCGGTTCGGACAGTTCTTCGCGATCATTTTCAGATTGCGGAAAATGATATTGTCGCTGGGGCTGTCATCCTCTGCGCCGTATGCATCATTTGTCCGGAACTGCGAATCGTAAATCGTATGGGAACCGTAGCAGCCGACAATCGTTTTATTATCGCGGATGCGGGTATTTCCCTTTTTCTGCATATCAATATCTCCGGTGATGACAATGGTCTGCGGCCCGACAGAATTGAGCTGATTTTCCAGCTCATCTGCGGTGCTGACATACACGACTTCTCCGAGCAGTCCGCCGATCGTGCCGGCTTTTTCGCCGGAGGCGGTTTTTGCATTGGCTGCAAAGCCCTCCAGTCCGTCCAGATTCAGCTTGAATTTCTGATATCCGTCACCGGCATAGCTGCTCAGCGAAAAGCCGATGCCCTCGCGGAATGTCAGCGCCTTGGAAGCATCCGCATTGCTTGTGATTTTGTAATAGAGATCATAGCCGTCAAAGTCCTTCTGGACACCCTCGATCTTCCAGCGCTGATTGGCTCCGTCGGTATCATTTGCAAGCGAAACGCCGCTGCCGTTCGCCGTCAGGATCATGCCGCTTTCCGCGCTGACGATCTCAAATACGCCGCTGCTGACATAGTTCAC
>DGSY01000014.1 GCA_002394125.1 Ruminococcus sp. UBA4350
TGGTATAATATTGATGTCCCAACTATCTCTTGAAGATATCTGCTTGTCTTTTTGCCGTGATACTGCGTTAGAAATCCTTGCCTTGCGTCAGCAAGGCGGCGGCTTTCTGCCTTGTCTCACGACAAAAATCCTGCGCATCTATTCTTCAAGATTTAATTGGTACATCAATAGTATATAAATATCCGATGTCAAAAACACGGGAAGGAGATGCGGCGCTGCCGCCGCTGAAAATGCATATGGCTCAGTATCGTTCATCCGGAAAGGAACTGCGCAAATCACCCAAGGGCGTGATCGCTGCGCTGATCCTGATCGTTTTGCTTGCTGCCGGTGCCTTCGGCATTCGCATGGTTCTGAACGGCATGGAATCGCTTGTGCCGGAGCCGGTCAGCGAGGCCGAGATCAGCGTGCCGGATTCCGAGACGGAAAGCTCCGAGGATCCCAATGCGCTGAAGCTCACGACATTCCTCTATGAGACCGAAAAGCTCCACCACGGCCCGCTCGTCATGATCAATTCCGATTTCCCGACGACCGAGATCGACACGGGACTTGTCTCGGTGTTTGAGCAGAAAAACGAATATATCACGACACGCGATATGCAGGTCTATCTCATGGATGAGGCAACGCTTGCGCTGAATCAGCTTGCAGCGAAATATTTCGAGGCGACCGGCCGCAGAGATATTCTCGTCCGCAATGCCTATGTTTCCTACGATGAGCAGAAGCAGCGCTATGAAACCGAGCTGGCGGCTGCCGGTACGACAAGCGGCGTTACGGCAGCGATCCCCGGCGGCAATGAGCTGGAATCCGGCTATTCCTTTGAGCTGGGGCTCTATGTGAACGGAATGTTCATGGAGTATTCGCCGGAGGGCGATGCCGGCTGGATCCTTGAGCACTGCGCAGAATACGGCTTTGTCCAGCGCTATCCGGAGGGCAAATCCGACTATACGCACGTTGACGATCAGCCGTGGATCTTCCGCTATGTCGGCGTGCCGCATTCATGGTATATGTATAAGAACGGGCTCTGTCTGGAGGAGTATCTCGATCTGCTGGAATCGAATCCCGCAGACGGCCAGCATCTGACGGTCAAGGATCAGCTCGGCCGCTCCTATGAGCTTTACTATGTCTCTGTCGATCCGAACAATCCCGCGATCGAAACGGATGTCCCCTGCCCCGCCGAATGCAAATACAAGATCTCCGGCAACAACAAGCACGGCTTCTTCATCACGGCGGAGCTTGGCTGGGATAATCAGGACACATGGACAAGCGATCTCAGCTGACCGTAAGCAAACCGCAAATCAAGCAGGCAGATCCCCGCTTTCCGGTGAATCTGCCTGCTGTTTTTTATAGAATGCAAATCGCTCTGATTCCCAATGTCAAAAAATTTTCCGAAGCTATTGACAAATGCAATCCGATGTGGTATAATAGCACTGTAAACCGATGAAGCGGAGAGAAAGGGTGTTTATGCCCCACAGAGAGTCCGGTACTGCTGAGAGCCGGACGGATCACAGAGCACCTAATGGCCCGCTGAGGGCGCAGTGAAAGCTGCGACGTTTCAGGCACGCGTCAGTGCTGAGGATATGGATGTATCCGTGTAAAGTGCGCGGCACTCTGATATGCAGAGCTGCGGCGAATCAAGGTGGCACCGCGAGCACCGCTCGTCCTTGACTGTAAGAATCTGTCAGGGACGGGCGTTTTTTGTTCTTCCCGACAGCCGACCGTTTGACAAAAGGAGTGTTAATCATGAGCAAGGAAATCCCCTACAAGATCTATCTGGAAGAATCCGAAATGCCGAAGGCGTGGTACAATCTCCGCGCTGACATGAAGGAAAAGCCCGCGCCGCTGCTGGATCCCAAAACCCACGCACCGGCAACGCTCGATATGCTCTCGCAGGTCTTCTGCCGCGAGCTTGCCGAGCAGGAGCTGAACGAGACCGATGCCTATATCGAAATCCCGCAGGAGATCCGCGAATTCTATAAGATGTTCCGTCCGTCTCCGCTGGTTCGGGCATACTGCCTGGAAAAGAAGCTCGGTACGCCCGCGAAGATCTACTACAAATTCGAGGGCAACAATACCTCCGGCAGCCATAAGCTCAATTCCGCGATCGCGCAGGCCTATTATGCAAAAAAGCAGGGACTGAAGGGCGTTACGACCGAGACCGGCGCCGGTCAGTGGGGCACAGCGCTTTCTATGGCCTGCTCCTATTTCGATCTCGACTGCAAGGTTTTCATGGTCAAGGTCAGCTATGAGCAGAAGCCGTTCCGCCGCGAGGTCATGCGCACCTACGGCGCATCCGTCACCCCGTCTCCCTCTGAGACAACGGCAATCGGCCGCAAGATCCTCGCAGAGCATCCTGGTACGGGCGGCAGTCTGGGCTGCGCGGTCTCCGAGGCCGTCGAAGCAGCCGTCAGCAGCGAGGGCTATCGCTATGTGCTGGGCTCCGTGCTGAATCAGGTGCTCCTGCATCAGACCGTCATCGGTCTTGAAACGCAGACAGCGCTCCGCAAATACGGCATCAAACCGGATATCATCATCGGCTGCGCAGGCGGCGGCTCGAATCTCGGCGGACTGATCGCACCGTTCGTCGGCGAGCAGCTCCGCGGCGAAGCAAATTACAGATTCATCGCGGTCGAGCCGGCATCCTGCCCGTCGCTGACACGCGGCAAGTATGCATATGATTATGCCGACACCGGCAGGATCTGCCCGCTTGCGAAGATGTATACGCTCGGTGCGGATTATATCCCCGCACCGAACCATGCCGGCGGCCTGCGCTATCACGGCATGAATACGATGCTTTCCGCGCTCCGTGCGCAGGGCATTCTCGAAGCAGTCTCCTATAAGCAGACGGAGGTCTTTGCGGCGGCAGAGCAGTTTGCACGCATCGAGGGCATCCTGCCCGCACCGGAAAGCTCTCACGCGATCCGTGCGGCGATCGACGAGGCGCTGAGATGCAAGGAGACAGGCGAGGAAAAGACGATCGTCTTCGGTCTGACCGGCACCGGCTATTTCGATCTCGCGGGCTATGCAAAGTACAATGACGGCGCACTCGAAAACTATGTGCCGACCGATGCAGAGCTGGAAGCATCCTTCTCCAAGCTGCCGCAAATCTGAACTGAAAAAAGATAACGATGAGGGAGGATACCCGGAAACGGTATCCTCCCTCGTTCTTTTCGGGGATCGCTGTCATCACGATGATCGTTTCATGCAGCAGCCGCCGGTGTTTTGAAGCACCGGCGGCTGTTCTCATTTATCTGTCATGAAGAATCTGTGTATCAATCGAGCTTTGCGACCTTGCGGAGAATTGCGGTCACATCGTCAAGCGTGATATTGCCGTCTTCATTTACATCGGCATTCTGCTTGCCCTGCTTGGTGATGACTGCCTCGCTGTCCTCTGTGCAGAAGCGGGCAAGGAGAACCGCATCGTTGACATCAATCTCGCTGTCAAGTGTCACATCGCCGGATATGGCGAGCGCATTCTGACCGATCAGCGGCGAGGCGGCGCTGTCCGGACACACCCATTCAGCTGCAAGACCAAATTGTTCGTAAAGCTCTGCGGCAATCGCAAAATGTTCAGCGAATGTTGTTCCTTCCGGCGGAATCACGGCATACATTTCATTCCGGTCATTATAGTATGCTTTGTCCTGTCCGTAATCATAGTATCCGAGCTTTTTGGCAAGTGCCGTATCTTCGAGCGCCGCACAGACAAATCTGCATTCGGGATGATGCTCCTGAACCCATGCATCAACAGCATCCCAGTCGTATGTGACATCCTCCAGCGCAGTATAGCTGCTGTTCCATTTATGGCTTGTGGGATAGTATGCTGTCGGATAAGTGTACCAGACCTCTTGATAATCTGCTGTCTGTCCCCATGTGTAAAATTCAGAGATCAGTCCGGCTTTTGCAAGGTCATGCAGAATGCCGTCAGCGATTTCCGGAACACCGGCAGTTTTGGCTTCTTCTGTCGGAAACCGCTTGCTGTTGTCAACAAGATCATAGTAACATTCAAGATCCGTCACGCCTTCCTGAACCTGATAAACATAATATCTCCGGGGCGTTTCGGGATTTGTGATCTGAGAAAATCCGGTAATTCCGGGATAGTGTTTCTCCAGTATCTCAAACATTTTCTGTTCTGCTTCATCGTGATTGATATCTTTCCGCAGTACGATCCGCAGAACATTCTCCCGCGGACAGACCACATAGACCGGATCGCCCTCAAGGTGACGCATTTCCGTAATTGTTTCACCGGTATCGAGATCGGTAAAGGTATCTTCACGGTCAAACGAATAGTGATAGGTCAAGACCTGATAATCACGCGGCGTGCCGGGAACACCGCCGTACCCGACCCATTTGAACATACCCTTGTCATCCAGTTCCGTCATATCCTGAAACTCGCTGCCGTCCGCAGTGCCCCAGCAGTACAGCGGAATCACGTCGGTTGTTTCAGCAGCAGAAACCGGCACCGCAGGAACCGCGCCGCAAAGCAGCACAGCGCCTGCAAGCATCGCTGCAAATCTCATACGCTTTTTCATAAGATTACCTCCTTTACGCATAAACATCAATCATCGGCTGATCGGTCTGCTTTTTCTGAAAAATATCGCTGTCGTTTGCGACAGTATATTCTGCGCTGCAGTCCTCCGGAAGAATATCGTAACCGTCCGGCAGCGGAATGGCATAGTAAAGAATCACCGTGCTGTCCGGCGGCCGCAGACAAACAAAATGCAGCTGCAATCCCGAAGGTGTCATTGTCCCCCCGCACAGAGCGGCATCTGTGTAGTCTGCCCGCACTTTCACCACAATATATTGCTGATGTGCCGGATCATATCTGCTGTCAAGCATATATCCGTGATCATCCGGCGTCGAACGAACGAAATAGAATTGGATATACGGCTCCGGCCAATCGGAAGGAGCAGAGTTCTCTTTCTGCCATGGGCCTGTGATCACAGGCAGCGTGAATGTCGGTTCCTCAGGTGCATCGCCATGGAAAGACTCCGGCGCACCCTGTATCGGTGCTTCTGTTGTTTCCGCCGTGACGGTCAATATGGCGGTTGTGACAGGCGGCGGTGCTGTCTCCGGCTGTATCGGCGTTTCGGGAACTGTCAGCACCTGCTCCTGTTCCGTCACCGCATCCGTGACTGTCTCCGCGTCAGTGACCGTCTCTGCGGCAGTCTGACTGACAGTTTCCGCTGTTGTCTGATGTGTCGTTTTCATACTGACAGCAGTCGTATACACGGTCACGGCTGTTGTCTCGGCGGTATTCTGCGCAGTCGTTTCCGCTGTGACGGTTGCAGCAGGCAGCTCCGTGATCTCCGGTGCCTGCATCCGCAGTTTCGGATAGACTGCCGCAAAAATGCCGATCACCAGACAGGCCGCGATCGCCGGAAGAAACCGCATCAGCTTCGGCCTGCGTCGGTATTCCGCATGAACCGCGGTGTCGATCATATCATCCGGCAGCGTATTCATCAACTCCATAAAGCGTTCAGCATTCAAAGCAATCCCTCCTCCCGAAGATATTTTTGCAGGCGCTTGCGAATCCTTGCAAGCGTGACCTTGACATTGCTTTCGCTCATATCGAATCTGGCCGCGAGCTCCGCGATCGCCGCAGACTGCCAGTACCGGCAGATAAACAGATTGCGCTGCTTTTCCGGCAGGCTTTGCAGAAATCCCGTGACCGCCTGCATCAGTTCACGCTGTTCGAGCTCCTGCTCCACATTCTCTGAAGACGGGAAGATTTCCGTCAGCTCATCGAGTGCCTGCGCAGTCTGTCCGCCGCCGCGCTTTTCTCTGCGGCGTGCTTTATAGCGGTCGAATGCGGCATTGCGCACGAGCTTCAAAAGATACGCACAGAAATTAGAAGGCTTTGCAGGCGGGATCGCGTTCCAGACCGTGAGCAGCGCATCATTCAGGCATTCCTCGGCATCCTCATCGCTGCCGAGAATATTGCGCGCAACAGACCGGCAGAGCGCCCCGTACATCTGTGCGGATTCCTTCAGCGCCTGCTCATCCCGATTATTCAGCATCAAAAGAATTCTTTTGTCGTCTATGGCAATCACCGCCTTTCGTGTTTGCCTTCACCCATATGAACGACGTTTTTCAGAATCGGTTACACCTGTTCTGATTATTTTTATTGTATCATTCGGGATTTCTTTTGTCAATACGACAAAAGAGCAGCATGATCGCTCATACTGCTCTTATATTCTGTATTGCTGCGGACAGCAGCACAAATAATCATCGTTCACTGCCCGCCGGATTGTTTCAGCATTCGACCTCGGCGGACGAGCCGTTATGCGTTTTGGTAATGAGGATCTTGCGGTCGATGCGGGATTTCAGCTCCTCGACATGGCTGATGATGCCGATGAGACTGCCGCCGTCATGTGCAAGCTCATCCAGCGCGGTCATGACCAGATCCAGCGAGGTCTCATCGAGCGAGCCGAAGCCCTCATCAATGAACATCGAGTCGATCCGGATGCCGCCGGAGGTCGCCTGCACCTCCTCCGACAGTCCCAGCGCCAGCGAGAGCGCCGCGAGGAACGATTCACCGCCGGAGAGCGATTTCACATCGCGCTCGGTGTCGTTCCAGTGATCCGCGATGCAGAGATCCAGCCCGACATTCTTTGCGCGGTTGGATTCAACGGCCATTTTCAGCGAATATTGCCCGTCTGTCATCCGGCGCAGCTGCTCCGATGCCCGCGCCGCCATGCGCTCGAAATAGAACCGCAGCACATACTTCTCAAAGGCGAGCTTGTCCTGCTTGTCAATGCGGCCGGCGGCGGTATTGTAAAGCTCAGAGATCTCCGTCAGTGAGGCTTCGCTTTTTGCCAGATGCTCCGCCTGTTTTGCGATATCCTTTGCCGCACGCTGATTCTGTTTCATCCGTGCATCATGATTGCTGACGGCACTGTTATATTCCCGGATGATTTTGTCACACTGCTCCATATGCGCACGCGCCTTCTGCTCCGCTTCCGGAGAGCCGTCGAAACCGGGCTTGCCTTTGAGCGTTTCGATATCCGCATGGTACTGCCCGATCAGCGTCTTTGCATTGGAGAGCTTCGTGCTGATGTCACCCAGCTGCGCATTCAGCTTTTCGGCATCCTGCTGCAATTCCTTGACCCGCTTTTCGGCATTCTCCGCCTGCCGGACACGCTCTTCCGCCTGTGACAAAGCGGATTTTGCCGCATCATGTTTCTGCTTCGCATTTGCAATGATTTCCGCGATCCTTGCAGCGGGATCGTCTGCATTTTCCGCACCGCGCTTCTGCAATTCCTTTGCGAGTGCATCGCGGCGCTCCGCAGCCTGTGCCTTTGCAGCGGCAAGCGCTTCACCGGTTTCCCGCGCTTTCTGCGCAGCGGCCTCGGCATCCGCCTTGATCTTTTCGATGAGCTTCTGCTGATTCGTGACCTGCTTTTGCTTCTCGTCACGCTCTTTCAGCAGTGCAGCGGTGTCCCTGATCGCGGCATCCAGCATCCGGAGCTGCTCTGCGCATTCTGCATCCGCAGCGGCGATCGCTTCTGTGATCTCACCGTGGTTTTCACCGAGCAGCACTGCGGCATCCTGCATGAGCTGACCGTGCGCAGTCTCATATTTGCCGCCCAGCTCTTTGGCAATGCCGCTCTGCTTCTCGCGCTTTGCATTGGCATCGGCAGCTTTTTTCTGCGCCGTGTCGAGCTGTGCCTGCGTCGGAACATCGGATTCCTTTTCGGCCGGTTCCGGATGATGCACCGAGCCGCAGACCGGACACTTCACCCCCTCGGCCAGCGTTTCCGCGAGAATGCCCGCCTGTCCGCGCAGGAATGCGGAATGCAGCGATTCATATGCAGCATTCAGCTTCTGATACTCCGCTTCTGCGGCAAGATATGCCTGCTGTGCGTCCTGCCAATCGGCATTCTGCTTTGCACTCTTTTTCACGCTCTCCGCGAGCTTTTTCAGATTTTCACGGCGTTCGGTGCGCTTTGCCTTTTCGCCGTCCAAACGGACGCGCTCGGCCTCCTGCGGATGCAGCTCCCCGATCCGCGCCTGCAAGTTCGCGATCTCCGCATCGGCGGCCTTTGCCTTTTCCGTGAGCTTTGTGCTGTCCGCCTGATGCGCTTCGAGTGCCGCAGAATACGATTTGACTGCGGATTCCGCTTTCTCACAATCCGCAAGCTGATCCTGCAATGCCTTTGCATCATCGTATTCCTGCGCAGCAGTCTGCTCTGCGGCTTTGCATTTTTCGAGGGCTGCGGGCGCATCCTTCAGCGCATCGCGCGCCTGCTCCGCTTTGGCTTGATCGGCTTTCAGCTTTTCGATCGCGGCTTTCTGCTTTTCCAGCGCGGTCTGCTGCGCGGCGGATTCCCTCTCCTGCTCCGCAATGCTTTTTTTCAGCGCACTGAGCCGCTTCTGATCCT
This sequence comes from Ruminococcus sp. UBA4350, assembly GCA_002394125.1. Classification (GTDB taxonomy): domain Bacteria; phylum Bacillota; class Clostridia; order Oscillospirales; family Ruminococcaceae; genus Firm-04. The sequence continues at coordinate 8,376 of DGSY01000014.1, forward strand.
GCTGAACGCGCTCCAGCTGCCGGACGGCTTCCTCATACTGCCTGTCGATGCCGTCCTTCTGACCGGCGAGCGTTTTCAGCGCCGCATCGTCGGCACGGATCAGCGCTTCCGTTTCGAGCAGCAGATCACGGGTATTGCCCGCCTTTGCATATTCGCTGATCTTCGCCATCTTGTCCGGCGCATCCTCACAGCGGATGCCCTCCGCATACTGCCGGATCGCGGTCTGCGTCTTGTCCACATCCTGCTTCAGCCGATCGCGCATTTCCTTGAGCCGCTTTTCGAGCTGATTGAAATTCTCCGTGCCGAACAGCGTCCGCAGCAGCTTTTCGCGGTCATCCGCCTTTGCATGGAGCAGCCGGAGAAATTCGCCCTGCGCGAGCATCATCGTCTGCCGGAACTGATCGGCGGTCAGCTTGATGATATCGTTCTGAATGCGGTCGTTCGCCTCCTTTGTGTCAAAGGTCGCGCCGTCCGGCATGGTGAGGACAGCACTTGCAGTCTCCGCCGTCATGCCGTCGCCGCGCTTCTTTCTGCGCTCATAGGTCGGATTCCGGCGGATCGTATAGACCATGCCGCCGCATTCAAAGGTCAGGCGGACATAGGTTTCCGCATCCTCATCGGCATACTTCGAGCGCATCATATTTGCCTTGCGGTTCTCGCCGCTGAGGTCGCCGTAGAGCGCAAAGGTGATCGCGTCAAAGATCGTGGTCTTGCCCGCGCCGGTATCGCCGGTCACGAGAAACAGTCCGGATGTGCCGAATGCGGTAAAGTCGATATTGCAGCGGCCGGCGTAGGAGCCGAATGCCTGCATTTCCAGTGTCAGCGGTCTCATGCTTTCCCCTCCTCTGCCCAGATCTCATTGATGAGATCACGCATGGTGTCTGCCTGTGAATCGGTCATTTCCCTGCCGTTCATATCGCGGAAGAATCCGGTGAACATGGTCAGCGGATCCTCGCGGACGGACTCGACGGTCTTCTCTGCGATCTGATGCGGGGTGCGCTCCGTTTCCGCGATGTATTCGATGCTCATGACCTGCGGATACTTCGTGCGCAGCTTCTTGATCGCATCGGGAATGCGGCTCGTGTCCGTCAGCCGGATATGCAGATAATCCTCCGAAGCATCCTGCATGACCGTCTCGAAATCGCCGGTGAGAATGCGCATATCACGGAGCGGCGTCAGCGGGATGCAGCGGATCTCCGGCGCGGTTCCCTTCTCCCCCAGCTCGCAGATCGTCACGGACTTTTTCTGCGCCGCCTCGGAGAAGGAATATTTCAGCGGAGAGCCGCTGTACCGCACGGCCGGGCTCCCGATCTGCTGCGGGCCGTGCAGATGGCCGAGCGCGGCATAATCGAAATCCGCATAGACCTCCGGCGGGACGCTGTCTGTTCCGCCGACGGCATTGCGCTCGGAATCGCAGGTCACGCCGCCCATGACGAACTGATGCGAGAGGATGATGCTGCGGCGGCTGCGGTCGAGCGGGAGCGCGGCGATCGCCGTCCGGACAGCCCCGGCAGTGTCCGTGATGACGGCATCCGGAAAGAATCGCCGCACCTCCGCCGCCCGCAGATACGGAAGCAGATAGACATCCGCTTCGCCGTGGGCGTCAGAGAGGGTGAATCTTTGCGGTCTGCCGTCATAGACAGCCGAAAAATGGATACCGCTGCGGTCCATGATCCGGCCGCCGAACGCGATGCGCTCCGCGGAATCGTGATTGCCGGCGATCAGAAAGGTCTCGATCCGGCGCGCCGTGAGTTCATTGAGAAACCAGTCCAGCAGCTGAACGGCTTCAGCGGGCGGGGTGAGCTTGTCGTAGATATCGCCTGCGATCAGGATCGCATCGGGCTTCTCGGCATCCGTGATCTCAAGGATGCGCTTGAGGATATGCTCCTGATCCTCCTGCATGGAGAAGCCGGAGATGCGTTTGCCGAGATGCAGATCGGCGAGATGCAGCAGTTTCATGATGTGACTCCTTTCGTCAATGCGTTCACGGTACGGCAGCGGATCGGTTTCCTTGCTGCTCTGCCGTTATTATACAATATCAGTTATTCAGAATTGATATAACTGGAAATTTCGGCGATCTGACGGAAAAACCGCCTCCGTTTTGTGCAGGATCACGAAGTTCTTCCCTGACTGTCCGCACAGCAATATGAACAAAGCAGTTGCATTTTTCTCAGAATCATGCTATAATACAGGTAAATATCGCTTTGCAAGGGAGGCGTGCAGAATGTTTGAAATCCAGCGCATGGGCTGCTCCTGCCGGCATGACAGCAGCTTTCTGCTCGATCAGCCGCAGGGCTATGATGTCTATCTGATGCTCTTTGTCAAGACCCGTGCGGTCTTCCGGCTGGACGGGGAATACCGGCTTGCCGAGCCGTCCACCTTTATTCTGTACGACCGCAATACCCCGCTGTATTACGGCGCATCCGGCGGCGACTATATCAATGACTGGGCGCTCTTTGACTGCACCGAACCCTTGCAGGCAGAGGCGAAGGTGCGGTTCAATGAGCTGATCCCGATCGGCGAGCAGATCGACCTGCCGCAGTATTTCCAGCTGATCGCAGACAGCTTTTTCCGCGGCGCGAATACGAATTCCGCCGGTCTGCTGATCCGCGCCATGCTGACCGAAATTTTCTCCGCACCGGTCAGCAAGGGCTGGACGGATCTGCCGCATTACCGTGAGCTGCTCGACCTCCGGCGGCAGCTCTATGCGCAGCCGGATCTGGACTGGGATGCGCAGAAAATGGCGCAGCAGGTCAATATCAGCGTGCCGTATCTGCACGCGCTCTATAAAAAGGCATTCGGCGTGACCTGCGCCGCCGATGTAATCCGCAGCCGCATGGAGCAGGCCAAGCAGCTGCTCGGCAATCCCGCCATGACGGTCGAGGATATCGCCTTTGCCTGCGGCTATCACAGCAGCGTGCATTTCTCGCGCCAGTTCAAGCAGCAGTTCGGCGTTTCCCCGATGCAGTGGCGGAAAACCGGCGGACAGTGAGTTTTTCATTCCACGACAATCAAACAGGCAGATACCCGTTTTCCGGTGTATCTGCCTGTTGTTTTTATATGTGCTTTTGCGGGGAGATTCAGGCCGATTCCTGTTCCTCGTCCGATTTGACCGGTGAGGCGGGGATCAGCTCTGTTCCGCTCATGATGCGCTTGAAATTCGGGATATGCTTCCAGATGACGATGACCGCGACCAGACTGAACAGCATCGTTTCCGCTGCATCGCCCGTCCGCAGATACCACCAGACCGGCAGCGCGATCGCGCAGCTCACGGTCGCCAGCGCGATGTAGCGCGTGAACAGCATGATGACCGCAAGAATGCCGACGCAGAAGAAGAAAAATTTCCAGTTCAGTGCAAGATTCATGCCGAGCAGCGAGGCAAAGCCCTTGCCGCCCCTGAACTGCATCCAGAACGGGAACATATGCCCGATGATGACTGAAACGCCTGTCACGACAGGCATATGCCGCAGCTCATCCGGCAGATGCAGGATGTGCAGCGTGAACCAGACCGGAATGAACGCCTTGAAAATATCCACGATCGCGGAAAACGCCGCCGCGGATTTGCCCATTGTCAGATAGGCGTTCGATGCACCGGCATTGCCGGAGCCCTTCTTCCGGATATCAAAGCCTTTGATTTTCGCCAGAATCGCGGCAGTGTTGATATTGCCGAAGAGATAGCCGAGCAGGATCGCACCGGCATAGCATAAAATAACAAGTCCTGTATTCATAGATTGATCGCCACCTTGGAGCTGCCGCCCGTCTGCACGATATGCTCGGGAGCCGCAGCGAAATGCATTGCGTTTGCGCTTTGTATTGCTATGTCAAAATGAGAGTCTACGAGCATCAACTCGGCATCGCCCTCGCAGCTTCCGAAGTCCATTGCCTGTGTGCCCTCAGTCCGCACCTCTGCCTTGCACTGATACAGCGCGATCTTCGGCGCGCCGTCACAGGAGCCCGCGATGAGGATGCACTGTCCGGTCAGATCGGCGCAGAGCATCGAATCGCGCAGGACAATATTGGCACCGCCGTGCTCCGAACCGACGCAGCAGATCATGGCACCGGAGCCGTGAACTGTCAGGCTCGCGGTATTGCAGAGAATGTCCGGCGTACCCTCGGCCGAGCCGAGCGCGATGCTGTTTGCCATGCGGAGCGAGAAATCCGCCTCGCAGCCGGAAAGCCGGATCTTCGGATCACCCTCCAGCGTACCGATGCAGACGCCGTTCTTGCCGGTCATCTCGAAGAAGAGCTTGGTGCCGGTGATGGAAATGGTCTGACCCTTGCTGCTGCCGGAGCCGATGCCGATGCACTGGCCGGCATTGGAAAGAATCGCGAGACATCCCGCGAGGTCGATCGTCATATCGCCGCAGGCAAGGTCGGGGTCGTTGCCGATCGCGAAAGCCTTTGTGTCATCCGCACGGATGCTGAGATTGCCCTTGCCGGTGAGATGCAGCGAGCTGCTCTCCGGCACGAGAATGCCGCCGTTGTCCATGCGGTTGTCGCCCTGAAATTCCAGCGTGACGTGTGAATTCTTGCCGAGCATGATCGCAGGCGAGACATTCTGCACCGGCAGGCTGAAATGCACATCGCGCAGGATGAGATGACAGTCCGTGTTGTCCTGAATTTTGATATGCACCGCGCTGGATTCGTGGAAATCGCCGACGATCTCCAGCCGCGGCTGTGAGACAAAGAGATCTGTGTAATGCTCTGCATCAAGCTTCGGCAGACTGACCGATTCCTCGCCGGAGAGCATATAGGTCTTCTGGATGATCTGCTTTGTCGCGCTCGCGGAGAATTTGAGGATCATCGCGCTGATGCGGTCAGGGATATTCTCCTGCGGGATCTGCGCGGGCAGGGAGGTGAAATTGCCCTGAATGAGATCGGCGCCGAAGCGGATGACCGCCCGCAGCTCCTCGATCGTTTCGACACCCTCCGCCAGCGCCATAAAGCCGTTTGCATGGGCAAACTCGATAATGTTCGTAACGAAATGCTGCTTCTTCGGCTCCTCATGGATACTGGAGATCAGACTGCGGTCGATCTTCACATAATTCGGCGAATACCGGAGAAGATTGGAGATATTGGAATAGCCGGTGCCGTAGTCATCGACTGCGATATTCATTTTATTGTCGCGGCAGCGTGTCTGCATCGCACGCAGCTCCTCGCCCTCGGTCTCCGCCTGCTCGGTGAATTCCACAACGAGCTGCGAGAGGATATCGCCGTACTTGGCGCGGATCTTGAGGAAGTCCGTTTCCTTGAGGAAATGGCCGGGGATGCTGTTGATAAAGATGCGCTTGTCCGTGAACTGCTCACGGTTCGCCGCAATATATTTCAGTACATTATTATAGGTCAGCCATTCGATCTCATAGAGCCGTCCGGCATAGGTCGCATAGTTGAGCAGCGTCAGCGGGGGGATATGAATGCCGCCCGCCGTCCGCATCAATGCTTCATAGGCATAGATCTGGCCTGTCTTGGTGCTGACGATCGGCTGGAAATGGTAGGTCAGCAGATTCTCGCTGATAACGCGGTCCATCTGGGCTGCTTCATCGTCGGGGATCGCGGGCTTGGCCTCCGGCTCGTCACTGATGCGCTGTGCATTCTTCAGCGTGACCGCTTCATTGAGCAGCTGCTCAATGGAGAGCGCACTGTTGACCGGCGCGGCGACCCGCCCGACCGAGATCTCCATGGTATAGCTCTTGCCGGAGACCTGATTGTAGCTTTCCATGCGCTTGCGCAGCACACTGACAAGGGCATCTGCGGTATTGTTATGGCCGCCGCTGCCGAGGAATGCAATGAGGAATTCATCACCGCCGATGCGGGCAGAGACCGCGTCGCTGTCGATGCTGTCCGTGATCGCGGACGCAAGACTCAGCAATGCCTGATCGCCCTCCTGACGGCCGAAAATGCTGTTGATTTGGCTGAGACGGTTCAGGCCGATGACGATCATCATCAGCTCGCCGCCGTCCTTCGGCTCTGCCGCGACACGCTCATGCAGCACCTTGAGTGCGCCGTGCATATTGAGCAGGCCGGTCAGCGAATCGCGGACACGGGCGACCATGAGCTTCTGGTTGAGTGCCTGAAGCCGTGCGGTCGCAAGGCTGGAGCCGATCACGTTGCCCGCAGTATGTACAAATTTCGGCAGCTTGAAGGATTCCACATCCAGATCGTCGCCGAAATAGGAATAGTATCCGTAGATCTCATCGAACATATAGATCGGGCAGACAAAGACCGCCTGTCCGGTCACGAGGATATTGTCAAGCTCAGGGATCAGGCCGTTCCGCGCCATGATCGAGAACTGCTTCTCCTTGCCCCTGCGCGTGACCGTGCTCATCAGCTCGCTGCTGTCACCGAAGCCGTGCAGGATATTTTCGTCGAGCTCAGGGCTGAGCGAATCGCGCAGGCAGAGATACGCCTGCTCCGGCATATTCGGCACGATGACGTCCAGATAGTCGATGACGGTCGGCTGCTTGCGTTCGAGCATTTCGCCGAGCAGCCAGTATTCCTCATCCTCCTGCGTAATCAGGATATCCAGATGCTGTGCAAGATCATGGATCGCCTGATTCCGGTCGCGGTGCTCTGTCACATAGCAGCCGCAGGATTCGGAGATGCGCAGCGTCGGGTCAATCTCAATATTCAAGCTGACATTCTCGCCGTCAAGGATCAGCTCAGCGGTATCCAGCGTGACAGCGCTGAGCCGCTTATAGTCCTTCTGGCAGGTCGTCAGGCGGGGCGTGTGGAAGCGCTCCTTGACGATGCCGTCGGAGCCGGTCACGATCACATCCTCCGGCACGCGGAGCCCGTGACTGTTCAGCACCGCGCAGACCGCCATTGCCATGACGTCATTTGCGCAAATGATCGCCTCCGGCGTATCCTTGCTGAGAAAGCGCTCGGCAGCCTCTGCCGCAGGATTCTCGCTGTATGCGCCGTAGCCGATACGGTCCTCCTCAAAGGGAAGCCCGTATTTGCGGAGTGTTTCGTTATATGCCATGACCATGCATTCCGAGGCATAGTTGCCGCGGGTACCGGTCAGCAGATTCACGCGCCTGCATCCGTGTACATTGAAAACATGATCGAGCATCCGGCTGAATGCCTGATCGGAATACGAAAAAACGGACGGCACGCCTTCCATTTTGCCGTCATACGCCATGATCGGGATACGGTGTTCCTTTGCGATCGCGGAGATCGTTTCCGTCACGATACTGTCGCCGATCGTCTCGCTCATAATCACGATCATATCGACGATGCGGAACGGGATCAGGTCATAGACGCTGTAGCAGCTCCGGTCGCGGGTGCTGCCGGCTGACTGCCCCAGACCGGCATTGAAGACCAGAACCGCATAGCCGCGCTTATGTGCCTCGGCGATAAACGCCTTGACGCTTTCGAGTATTTCCGGATTATGGATGCGGGATGTGCAGAGAGCAAAGACCGGACGCTCCTGAAGCATAGATACGCCCCCCTTTCCTACAGGGATTTGTTCGCCCGGAAAAGGCGATTCTTATTCAGTATTATTGTATCACAATTTCACAGATTTGTCAATGGCCGGTGCGCTTCTGGAAGTGGCCGACCGGGGATTTTTTAAC